>NZEU01000034.1 GCA_002689135.1 Porticoccaceae bacterium
CAGGTAGCTCAGTCGGTAGAGCAGTGGACTGAAAATCCTCGTGTCGGTGGTTCGATTCCGCCCCTGGGCACCACCTTAATAATTCCACAGATCTTTAAAGATCCAATTAGAATTGGAATCCTCCGAGGGTACTCTGGGAAAGTAGACAAATGATAAAATATTGTTCCTACTTTCCACAGGAGTGATAGATACCGTTGGGCGCCAGCCACGGATTTATTTCTACTTTTTTAAGAGGTCTCTTGAATTTATAAATGACAAATCTCTTATTCAAGCTGAGAGTATTGCCAGAAACACAATTAAAATGAGCCACCCGCGAGTCAAATCAGCGGTTTACCTTGAGTTGACTCCTGTTAGATTGTTCGAAAGGCCCTTGACCTGATTTTAGCTAGTTCAAAAATAGGGTGAATAAGTGAATAAACTATCGGTAGTCACAAATTTAATTCTCTCATAATGAGACAACCCCATAAAAATAGCGTAAATGATAATGATTATCGATATTGTTAAAATTTTATTTGGTGGTGAATCATATGTACATTGCAATGAACAGATTTAAAGTCTCTACTGGAAAAGAGGAGATGTTTGAGAGCATTTGGAGGGAGCGAGAAACAAGATTGAGTGATGTGCCCGGCTTTGAGACTTTCAATCTTATTAAGGGGTCTCTAGAAGACCATCACACACTTTATGCATCTCACAGCACCTGGCACTCAAAAGAAGCTTTTGAAAGTTGGACAAAATCAAGATCTTTCAAAGATTCACATCGAGATGCTGGTAAGCATCGGCATTTGTATGTCGGACATCCAGTGTTTGAGGGCTTTGAGGTAATTATTTGAATAAGTCATATTTTGCGACAGCGGTGGTTCTTAGTCTTATGACTACTGGAATTGAAAAAGGCGCGGCTCATGAAAAGAAACCGGATGATGAGACTAGATATATATTTTCTTATAATATTTCGGATAGACCAAACATGAGACCAAGGGGTGGCACTACCCAAGGAATCGACGTCACATTAACAGAGAGACCGGAAGATCAATGGTCCAGCTTGCAAAAATCAGGCGGATCAAGTTTTGAAAGAGACCGAAAAGCGATTCTAGCCATGACAGGCGAGTACAGAGTAGCTTTTGAGTTTATAGAGACTGTAGGTTTCAAAAATAATTATGAAATTGTGCGTCCTTATCAGTCTTGGGGTACAGAGTACGTTTTTATCATAGCCGATCACAAAAACGTCATCAGCTTACAGCATATACTTGTGATGAGGATGGTAGGAGAGGACAAGACAGAGTACCCCCCGATCGTAATGAAACACTGGAGACAGGATTGGGAATATGAGGACAAGGTTGTATTAGAGTACCAGGGTAACCGTCGTTGGGTGACTAAAAGTTTAAAAGAGTCGGATATCCAAGGAACCTGGTCTCAGGCAGTTTTCCACGTTGACGATTCACCTCGGTACGAATCTACTGGCAAGTGGACACATGCGGGAAAGGTATCGCAATGGACTAGCGAGTTGACTAGTCGACCACTGCCACGACGGGAGCACACTATTAGAAGTGACTACGACATTTTGATCGGGAGGAATCGCCACACAATTACGCCCGAGGGATGGATTCACGAACAAGACAATAGAAAGATTATATTGTCAAATAATAAGGATAAATCAGATCAAAGGTGGGATATCGGAAGCGAAGTATTAGCTTTTGAGATAGGCGTGAACCGATATGATCTTATCGAAGGATTTGATTTTTCTGAAGGCCATGATTACTGGAGAAAAACATCACTATTCTGGTCAAAGGTCCGAGATACATGGTCCAAACTACTGTCTTCAGGCGGTGTTGAATTAGGAGATGAGTATGAATCCCGAGTGTTAAGCAAGCTTTTTCAATATGCTAGTGATCTATCTGATTCAAGGAAAAACATTAAAGCAACCGAGCATCTAAATCCTGACGAATTGATAAGAAGCGAAACACAACAAATATCTCAGTGAAAACCCTCCCAGAGGGTGTTTAAGTCTTTCACGGTCTGGGAAATACTTTTTCGCATACCGTCTTCGAGAGTTGGTGTGTTCGTTGGTATCACTCCATCGATCCACAAGTGTTCAATATTTTCTAGTTTCGCCTGTGTCTTCCCAGAAATTGCTGGATGCATCTTCCTAGATTGATGTTTTGCCTCAAGAATAAAACCATAGGCGTCTTGATACTCACTAGCATCAACAACTATGTCGTCAACCAAAGCAATAGAGTATTCTTCTGAAGCTAAACGCAACAGTGTTAAGATGTTTCTGGATGCATCGCTCCTAATTTCTTTTTGGATAAGTTCTATTTCGCTTATCAAAAGCAGGGCTTTATCTGAGACAAGCTTTTCGGTCTCTCCATTTCGGATTAATGTAGCAGGCTCATGAAAACGCTCCTCATTAAGTCCAAATCTTTTGAAACCATCCTTTTGGTCTTTATCTGTCTCAGATATCGGGTGCATAAGGTGTGGCTCCGCCATATCGAATTCACCACGCATAAGGAGTTCTAATCCGGCGCGAACATGTCCCGTCATTATGCTAAGTTGCTCAGACAAATCTATCTCTTCTTGGGACCCAGACCACGATTTCTCATAAACTTTTGATTGTTTAACTTTAAAATTATTATTAAATCGTTCCATTGAAACTGCAGAGCAGCCCACAACACAAAAAAGGGAGATTTATAATAAATATAATTACTCTCGAACCACTTAACATACCAATCTCGCAACCTTCACTAAAAAATAGCTGTCTATCTTCCCCATGACCTAATCTCCTGCCTACATCTTCAACTAAATAGCGGTCGAATCAACGTAAGTGGGTTGGGACTTATCCAATTACAAGTTTTGGCACAGATAAAAAATTATTATCACAATTAGACCTGACTCCCGCTTTAAGTAAACATTCACCGTTATTATCAAAATACCTTGTTAAAAGTAGAAATAGCTGCTTGAAAAGCTTGTGGACCTGTTTCCTCTCTCCATCACTTGCACACTCATTTTCAAATCGCCAGTGAAGCAAGTCTTTTCCTGTAGAGGGGTCAATGGTTTTTAGTTGATGAATATTGCCGTCAACAAAAGCATCCATGAGATAACCTTTTGACCCATGCTTAGTTAACAACTTTCGATCCCTCGAAGTCATCTGTCCAGTGACAGAAAGGTCTGTTAATCACCTCACTTAACATTATCGCTAATTCTTCCACCTCTGTGCAGGTCATTTTCAACGACACCTTGCCAATCATAAGGTGTGTTTGATAACAACAACTACACTTCCACAATTGATTATTTGGAGAAACTGCTACGAGCTCTCCCACGCTAGTGTGCTTCATGTTGTCTCCAATTATCTTGACGGTCTTAAGTGTATTTGATACTAAAGTTAATACTAATCATTATCATTTACATTACAATCTTTATTTATAAGTTTTTTTAGCTATCAATTAAAAAGAGTTCAGATTTTTGAATACCCTATCAAGAGTTGCTAAGAACAATGCTCACTATCAGAGCAATAGTTGTTATGAAACAAATCATAAAGATAACACCACCAATAATGAGATGAAGCGGATTTGCATTCCGAAAGTCGTGTTCACGGTTTTTGTTTGAATTAACACCGAATGCAGCAAACACAATAGTCCTTAATACATCAGAAAACCTATGTTTTTTACATGTTTTTTCACGTTGATCAGTCAAAGCATGTAAACCTTACCTTTGGTTTTAATCCCTCTTAAATGCTTACGCAAATATCCAAAAGAGATTGAGGTTTTATTGTCAAAACATCCAGAAGCCGAGAAGAATAACATCACCGTTATCTGGTATGGTTTCATAATGCTGACTTCAACTTTTTATGCGTTTTGTTCTAGGAATACCTTTACTTAATTTCATGATCCATATATGACGAGACATTTACAACATAATTAATCAAACTTTGCTGTCCGGCAAATGTTTAGTCATTAAAACCAAGGTTATCAGATTATTAAATATTGGTGGACAAAATATGATAGTAATTTTTTGGTATTCAAAGTGATTAAGTTATGAAGCTTTCTCCAAAACTAAAACGTATTATCACCCTACCATTGGCAGTACCACTCGACCAGATTAGAGCTCATTCTAAGAAACCAATGTACCCAAGCAAAGTTGGCCGCGACGCAATATCAACGAAAAAACCCTAGCCTTAAGTTATTATCGAGAACTTGGTCTGACGATTTGTCATCGATCGGACATGTCCATGATGTTGGGCATCGCTCTTATATCATTGTCGAAAGAATCGGACATGTCTCCAAGCGTTTCCAATATGGCGTCTGGGGACTTCGCCTTCCACCAGCAAAACATCGCCATATCATTTTCACCATTGTTCCAATTCATTTGTAAACTGGCGTTTTCATTCTTCATTCCAGCAGCAATTTCGTCTTGTGACATTTCACCGACTGATGAGAAGTGTTTTTGCCTTAGTTCCTCCGATTTGAAAGTGTGAACAACCAGATAATCCTGCATGATTCAATCTCCTGGTGACAAAGAATTATAAGCTAGTAATTAAACCTAAATTTTACATCATAAAAAAACGATACTGCTAAATAGTGACAAGAATAATGACGGTAATTTATTTCATTATCAAACTGACCCTTTAACACTCAAAAAATGCAAATACGTACTTTCTTAAAAAGAGAAATAAGGTGAGTAAGAAGTATCTCTAATTTAACACAAGTGATACTTGATGGACTCATACATGAAAGTCTTCTCACTTTATCGATTTGGTGGTGGAAGCCTGGGGATCGCAACAGCCTGCATAGACTTCGTTACCAAGATCAATACAAGCTCGAAAATAGATAAGTAAAGATAGTGGCAGAAATAAAAATAAACCATGAGAAATAATAAATAATACGAGATCGTTTCCTTAATTTTAAGCAAAGTCTTCCTAACTCAGGGTCGAGGGGACATGGCGAATAAAAGCTTACGTAATTGAAATACCCTGCAATTATTAACATTATGAAAGTTGAGGCTGATATATAAATCTTAAACTTTGATAACGATACTAAAAGTGGAAAGGTAGTCACCAAAGTGGCTAAGGAAGCGCCCGCTCCCAAAGCAACGAATAACGCGGGCATCGCACAACAAATCAAGGTCGAAGAGGCTGCAAAGAGTGATAAGAAACTCAAGGACATATCAAACTTAGGCATAATTATCGGATTTCCAAGACAGCCAATTTCGTAGCTGTCTGTCCATTTTCCAAAATTTTTCTGCTGATGTATTCAAAGTCTATGATTGTGCCTTGCGAAAAAGCGATCAGCACTTTCCCTCTACCTAAGTCAACATCGACCTTGAATACCTCAGAGTTCCTCTTAAATGTTTTTTCTATGCCTCTGGCGCAAAAATCACAGACCATCCCGTTGACGCTGACAACCGCAACTTTCATATCAGAGAGCCCATTGATGAATTCATTGAATCTTCTGGTGTCTACGTCAAATTTATCTCCATCAATTGATTCTTTATGTATGTGGTTAAGGTGATCATGCTCTTCCTCCACTTCGGCATAAAGTGACATAATCGGGGCAATCACTGAGAGTCCTATCGTGAATAATTTGCGCACAAAAACTTCCTTAAAACCTATACATAAGATGTATATCCCACTCATTGTCTCTGCTGTATCCAGACTCAAACAACAAATTACCTTTGAAAAATTTTATCACAGGGTAAGCTGACCACTTTTTAGTGAGAGAATTTGTTCTTGTTTTGAGCATTACCCATGTATGTAAATCGCCATACTCACCGAGATAGGGAGCAAAACCGACTTGATAATCTTGATGGGTATAAGTGAGATTGTTCGTCTCTAGCTCCTTATAATTAAAATCCACATACCATCTTCTTGTCTCCCAATCTCCACGTAACCCAAAGAAATTATCATGAAATTTGTCAAATCTGATCCCAGATTGGAAATAAACATTAACCTGAGAATCTTTGGTATTTATGCGTTTCAAAAGATAAGTCAACCTCAGATAAGAAAGGTTTGTTCTATAGTACTTGTTCTTTAGGCTTTCGACTCCAACAGAATATTTGTGTGAAGGGGAGTAGTGATAGTAAATAGATTCCTTCAAATGATTAGAAAATCCCATGACCGTTGACCCTCCCGGATATGAGATGGGTCTCGCTTCTAGATTGAAAGATTGAAAAAAAAACGCGAAAGCTAATATCCAGATACCCATAGGGGGTATAGTATATAAGATTTTAATGCCCAAAGTCAACAGGTGTTAAGAACAGTCATGTTTCTCGTAACCTCAGGCACACACTAAAAGTCTTGGTATTAATAAGTGGCTAAAAATAGAAATCTTTTACGGTGTATGTCATGACATTTTGAAATGTATATCCTGTCATATCTTGTGTAGCAAAAGATCCCAGAAAGGGTCCACCCACCAATTCATCGCTCTAAATAACTCGACATCTAATTGTCATTACTATTTAAATTAAACATTTCAAAAGTAGTTGAGAATAATAAAAGCTCATCTCATATTCCAACTAACATGGATTCAACGGAGTAATAAAAGCAAGGCAACTTAACCTCATGAATGTGTGGACGATTTCTGAACTTAAATTCTGCGCGTTATCTAAAAAGTGTTTGCTTTTATATCTGTTCTTTGACTATGTATGACGCGGATGAGACATGAATATAAGCAAAAAAAAGCCCCAAAAAACTTTTTCTACTCTTATTTAGTAAAAAGTATGCTCTTGACATCGCTTGATACGTAATAGAGTTAGGTTCTAAAAAACTAAAAAAACTTTAAGTACATGGTTGGTATACGGCCCATAATTTCTGAGGTAGAAGATTTCATGACACAAATCATTGTAGTTTCCGGCAGTCATAGACCAGGCTCACAGAGCCTGAAAGTTTCGAAGGTATTCGTGTCGTCTTTAATGGGGCGTGGCACCGTGAATGGCGTCTCTATCCTTGACCTAGCAGATCAGACGCTTCCGCTTTGGGGTATGGATGAAACTCAGGGTCAAATATCACAAGTTGATGTTGCAGAGTTGAAAAATAACATTTCAGCCGCTTCCGGATTTGTGATTGTATGCCCCGAATGGCATGGGATGGTTCCAGCCGCTCTAAAAAACTTTTTCCTACACTTTAGTGGGGGTGAATTGGCTCACAAGCCGGCTCTGCTAACGGCAGTTTCATCCGGTATTGGTGGAGCCTACCCAATCAGTGAGCTACGGGCTAGCAGTTATAAAAATAGCCGTATCTGTTACTTACCTGAGCATTTGATAGTACGAAATGTTGAATCGGTTCTCAATGAAAACAGCGCCTTAAACAATGGTAATCATAATTCGTTAATGGAAAGATTGGAATTCTGCGTTGATTTACTTGTTGAATACGTCAATGCATTCAAGAGGATTCGAGATTCAGAAGTTGTTTCAAACAAACGTTTTAAGAATGGCATGTGATCATTAAGACAACATCTATTGGTGAGTCTTTGGGTGTCCATTCAAGTAAGGAATGATTATGGATTGGTTTCTTCTTATCCTCGTAGTGTTTCTCATAGTTGCAAGGCTTCTGGGGTTTTATAAAAAGAATGACAGTGAAAGCTACCTTATCAACAAATCGTGGGTGCAGTGTCATGAAACACCACCAAAACATGCTTTCAATATCAAAGTTTTCAACGTGATTGGTGGAAACTCTGTCTTAGCCGAAATCCCAAAGGAGTTTTTAGAAGAAAAAACAGAATCAATGAAGAAGCCTTGTTTTGAATTAAGGTTGAATCATGTCGAAACGCCAGAATACACTCAAAGAGGTGGCAGAGCCGCAGTATTGGCTCTGGAGAGGTTATTAATCAAGACAGAGGTGAAGGTAGTATTCCAGCACTACACGGATCACTTCGAGGAATCATTAGCGACTTTATATGTTGATGATCGAAACGTTTGTTTAGAATTGGCCGCTAACGGACTAGCATGGATAAACAAAAAGTATAATCAAGAGCCGGTATACTGGAAGGCATTACAAAAAGCGCAAGTGAAGGGGTTCGGTATTTGGTCACTGAATAGAAATGTTCCGCCATGGAAATATAGGAAATATAGGCGCCTGACCGAACCACGTCGGCGCTGATTTCATTTTCTGTTAACGAGTAAGACCACCGTAACGCCGAGGACAAGTAACCAAAAAACTAAAATGCTTACCAAATTATTATGGGCAACCTCCCACCACAGTACGTCTTGATAATCGAAGTTTTTCATCAAATTACATCCTTCTATGGTCTCATTAAGTAACACCTTGATCGCTTTGATTTACCTAACAACGATGCTGGTCAGTCAAAATCGCACTCTGCTTTTATCATTTATCAGCTTATGTAAAGGTATCCCATTGCTAGTATAAATGTGTAAATTGCACCTTTTACGGCAAAGAATAGCAATAAACCTGCTCCGCTCTTCCTGATGATATCCAAATACTTTGAGTTTTTAATCGCTCTCATAAGAGCCTCTTATTTCAAATACTTTTTATGTACGTTCGCTTGCCCTGCAAAGATTACTACGTGTTTCTAACGCGCAATAAGGCAATTTCGATCTATTGAAATGCCTCCGGATAGACCGACTGGGTAAGTTCGCTAATTAAAGGCTAGCAAATAATACGGGGAGCCTGACAAAGCGTAATCTACAATATGAAAGAAGCAATAAAAACCAAAATTGAAGAAAATCCACTTATGGCGTCCGTCATCTTTCTACTATGCGTGGTACTCAGAACTACAATATTGTCTTCTCAAAATAGTGTGAGCTTTGTATCCGACATTGCTAATTTTTTCGTATTGTTGTGCTGTTTTTTAAGCTTCTTTTTGAGTTTATTTTTAATTCGAGTTCCCTTTCAAGTTGCCTCGAGTATTTTGCCAATGCCACTGAATGAGTACAAAAATACTCCCGCCAAATGGATTATTTCAGGATTGTTGGTCACCCTCGCAATTCTGTACTGCTTTATATGCTTATTATTTTTTGCTACCACTTTCTCAGCCGCAATCACGTCTCTTACTTTGATTATAAATCGGTAATATCACCAGCCCTGTCAGATAGTATTTCCTTAAATTCTCAATATAATTGGATAGATCGACGAGACCTCTATCCATTCTTTTCACATGAAGGATATCCCTTTAGCTTGATCATTCCTGAAGACATAATATGTTGGCTCGAATGAGCGGCAAAAAATAGATAAGTACCCTTTTCCAACATCCAACCACAATCATTATCATTATTAAATATTTCAAGTTCACGATATGGAATGGTCACCGTGACATCAGCTGATTGGTTAGGACTGAGAATATCGGTCTTTCTGAAGCCTTTCAATTCTCTGAACGTAACATCACCTTTATCGGAATTAACACTGTAAACTTGTATCACATCAGCGCCAGAGACTTCTCCTATGTTTGTAATCGTCATTAAAACCTCGACATTATGGGGCCGCTGCTTAATATACATATTACTTAATTCGAACTCTGTGTAATGCATACCGAATCCGAAAGGGTATGCGACCGATTTCTGTGATTGAAGAATATCCCTGTACCCAACCGAATCCTGTTCTAGATATTCAATTTTTGTGGGTTTAGCCATGTCACCACCACCAAAAATTGGTATAAGTTTTTCTGAGGTACCTATCCCGGGAAATCCACTTGCTGACTGAAGATCAGAATATTTTTTTGGCCATGAGGCTGTCAGATGTCCACTCGGATTCTGTTTCCCGGTCAAAATATCAAAAACAGCGTTCCCCATTTCTTGCCCTCCTAACCAAGAAACTAGAATCGCATCTGCATGATCTGCCCAGCTCTCTGTTTCTATTGGGGCGGGCACATTTAAAATTACAATCACTGGTTTTTTCTTATTTCTATAAATGTCTGAAACTGATCGAACTAAGGATAGTTCAGTTTGGCTTACCTCAAAATGGTCTTCCTCAGACAAATCTTTTCCCTCACCGGGTAGCCTTCTTATCGTGATTATCGCGGCATCGCTTTGTCTCTCGATCAAGCCAATTTCTTTCTCGCTAATATCTCTTTCATCGATCAATTCAGGATCTCGACCAAAACCACCACCATAATCGCATACCGAGTGAGGATTAGATTTGGGAAGATAATTTCTCATAATCTCCTCGAGTAGTTTCGATTGTCCATAACCAAAGTTAGAAGCACCCTCAATTATGTTTACCCTATAAGTGGAACAGACTCTCCCACTACCCAAACCACTAATCAACGAGTGATAACTTCCATTTCCAAAAAAGGCTATTTCCCTGATATTGCTTTTTAGCGGCAGTGTTTTTCCCTTATTTCGCAGTAAAACCATGCCATTTGCCGCAGCGACTCGGGCCAGCGAGCGATTATTTTTCAGGAGTTTTTCTTTATTTAATAATTTGTAACTGTGCAAGGTCGGCAATGGGTTTATTGCCGACCTCAAAACCTCTTCTACAGATTGATCAAGTTGTTCCATTCGGAGTCTTCCAGATTGCAGCGATTTTTTTATGGAAGAACGGTCATCCGAGCTACCAGGCATTATAAGATTCACTCCAGCTGAAATTTGCTGAGCCGCATCGGTGCCGCTCATCCAATCAGTCATCACGATCCCCTCAAAGCCCCACTCTTTCTTTAGTATCTGAGTAATGAGCCTCCTATCCTGAGAAGTATGCACCCCATTTAGGAGGTTGTAAGCCGTCATTATTGCTCGCGGCTGACCATCTTGAACTGCAATTTTAAATCCCCTCAAATACAGCTCCCTCAGTGTTTTTTCGTCGACAACAATATCTAGAGCAGCTCGATTGGTTTCAGAATTATTCGCGACAAAATGTTTTAGTGTAGCTCCCACTCCAACGGACTGAATGCCCATAACCATCGATGCTCCTATCCGTCCTGTTAAAATTGGATCTTCGGAGTAATATTCAAAATTTCTTCCCCCTAATAGATTTCGCTGCAAATTAATGCCTGGACCCAAAATAATATCTGCATTGATGTGCCGTGCTTCTTTACCAATAGCCTCGCCTACTTTAAAAACCAACTTTTTATCCCATGAAGAGGCAAGAGCTGTAGCCGTAGGAAAAGCAGTTGGACGAATCGAGTAATTGAGATCTTTTTTTGACCAATCAATTCTAATTCCCTGGGGTCCATCCAATAGCGCCATGTGCGGAACACCAAATCTCTCGATTGAGGTTGTGTAGCCGGTCATTCCTTGTGGACTTTGCTCGTAGCCAACCCCTGTCACAAGCTCGATCTTTTCTTGAACACTTAAATTAGAGAGTATTTCCTTTAGGTGATATGGGATCAAAGCGCTAGATGGTTTTGCATTAATGTGACAGGCGACCCAAAGAAGGATTACAATTGACGTGGATTTAAGCGTTTTTATAGTCATAATCGTTGTGACCCCTTAGATTGAACTTAGGCAGAGATCTTTTAATGATCCTGAGTACTAGCTTCCTGAATGTGATGGCAATCTGTATAGACGAATATTAAATCTTTCGAAATGCATATAAGAACATACTTATTCGCTATACAAACTCGGCTTTTCTAGTTATGTGACTCTTGCTAATTTAGCATATCAACGGAAGCAAAAGGGCTCTTTACAACATTCTTATCATGGGAGTTGGGTTTGTTTAGGACTTGCTAAAAGATTACCAAAAAGTTAATTTTAATCACGCGAAACTTCTTAAAAATACTTTTTTGCCGATGTGCGTAAATTTTGTAGGAGTAGTTCATGAAAAGGATTCACCAATTTTGGGAATATCATCAATGTCTACCCATGTAAAACCAGCCAAAAGGTCTAACTACAATCACAAATATGAACTTCCAAATAATAAGAAAAGAAACCCTCTTTTCAGAAAATGTTAGTCAAAAAGACGTCATAGTTTACGCATCGAAAAAAAAAGAACCCGTGTCAGACAAAACACTAGTGATATTGTTACATGACGGTGAAAATTTTCTCTCCAGTGCCCCTTTTCTTTCACTGGATATCAATCATGGTCAATTGGAGCAGGGTAAAATTGCCTTCTCTAACATTTTGATAGTAGCCGTAAGCAGTGCTAAAGCCCTTAGAAAAAACTTTGGTTCCAGTAGTCGTCGCTACAGCGAATATTTTCCAAAGAAGTCTATTAAGTTCATCAAGAACCCCATAACCAAATTCGTATATTCGCGTTTTATTGACGCAAAAGATTTTCAATACTCACGATTCATTGTTGAGGAGTTGAAGCCTTGGTTTGAGGCGCAATTTCATATAACTTTGTCGAGAAGGAATTTTGGGACGATTGGGATTAGTATGGGGGCTCTGGCAGCCTTAGACCTTTCCTTACAAAATCCAAGCCTGTTCGGATTTACTGGCTGTATGTCCACACATTGGACCGGCATATTGTTGCGTCAATATCTTACACTGCCCTCAGGAAAGAAAATTTCCCGGGGCGATCCTTACATTGCACATGCGCTCATTAATTATGTGAAGAGCTCTCTGAAAAACGAACACATGCCGATAATTTATTTTGACAGGGGTACCGAGGGACTTGATTCCCTATACGAACCATATCAGGCCAAAATTGACAAGATTTGTAAAAAGACTAATTCACTAACTTACACTAGCGCTGTATTTCAAGGGGATAGTCATCATCAACATGATTGGTCACATCGGTTTGAGGCTGCGCTTGAGTTTTTTAAAGTCTCTTATTTGACGAGATAAAGTTTCAAAACACTAACAGAGTGTATAGACGAAGTGATGATATTTATTGAACAAACAAAATAAACAATTATTTTCCGGCACAGCTAACATAACTTAATAGCAAGTCACAACACGGAATCTTCAAAATGGCAAGAGAGCGTTAAAAGAGATATTTTTAAAATTCTTCGACAACACAAATATTTCTTTCTATGACAGCTTGTATGTCTGGCCCCAAAATTTTTTAACACTGCTTGATAATCGTCGGTTTTGTAATAGTTTTTTGCTTCCTCCACACTTCTAAACTCTTAGGCTGCTGCAAATTTCATTGAGTGCCCCTCATTAGTAGCTTCTACCGGTCCTCCACAAACTATTTTGAAGTCGCCTCTCCATTCAAGATACGACGCTGCCCTAAAATATTTTTTGTAAAGTTCAGAGTCCTTTACTTTAGCGACATACGTTATCCGGTTCCCTTCTTTTATAGCCGCCTCTAACATAAAGATAAGACTTACTTAAGATAAATATTCACTTCTATTGTTTTGACAAAACGCAACTCGATAACACCCGCACAGTTACATAATCAAATAAGTAATTCAATGTAGTAGCAAACTGGACTTTTTACTGCTTTCAGTACAGAAAACTCGTATCAAATTTTGACGGTTTTCGTAGCAAATAAGTGCTGTTCTGTCTCGTTTTTTCTTTGCTGAGGAGTTCACGTAAACCTTAACTGATCAAGATATTTTAGACGCTGTATTTGCTAACTCTATACTCATGTGGAGAAAGCGTTTCCGCATATCAAAATATGAGATCCAATTTCCTTAGAATTTAAGTACACTCAATATATTGTTCATAAGTTAGGTTTCCTGACCTATTGGGGTTTTCAATGGCGCTAAAGCTAGTCTATTTTAAGATGAGGGCTCTTGCAGAAGCTCCTCAAATGCTAATGCACTATGCTGGGATAAGGTATAACTATGAGATGTCCTGGGAGTATTTCAAAAAAGACTGGGGAAATGTAAAACCAACATTGCCCTTCAAGCAATTACCCTTACTGGTTGTAGATGATGCTCATCAGATTCCTCAAAGCATTGCGATTTTGGGGTACATTGAGCACCTAGCCGGTCTTAATCACACCAATCCTTTAACCGCTGCAAAAATGCACTCTTTTCTGTTAGGAGCGCATGATTTATTTTTACCTCTTAATCCAATCTTAAATTTTGCAGTTGGAAAGGACTTCTCAACAAAAAAAGCTTCCTTATTACCCACTTTGACAAAGAAAATTGAAAACCTAGAACATGCGCTTGCTTCGACGTCCGGCTATTTTTTTGTTGATAATGAGCCAAGAGCATGTGATTTTCTTGCTTATCATCACCTCGATGTCGCAAGAACACTCTATCAGAATTTATTTTTAAAGTTTCCACGAATAACGAAGCTACTCAAAGCAATCGAATCTATTGATCCAGTGAAAAACTACCTCGAAACGCGACCAAAGTTAATCGACATAGGAGTGTCTCCCAAACTTGTAATTAATGGGACTGCGCACCCCACAGGAACCAAGAATACTGAAAACCTGATCTAAAGATTATCAAACAACTGCTGGAGACACCTTGTGCAGCAAATCCTAATTATTTCCGGACTCATTCTAGTATTAATTGGCTTTTTCTATCCATATTTAAAGAAACTACCGTTAGGACAACTGCCGGGCGACATATTCATTCAGTCGGGAAATTCTTCGTTTGCATTCCCTGTTGTGACATGCATAGTAATAAGTATTATTCTCTCTCTTATCTTAAATTTTTTTAAATAAACACTAATAAAATAAGTGATAAAACAAGCGCGATTTAGCTTTTTGTTATTGGTTAGCAGGATAAAGCTATAATGGCACTATGATCAACTCCGCACCTTTAGCCCTTGAAAAGTATGTTACAGGTTTCTATCGTGATAAATAATCAGTCTGAGAAAGATCCCTGTCTCGGAGACTTAAAGTTGTCCAAGCTATCTATTAGGGTTCTCGGTGTTCTTTCTCTCCCTGCAATCTTTCTCTCCTTTTATCATTTAAGTGGATAACTGCGAAAACACATCCAAATGCACAAAGGCTCACAACCCATAAGTACCCCAAATAAAACCCAATTACACCCACGATCACAAAAGCTAAAATAATTTTCATAGCACCATCTCATCTTAAAATAATAGGCCAGTGAATTAAATTCTTGCACAGAGCTCCTAAAACATTCTTTTTACTTTCTCAGCGATATTTCTACGGAGAATATCAACGAAGATTATATGTTGTGTCACCATAAACACGGGAACTTACTCGTTACCCCCCCAATAAAAGCGTGATAGCCCAAAATGACGACACCATCTTTCTAAACGAAAATTTTCACATTCGCTTCATTAAAAGTATTGTCCACCAACTCTCTATCGGTACATTCCTCAATAGATGAAAGTATATCCAAGAGTCCCGTATCGTCTCATTGTTATTTTTACAGCATCTTAAACTTTACAAGTTCACCAAATAGTTAATATAACTTTTCTTGTTTTGTAAGGTAGTATTAAGATTTTTAATAGGCATGTAATTCATCTCCTTGGAGGACATCTCGGGCAAATAAACAAAGAGCGGCTAAATAATCAGGGTATGAAGGCATCATTTGGTTAGCTATCGAAAAAGTTCTATTATATAGATGATCTCGTTTAAAATTCCGTCTACGATGAACGAGTCCGAAGGATAATACCGTATTGTTCGAGAATAGTTGAAAATAATACAAGCTAATGGTGAGTCCCAGTCAAAGTTTTAATAAGTCTTTTCGAAAGGTTCTGCTTTACTCCCTTTGCGCTTCAATCCACTGGCCAGCAGCAGGAGAAATAGTAATTGACGGCGTTCTCAATGAGCAACAATGGGATGACGCCAAAAAGTTTGAGCAATTTGTGACAATTTCCCCGCTGACCCTTGGCCCCGCGAGATATGAAACTATCGCGCTCGTCGCCACAAACGAAAAAGGTATCTATATTGGTTTTAAAAACTACCAACCAAAACTGTCAGATCGAACAAAGAGGGTATATGCACGTGATATGAAGTCAATTTATAGCTCCACAGACTCAAATCAGGTGTACATCGGCTTTGATGAGGGCTCCAATATCGGATATAGCTTCATTGTAAGCTCTGCCAACGGGCAGAGGGACGGGATATTAAGTCCTGGCAACTTTTCCTCTTCGTGGGATGGTATCTGGACATCAGCAACCAGTGCTGACGATCAATATTGGTATACCGAAATACATATTCCTTGGTCAGTAGCCCCAATATCTCAAAAAAGTGGAAAGAAAAATATTACATTTATGTTCGCAAGATTAGTCCACAGCAAAGGTTTGCGGTTCGCTTTCCCTAATACACATTACAGTAAACCCTCCTTCATCGAGGACTGGGTACCTGTAGAGGTCACCCCAAAACAAACAAAATCCTTTAATTATTCACCATATTTAGCGTTAAAACACAAAATGTTTTCCAAAAAAACTACCATACCAGACGATGAAGCCTCAATTGGTGTTGACTTCAACTGGACCCCAACTTTAGGCACTGAAATAATCGGGGCATTAAAGCCGGACTTTGGTCAGGTGGAGAGTGACGATTTAGTCATTAATTTTTCAGCAATAGAGACATTTGTAGATGAAAAGAGATTGTTCTTTACCAACAACCAAACGATATTTACCAATTCAATACCCACTAGAGGCTGGACGCGAGAGACGATTTTACATACCCGTCGACTGGGCGCTGGTCAAGACGATAATGGCTCCCCAATACAGATCAAGTATGCCGTAAAGGCAATACATCAGTCGGATCAAATTGGACTAGGGATATTTGCTGTGCAAGAAGAAAGTGATGGAGCAATTCTCAATAATCGATTTTTCTCAACTAAATTTAACAACACTCTCGGGCGGCTCACATTTGGTCATCAAATCACATATGCAGATATACGCACCGAGCATCGCACTGCGCGAGTTGACAACTATGACTTCGAATTAAAACCTAACAGAACTAATCGATTTCGTGGTGCGTTGATGCGAAGTGACTTAAGAGACCAAGACCCAAATATGACTCCTCGGATCACTGATTACGCGGGCTGGCTCGACTGGTTTTATGCTCCAAACAAGAATTGGGAACATAAGATCACCGCAGTACATTATGGAAAGAATTTTGATATGAATGACATGGGCTTCATGCTAAGGAACAACTACAACAGCGTATTTGGGTCAACAAGTTTCGTGGAAACACAATTTGGAGAGCGATCCAACCTCTTGTCAACAGAAACTCGCTTTTCTTTTGCGTATGAAGAGAATTTAAATAACCAGAGACTTTTACAACGGTTCTATTTAAAAAAATCGTGGAATTTTCTCTCCACAAGAATAGTCTCCTCACAACTTTGGGCAAACACTGAAAGTTGGAATGACCTAGAGACCCGCGGCAACGGAATTTTCAAACAGCCTGAGAATGTTGGAGGCGGTGTATCTTTCAGCGGTTTAAGAGGAGGGTCAATATTTCATGATGGCGGCTTATCCATATCTCATAACAAGATAGATGGTGTTACAAAATCCATTTCATATGATCCGAAAATTTACCTATCTAAGACCACGCAATTCACATTAGGCCTAAAATACGAGATTACTGATAGTGAATTGATCTGGAATTCAGGAAATCAAATATTGAGCACCTTCGATACATCCAAATATATTACCAACATCAGGTTCGACTGGTATCCCACCGAGACACAAGAGTTAAGGTTTAAATTACAATGGACCAGTGTCTCTGCAGATGCCATCGAAAGTTTTGATATAAAGTCAAACGGCAATCTTTTTGTTTCCTCACATAGTCCGACAGACTTTAGTAGGAGTAACAGCGGGATCCAAATAAGATATAGATACAAGATTGCTCCGTTATCCGAAATTTTTTTCGTGTTTAGTAGAGGAGGCGATTACACAAGTTCATTTGCACACGAAAGTCTAGGTAGACTGTTGAACCGAGGATTTGCTAATCGAGATAATGAGGGAATTCAGCTAAAAATCCGTTACAGATTCTAGTCGCTTGTACCATAAGCAACTATTTTTGTGTGAAGATTAGAAGAAAGAATTAAAGTCGCCGAATAATATTTAGGCATACGGTATTGAGGCCGCTGGATTAAAGTTAGTTCTGTTCCACCAATGCCTCCACACTGATTCTGAGATTTATGTCCATCTTAAACCCGTATTGTTTCGCAAAGTCTACCCCAAAATCATCGCGCATAAACTTTGCGGAAGCGTCTGCTCCACAAACCTCTCGTTTTTTCCTAGGATGAATCATGCACTTGAACTGATTTATTTCCAGTGCCAGCGGCTTAGTGATTCCTCGCAAAGTAAGCTCGCCGTGCACTTCAGTTGGCTTACCCGCGACAAATCTAGCTAACTTACCTGTGTAAATAGATATTGGGAATTTCTCAACGTCTAACATATCCTCATTGCGCACATGGTCATTCATGCCCTCATGTCCAAAATCTATGGTTGACATATCCAATGTTACATCCACAGCTCCAGTGGACGCGTTTTTGTCCAGGAGTATATAGCCTGAGGATGAATTGATTTTACCTCGCCACACCGAAAGTCCACCCATGTGGTCTGCCTCAAAAGAGGGATATGTGTGGCTTGAGTCAATCACATACCTTACCTGCTCTGAGTGAGCTCCAGAGATCAACAAAACACAGAGAGCTAGAGGAAACCTAAAAAGTCTGTATTTCTTTTTCATTCTTCTTCCTTTTGAAAACAATAACAACTTTTCTTGAAGCCCTAAATTTTGTGATTTAAAGAGCATGTGCTTTATCATCCTCAGCATGCGACTTGTATACAGCGCTACTAACAAAGCACTATACATTCTTAATTTTACAAAAACAAAGACCGCTTAAACTTCAAAGCGACTTCAGCTTCAGCAACGCCATAAGGCTCCTTCATACTTGATATAGAACTAATTAAAGCAACTAGATTCCCATAGCATAGCGCATAACACTTTGGTTAATAATGGGATTTTTTGCTCCCGCCAGTATTGAATTTCTAGCCCATTTCAGTGGCGCAATATCATTACTAAAGCCATAATAAAAACCGTCCATTGCCCGCAACATCAACTCGTTGACCCACCTTCGATGTCTCTGGTACTCCATCAAAACTCGATAAGAGGACCAATCAGTTCCCTGTTCCAAAGCTTTGCTAATAGTTTGGCTCAGACACTGGGTATCTTGAAATCCCAAATTTACACCTTGACCGGCAAGAGGATTGATTGTGTGGGCCGCATCTCCAATAAGTGCAAGTCGATTTTGCACATATTTTTTTGCATGTTGCTTAAATAAATCAAAACTACCGATCGAGTGAACTTTGACAGGTCCAAGTTCTACCGGAAATTTCTCTTGAAACTTTTTTTCAAGTTCAGGGAGATCAAGTTTTATCAAACTATCTATTATTTCCCGCTGATCGTACCAAACTAGTGACGCGTGATGACCCGATAAAGGTAAAAATGCTTGTGGTCCGGAGCTTGTGAAGCGCTGCCAAGTTATCTCTTGCTGAGGATAATCAGTAATGACTGATGCCACTAGACATGATTGATTATATGCATCCGATCGTATCGACATCCCAAAAGAATCTCGCACTTCCGAATCTGCCCCATCAGCACCAATAAGTAGTCGGCATTTTAAAACCCTTTGATCTTCGAGCGTTACCGACACTCCTGATCCATTTCTATCAAATGTGAGGCAGGTTGCTGGGCTCAAAATATTAACTTCTTTAATTTTTTCAATAGACTCTAGGAGTGCGAGTTGCACAATTCGGTTTTCGACAATATACCCCAAATAAGGCTCACCAATTTTGGCTGCCTCAAATGTAACATCCCCGAATCCTCTCATCTCCCAAACGCGCATTTGGCGGTATGGGCAAAAACGCATACTTTTTAAGCACTCCCAAGCACCGATGTTTTCCAGCATTTTAGCCGACTGAGGGCTTAAAGCAGATACCCGAAGATCAAAATCCTGAGTGGAAGAGTAAGGCTCTGGGATTTTTTTTTCAATTATGGCAATCTTTAATCCAAGTCCACCAAGTTGCCCAGCCATAGCAAGCCCGGTCATACCGCCCCCAATGATTATCACATCAAAATTCAATGAATACATTTAATACCTTCTCTATGACTTACTTAGGCAAACACCTAATCTCGCAGTTAATTTTTGACCACAAATTATACGTTTTCATCAACGATTTGGTGAATGTTAATCATATATAGCCGGACAGAACTAGCGTACTTTTCTAAATTTTCAAAATCAATTGCTACATTTACCGTCGATCATCATAAAGAAGTCAAGGCACCTGTGATTATCATTTAGTTGCACAAGCAACTGCGAGCACCGCATAGAGAGGTATTGGATTATACCAAAAAATTAATTTTTCTGACTTCAAAAAGGCCAGAAAATATCAAGTGCTTCGCAACTTGTAAACCTAATGTGCTATTGTGGGTTGACATCCTATTGGTTCTACTTATTATCATTGTCCTGAAGACAAATCCTCAAATTCATCATCCTTGACAATCTTTTCGGACGAAGACAAATATGAAATTAGCACATTGGTCGGAAGCTTTGAGAGTTAACAAAAAACCGTCACTCCGATATATCGTCGGGCTGTGGTTACTTTTAAGCTTAACCGCTGTCTTTGCGGAAACCATGCAAGATAAAATAATCGAGGAAGTTCGCGTGACAGGAACTCATATCAAAGGTTTAACGCAAAATGAGATGGTTCCTATAACTATCCTCCAGCAGCATTATATAGACGGCCTTGCCGCCAACTCAGTTTCTGACATTATCAACAAGTTAACAGTAAGCTCTGGTGCAGAAAATAGATCTGATTCTCTTACCCAAGGTTTCTCGCAGGGTACGGAAAATATTAACTTAAGAGGCCTTGGACTCAGTTCAACACTGGTGCTGTTGAATGGAAGACGTCAAGCAGTCTCTGGCGCACTTGCTAATGATGGAAGTGTATTCGTGGATACAAGCAGTATTCCGATAAATGCCATTGAGCGCGTTGAAGTCCTAAAAGAAGGGGCAGCATCCACTTATGGATCAGATGCGATTGCAGGGGTTATCAACTTTATTCTTCGCACCAACTTTGATGGCTTTGAGATTACTAGTGGTCACCAACGCGTGCACAATGGTGATCAAAGCGACAACAGCATAGGCGTCCTCTGGGGTAATCAATTCGGTGACACGTCAATTACTCTAGCCACCCACTATCTCCAAAGATCAGCATTACGAGGCCCATCGAGGCCCACATTAATCGACAACGCCATCAGTGGGCTTGGTAGCACCTTTATTACGAGCTCAAGTGCCTCTGTATCATCGGGTCCTTACGCTGGAGATTATGCTAAAGGAGAATACATACCTAATGCGCAGTGTGAGGAATATACCGAAGCTATCTTGAGTTCGTCTGTGTGTCGTTTCTTTTATGGTCCAAGATTTAACTTAGTTGCGGCAGAAACTCGCTTGCAATTTTTTACAAATCTAACACACAACTTTTCAAACGGCTCTAAACTTTCCGCAGACTTGGGTTACAGCAATAACAAAGTAACTGAAAATCCACAATCACCTAGCTATCCTGACCTGACATTTCCCTTGATCCCAGCAACACATCCAAGCAACCCCTTAAAGATCCCATTAACTTGGTTGGGGAGACCTTTTGCTTTCGGTTACCCATCTCCCAACGCCCCACGAGCCAATGAAACCATCAGAGCGTCTATGGGGCTAGAGGGGTATTGGGATGATAACTGGGCTTGGGAAACTGCTCTAACTCACAGCCAAAACGTATATAAGGCCATCCAACCCGATACAATTTCATCGAGACTAAAGGATGCATTCAATGGTTCTGGGGGCCCTAATGCTGATGAGTATTATGATCCCTTCATCCCAGAAAATAATAGTCAAGCGCTTTATGATTACCTTGCCTACGAAACTGAGGTCGAGCGAACTTCGAAGCTCACCGTAGTCGATGGTATAATAAGCGGGGACATATATTCTATAGATTCTGAACTGAATATAGGCCTGGCGGCGGGCATCCATATCCGAAGGGAAACCTATACCACAGAAGCTGATGACCTTTACGAGATAAAGTTTAACTCAGACGGTGACCCAATACCTGTAGATCTTATATTCCTTGGCGGTGTGTCCGAGATGGATGAATCACGCACCGACTACGCAGCTTTTGTTGAAACTCAAATACCACTTAAAAAGGATTTTCTAATTTCTGCAGCACTACGATATGAAAATCTCGATAGCGACACTTCATTAGACCCCAAGGTGGCTTTAAATTGGAAAATCAACCCTAAACTTTCTTTGAGAGCCTCTGCTAGTACTGCATTCCGTCAACCCTCCTTGGCACAAGTGCATGCCAGACAAGTGCAACTCGAGCGAATACAAGACAAAGACTCTGATGGCTCTGATAAAGGTAGCCCCACGTTTGTCAGAATTCTTCAGGCGGGCTCAGATAGTCTTGTGGCAGAAGAGTCAGATAACTTTCACTTTGGAGTTCATATTCAACCAAGTAAAGTGTTTGATATAAAACTTGATTATTGGATGGTTGGGTACAACGATCTGATTACGGTTGAGAATGCTCAGAGTAAAGTAAATTCTAATCCCAACGACTCAGCTATCATACGAAGTGCGAGTGGAAATCTTTCGGGGGTCATCGTTGATTACTTTAACGCATCGCAAGTAGACGTTAGTGGATTGGATTTAGCCATTAAGTGGAAACTTAAAGATAGTCTTTTGCTTAGCTTTGACAGTATGCATCTTCTGAATTATGAAATCTCATTACCCAACGGAAATGTGATTGACGTAGCGGGTGAGCTAAACCGATCAAACTTTGCTCGTTCGCTCCCAGAGACTAAAATTAGTTCGAATCTTATCTGGACGGGAAATAAACGACGCGCAGATCTTAATGTTTATCGAGTGAGCAGTTACAAAAATGTAAATGAGGACATAGACGCATATACCAGTATTGACGCTAAATATTCTTTTTATGTATCGAATGCTTCTGATAAAGGTGAAATATCAATAAGTTTTGGAGTCAAAAACTTATTCGACGAGCTTCCACCGCGGGTCAACGACGGGGGTAACTTCAGTTACGACTCTAAACAACATAGTCCTTTGGGAAGGATTTTCTTTGCGCAACTAGGATATTCGCTTTAAACTTCACCGGGATAGGAAATAAAGCCACATCACACAATTTGTGCTCCCAAGAAAAAACCTAGGTAATATTATGCGACCTAAACTTTATAAATGAGTTAATCACTAACCTGCACTTTAATTACACGATTAATCGAAAGCTATAAACCAATCGTATTATCAACATCAAAAGTAAATTTACAAATTACTGGAAATCCAATTTCACTTGGAGGTGGCGTAGGTTTGAGAGCGACGTCTACACTACTCACTGTCATTATTTTTGTGGTCACTCCCCTATCCACTAACGCGCTTGAGCCAGGTGATAGAGCACCAGATTTCACGATACAAAGCTCTGATGGAAACTCCTATACACCCAGCGACCACATCGGTCGTCATAGCGTGGTTCCCACGAGCTTTTTCTCCGGGTTGCACGCTAGAATGCAAATAATTCGCCGAATACGGACACCCGTTAGATGAAATGGGGATAGCATACTTCATGGCAAGCACCGATAATATAAAACGAGTGTCACAGTTCGCCAAAGCGTTAGATGCACAATTCCCGATATTAAGTGACTCAGATTAGCAAGTTTCACGGAAATATGATGTTCTTTTTCTTGGAATGGCGAGTAAAAGAGTAACGTTTTATATTGATAAAGTCGGTAGCGTAGCTCACGTAGACAGTAATGTAAGACCTGAAACGGCCGCGCAAGACATTTTGCAAAAAGTAAAGGAATTAGCCATCTAATTATCAGAAACAAGCTGAATATATTCTGAAATAGTTATAATCTCGTTGGTCATAAGCTTGAATTACTTGTGACAGAACCGAGCATGCTACCAATCCACCTTGTCTCATTCTGACTCTCTAAACCTATCTTAAGCATTATGGTCAAAGGAATGGAAAGGAGCATCCCCACTGGACCTAGTACCCAGCCCCACAATACCAAAGAAACAAAAACTACTAAGGGCGATAGATTCAGTCCGCGACCCATCCATCTCGGCTCTACAAGGTTCCCCATGAGCATGTTAACCGAAATAAATCCAACAAGAGAGAGTGCAGCTGGCATCCAACCAAGTTGAACTATAGCCAACAGAACAGGAGGTAATGAGGCAATCACAGATCCCACAGCGGGAATAAAATTTAGCAAAAAAGTCAATAACCCCCATAAAATAGCGTAATCAACACCGAGAAAAGATAACCATAAAAAAATCAAGAGGCCAGTAATAAAGCTAATAACAGTTTTTATCGCCATGTAGCTGTTGACACTTTTTGTAAAAGTTTTTAGCCAGACGCTAGAACTTTGTGGACCACGTGCTAAACTCAATTTTTCAGCGAAGCCCATATTTTCGGCAAGAATAAAAACTACGGTCAATAAGATCATCAGCCCATTTGTCATTACGTTTCCAAAAGAAGCAAGCGTATTAGCCACCACCCCCATCAGCGCACCCGGATCAAAGCTGTTTTGCCATTGTTCTGAACTAATCACAATACCGAACTCGGCGAACCAAGCCTGAATGTCTGAACTAATTACTGCAAGTTTTGCCGAATAATCTGGTATATCTTTTTGGAAGTTTACCATTGCCGATCCAATCACTGCTCCCAATAATAAGCCGGCAGAGAGCATTAAGCCGACAACTAAAATGATAGAAACCCCATGAGGAATACCTCGCATGCGAAGCACAGTAACAAGCGGGGAAACTACCATGGCGATAAAGATCGAAAGAATGAACGGCACTATTAATTCCTCAGCCAACTTCATACCGCCCACAATAATTGTGCATGCGGCAAAGATAACGAGTAATCGATAAAGAGGTGATGCCGAGTCTGCCATGTAAAGTACCCTATTTTTCTATTTTAAAGAATCGCGGCTCACTTTTAAGCCTTCAAAGCCAACGAGCAACCGGCACAGTGCCATGTGCATAACAATTAAACAACAATCAAAACTGGTCAGGATACCTACCATCAAACTGCTGATAATATTCTCTAATCGCAACCAGATCAGCAGAATTATTTCCCGTGGGATAAAATAAATCTCCTATAATCACTCTCTTGGTGGAAAAACTTAAACCGACCATAATGATGGGGCATCTCAAGTTCCTCGACAATCTCAAGAAACCGGTTTTCCATTTGACCACTTTTTTTCGAGTTCCCTCGGGAGTAATTCCTATCACGACACTCCCCTCTTTTTCCGCAATATTTATTACACGATCGACCACAGCTCTCGGCTCGTTACGGTTTGTAGGAATTCCTCCCAACCAATTAAAAATTGGGCGTATTAACGGCACAAATATAGTGTGTTTAGCAAGCCAAAACATTTTTAAATTAATCGCTAAAATGCTAGCCATCGCTATAACAAAATCCCAATTGGATGTATGAGGCGCACCAATCAGAAGACTGCGATTTAGATCAGGGATCTTTCCCTCGATACGCCATCCCAACAAATTGAGAACAAGTATACCAATCCACCGTGGTATTACACCTCGCCTCGATCGAAGTTGTTCGGGTACCTGTTCAGGGATGGTCATAAGAATCTTATTTTTTTTGACAAAATATTTTATTAAACCGCAACCAATTAGATATAAACTCAATGTTCACGAGTCATTACAAAATCGACATCTGGAAACCGCTCTTGCATTAAGGACAAGTTTACCCTGCTAGGTGCTAAGTATGTCAAATGCCCACCGCCATCATAAGCAAGATTATCCCATGCCTTATTCTTAAAACGTTCTAGTAATATGGCTGGATCTGCGTTAATCCAGCGGGCCGAGTACACATTTACTTGCTCATAAACGGCCTCTACTGAATATTCGGCTTTCAGCCGAAAAGCTACAACCTCAAACTGTAACTGACCTATAGCTCCAACAATTATGTCATTATTCTTTACCGGAAAAAAAACTTGTGTGCTACCCTCCTCGGACAACTGCCGGATACCTTTTTGCAACTGCTTGGCCTTCATTGGATCTTTGAGTCGAATTAATTTAAAAAGTTCCGGTGCAAAATGAGGGATGCCCAAAAACTTTAGTTGCTCTCCCTCGGTAAAAGTATCACCAATCTGAATTGAACCATGATTATGTAATCCTATAATATCTCCTGCCTGCGCCTCATCGAGAGAAGCTCGTTCTCCAGCTTTGAAGCTGAAAGCATCGGAGACCCTAACTTCTTTACCGGTCCTCACATGTTTGATCCTCATTCCACGACGATACTGTCCGGAACATATTCGCAAAAATGCAATCCGATCTCGGTGTTTTAAATCCATATTTGCCTGTATTTTAAAGACAAATCCGCTAAAAGCCGTTTCAGTAGGCGAGACCTCTCGAATCAAAGTCATTCTGGGCTGAGGTTCAGGGGCCCACCTAATAAAATCATCGAGCATTTCTCTAACACCAAAATTTCCAAGCGCGGTCCCAAAGAATACTGGCGTCAACTCACCAGAGAAAAATTTTTCAAGACAAAATTTATGAGTTGCTCCATAAACGAGCTCTAATTCCTCAAGCACATCATCAGCGAAATCGCCTAGCACCTCCCTAGCTGCCTTGGAATGTAAGTCTTTAACTAGATTTCCCTCTGTAAGAGTTCGCCCTCTTCCTTGCACATACACGTGGATAGTGTCAGTGTAGAAATTGTATACACCACGAAATCCGCGCCCCATACCAATTGGCCAATTAATTGGCGTAGCCTTAATTCTGAGCACCGACTCAATCTCATCAAGTAAGTCAACAGGATCCCGGATATCACGATCCATTTTGTTTACAAAAGTAAAGATCGGCGTTGAACGCAACCGACAAACCTCCATAAGTTTTATAGTTCTTTGCTCTACACCCTTCGCACCATCAATCACCATCAAAGACGAATCTACAGCCGTGAGAGTCCTATAGGTGTCTTCTGAAAAATCTTGGTGACCCGGAGTATCCAAAAGATTTACCATACAATTACCATATGGAAACTGCATCACCGAAGAAGTAACAGAAATACCCCGTTTTTTTTCCATCTCCATCCAATCCGATGTGGCATGACGATCACTTTTTCGTCCCTTTACGGTCCCTGCAATCTGTATTAAATTTCCTAGCAAGAGCATTTTTTCGGTAATCGTAGTTTTACCCGCATCGGGATGTGAAATAATGGCAAAGGTACGCCGATCTGATTGCTGCAGTTTCATTGGAACTCCGAGGACGAAAAAGTTTGGACACGATTATAACCCTGACGACAAAACTTCACACGATGATATCGCGTAATCAACATATGTTAGTAGTATTAAAGCGCTGAAATACTGTGATCGAAATGTGCATTCGGCACACTTATTTGAGGCAAAAAAGTGTATGATGTTGTTGTGAAGTATTTAGGCCAAACTAGTTATGACCATCAAGGAGAACGCCCCCAAAGTGGCGTTCTCCTCTGTAACTTGGGCACGCCAGACGCGCCTTACACAACTGAGCTACGCGTCTATTTAAAAGAGTTTTTAAGCGATCCTAGGGTCGTTGAAGTTCCGCGATTACTTTGGTTTGTGATTTTATACTTCATAATACTCCCGCTTCGTCCTTCTCGTTCTGCAAATCTGTATAAAAGCGTCTGGACAAATGAGGGAGCTCCACTGCTTGTGAATTGCAAAGCGCAAGTCGAGGGAGTGAGAAAACGTCTTCAAAAAAAGTTTGGAAGAGACATCCCTGTTACTCTTGGAATGCGCTATGGGAATCCATCTATTCCATCCGCACTCTCCGAGCTTACAGCGCTTAATGTTCGAAACATAGTTGTGTTACCACTTTATCCTCAGTACTGCGCAGCAACTACCGGATCTACATTTGATGCAATAGCCAAAACCATGATGAGATCTCGATGGGTCCCGGAACTTCACTTTATAGGCGGTTACCAGCAATCATCACAATATATAATGGCAATAGGTGAGACCATAAAAATTCACTTCAAGAAAAACGGAAAACAAAAAAAAATAATATTTTCATACCATGGTACGCCGCAAAAATATCTTGAAAAAGGCGATCCATACCATTGCTTTTGCCATCAAACTACGCGGCTTGTCAGAGAGTTTGTGGGACTCAAAGAAGAGGATGTACTTACTACCTTTCAATCTCGTTTTGGCCGAGAGCCCTGGCTACAACCTTATACTGACAAAATATTAGAAGATCTTCCCTCACAAGGTATAACCTCTGTAGCTGTACTTTGTCCGGGATTTTCCTCTGATTGCCTCGAAACATTAGAAGAGATAAAAGTGGAGGCGAGAGATATATTCACCAAAGCTGGAGGTTCTGAGTTTCACTATATACCAGCACTCAATTCAAACCCCCAACACTTGGACGCACTCACTGAAATAATCAGCCGCCACTTAATTTAATTTACCTATCTCATCCGAGTAGATGCGCTCATTGGAAAGTTGCATCCAGTGCCTCAAAACTGGACCGCAATCAGCTCTTGTCTTTTCAATAGCGAGATGATCCGCACGAGTATCGCCATTACACAGCAAGGCAATCGGCTTACCCTGTTTGCTCGCCCAATTACAAAAACGATATCCAGAAAATACCTGTAAAGAGGAGCCAACCACTAACAATCCAGATGACACCTTCATCATATCCATACATAAATCTATCTTACTATGCGGCACAACTTCACCGAAAAATACTACGTCTGGTTTTAATAAACCCCCACAAAGATGGCAACTCGGAATAATTAAAGAGGTAAAATCTAAATTATCGATGCTAGCATCATTTTCGGGCACAATTCTTTCAACCTTATTAAAAAAAATAGGGTTATGTTTTTTAAATAAATCTTGCAAACTCTGTCTCGACTGCATATCCCCGCAGTCTAAACACAAAACCGAATCGGCTCGCCCATGCAAATCAATGACGCCTTTACTACCTGCTTTTTCATGAAGACCATCCACATTTTGCGTGACTAGCCCTGATATCATCCCCATTTTTTCCAATTTAACTAATGCCAAGTGGGCAATATTAGGCTCGGCCGCACTTATGAATCTCCATCCAGCGATATTTCGCGCCCAAAATTGTCTTCTGCTAGTTTCGTTTAAAAGAAATTCTTGATATGTAACAGGAGATTTGCGTTGCCATTTTCCCTCAGAGTTTCGATAAGTAGGGATTCCTGAGAGTGAACTGATCCCTGCCCCTGTAAGCACAAGCCAATCGGTCTGGGACATCAGTAAATCGAGAAGCGACTTCAGGATAGTGTCCATCTATGAAAACACAAAATCAACGGAGTTTTATTTTTCCGATTAAATAGGGCCGGTTTATTAAACAAAACACGCTCCATAATATTCAACTAGAGACACGCACTAAAAGTAAGTATAAAATTAGAAATCATTTATTTATACGAAAAAATTTGGTTAATGATCATTCAAGATTATGTGGAAACATTAGGGAACGCTGCAACTATGGCATCAAGGTCTATTGCATGTGCGACTTCTGAGGTCAAGGATACAACACTCGCTCTTATTGCAGAACATCTCGACTCAGACCGACAATTTATTGTTTTAGCAAATGAATTAGATTTAGAGGAAGCTAAAAATAACTCGCTAGATCCTGCCATGATTGAGCGTCTTGAGTTAGGTCCCAGCCAGATCGACCAGATGCTTGAGGGGCTCCATCAGGTTATCGGGTTAACCGATCCAATTGGAGAGGAAAACGATATAGGGCGCCGTCCCAGCGGAATTTACTTAAAGAAACTACGCGTACCATTGGGCGTTGTTGGTATAATTTATGAGTCGCGTCCTAACGTCACCATTGACGCCGCCAGCTTATGTCTCAAGGCAGGGAACGCTTGTATACTTCGCGGAGGGAGTGAGGCAATAAACTCAAACCGTGCAATTGGCGTAAGCATTCAGAATGCTCTTGCAAAATCTAAGCTACCCAATGCCTCTATACAAATTGTCAACACGCCTGATCGTCGAGTAGTTTCAGCATTACTTTCCCTCTCAAGTTGCGTAGACATAATAATTCCTCGTGGCGGAAAAAGTCTTATTGAAAAAGTAATTAAAGAAAGTTCCATTCCGATCATAAAACATCTGGATGGGAACTGTCACATGTACATCGACGATAGCGCTAACCTAGAAATGGTAATTGCATTAACCGTGAATGCCAAAACCAGTCGCTATGGCGTATGTAATGCGCTCGAGTCATTGTTAATCGCGAAAAATGAGGCCAAAAAAATCTTGCCTTCGCTTTGTTCCGAAATGAGAAAAAGACACGTCGAACTTCGGGGGTGCATTGAAACTAGATGCCTTGTCGAGGGAATCAAAGCTGCGTCTGACGCAGACTGGTCTCTCGAATACCTCGCACCAATATTATCAATCAAAATCGTGGCCGATATTTTGGATGCTATTGAGCATATAAACAAATATGGCTCGGGTCATACCGACTGCATCATCACAGAGAATACCGACAATGCAAAACGATTTGTAAGAGAAGTTGACTCAAGTTCTGTGATGGTTAATGCCTCAACCAGATTTGCGGATGGATTCGAATACGGTTTAGGAGCTGAGATAGGAATTTCAACTGATAAAATCCATGTTAGGGGTCCAGTGGGTTTACAGGGGCTTACTTGTCAAAAGTGGGTGGTCTATGGCGACGGAACGATTCGTAAATAGAATGTCTATAGCGCTATTAGGAGGTACATTTGATCCAATACATACCGGCCATATTGGTATTGCCAAATATCTTTGCGAACACCTAAAAGTCGATGAGTTGAGACTGGTTCCATGTGGTCGCCCGAGTCATAAACAGCACCCAGTTGTCTCCAACCAGCATCGCTTAGCAATGCTCCAAATTGCTTTGAAACAGCATCCGGAACTCTCTCTTCAGACGAACGAATTAGCTAGTGATACTCCAAGTTACACCATTAATACTTTACGTTTAGTAAGAACTCAAATTGGTCCAAACCGATCGCTTTTTATGTGCATAGGCATGGACGCTCTTAATACTTTACACGAATGGAAAGAATGGAAGAGTATTCTAGATTATGCAAACATTGTGGTAGTGGCGCGCCCCAATGCAAGCTTCCCTGAGACAACATTTCTAGTTGACTGGATCAGAAAAAATGAATGTAATTCGTTAAAAAAACTTCTGCAGATGGAGTTTGGCGTTTTTTATTTCTGTAATTCTAAACGTCACGATATATCATCTACTGAAATTAGAGACCTTAAAAAGCAACGTTTTGGAATCAAGCAATATGTTTCGCCTGGCATAGAAAGCTATATTACGGAAAATAATCTTTATTGTTGACTAATTCAAATGAAACACACTCTTCAAAATATAATCGTCGGTTCCTTGGAAGATGCGAAAGTATTTGACATCACGAGGCTAGATGTCCGATCTAATTGCAATATAACTGATGAGATGATCATCGCTACAGGTTCATCCACCCGGCAGGTAAAATCTGCCTGCAAACATGTAATTAATAATGTCAAAACGCGCGGCGGTCTAAGGCCTATCGGAATCGAAGGGGAGGATGTCAGTGAGTGGATTTTGATTGATTTTGGTGACGTCGTGATTCACATTATGTTGCAATCAATACGCGAGTTTTATCGTTTAGAACGCTTATGGTCTTTCAGCAATATTTCTGAAGAAGAAATATTTCCAAACATTGAAAAAACAAAATCGTCGCAACCATCATGCAAATAACGATTTCCGCGGTTGGAACACGAACGCCCAAATGGATTCAAGAGGGTGTTACCAACTATCAACGCCGGCTTCCAGCCAATTTACGTCCAAAATTAATTGAAGTGCCTTTAGAAAAAAGACGCAAGACTACCGTTATAGACAATGCAGTAGAGAAGGAGAGTGAGGCGCTATTTAAAAAAATTCATTCAGACGATTGTGTTATCATTCTCGACGTTTCGGGCATCAAAATAAGTACCAACGAGGTTGCCGATTTTCTGAAATACTGGCAATTTCAAAACAAGAATATTTACTTTTTAATTGGGGGACCAGATGGCATTTCTCCTCGCTATATTCGGAGAGCTCAGTTTTGCTGGTCACTGTCGGAGATGACCTTGCCCCACTCATTGGTGCGAATCATACTCCTCGAGCAACTCTACAGAGCTTGGAGCATTAATTCTAATCACCCTTACCATAGAGCCTGAAGAGAAGAATAAAAATGAATGACAATTCTGCTTTTGTCAACGATACGGAGATGAAGCGGCTGTTTTCAAGACGGGTCTTGTTTGCATCAATAGTCGCTATTGTAGTGGGATTTATGGTCTTAGGGCGCTATTTCGATCTGCAGGTCAATCAGCATCAAGATTTCGTCACACAATCAAATAACAATCGAGTTTTGATGCGTCCTGTGAGCCCGCCACGAGGATTAATATTTGATCGCAATGGTGAATTATTAGCAGACAATAAGCCCACTTATAACCTCACAATCGTTAATGAGCGAAGTGGTAACTTAGAAGTTCTTCTTAATGACCTCCGGCAACTGATTGAAATATCCTCCCAAGATATCTATCAGTTTAAAAATAGACTCAAACGACGAAAACCTTACCAAAATATCCCACTTAAATATAATCTTAGTGAGCGTGAGCGAAGCATTCTTGGTGTCAATAGCTTCAGATTAAATGGGGCTGAAGTGTCTGCAAAACTAACGCGCTATTACCCGCAGGGTCCATTTTTTGCTCATGTAATCGGCTATGTTGGCCGCATAAATGAAATAGAAAACCGAAATATCGACACCTCGCTATACCGCGGAACGGATTCTATAGGGAAGCTAGGTATTGAAAAATATTATGAACATGCACTTTTGGGGAAGTTAGGGCATGAGCACGTCGAAACCAACGCTCGCGGACGCGTGATGAGGTCTCTTAGCAAAGAAGATCCAATCCCGGGCGCCAATTTAGAATTATACTTAGACGCGAACCTTCAACGCACCGCGCAGAAGATCTTAGGAGATAAACGGGCCGCTTTTGTGGCTATCGAGATTAAAACTGGTGGGATACTTGCGATGGTAAGCACACCCAGCTATGACCCCAACAAATTCGTCCTAGGAATCAGCCAAGGAGATTACTCAGAATTGGTAAATTCAGAGAACCAGCCATTGTTTAACCGGGCGATTCGTGGACAATATCCGCCGGGGTCAACAATTAAACCGATGTTCGGTCTTATCGGGCTCCAAAACAAAATTATTACTACTAAACACGTAATTGATGACCCAGGATTTTTTGTTTTAAAGGGAGTTGAACGCCCCTGGCGTGACCATAACTCAGACAAAGGTGGGCACGGAGAGGGCATTGATTTAGCGCAAGCAATAATCGAATCTTGTGACGTCTACTTTTACAACATGGGCTTAGATATTGGTATTGAAACCTTAGCTTCGTTTAGCTCAATGTTTGGTATTGGCCAAGTAACCGGCATTGACCTACATGGGGAACAACCCGGAATAATGCCGTCAAAATCATGGAAAAAACTTACGCTCGGTGAGCCTTGGTTTGATGGTGATACTATCAACGTAAGTATCGGACAAGGTTTTATGCTTGCCACTCCACTCCAACTAGCCGTGATGACAGCACGAATAGCTTCACGCGGCTCTCAAATCGTGCCAAAACTCGTTTCATCAAAAAATGGTGTCAATTATACAAAGAATGATAATTTTCCTATCACGCCCCTCGATATTCACTCAGAGTACTGGACCTACATGCATCAAGCAATGCGAAATGTTGTTCACACACCTCGAGGTACAGCCTACCGAATCGGAAAAGATCTCAACTACCTGATAGCTGGGAAGACTGGGACCGCGCAAGTGATAAGTATTGATGCAGACAAAGAATATGACAAAACACAAATTGACCAAACAAAGTGGGATCATGCCTTGTTCATTGCTTTTGCGCCAGCAGAAGATCCAAAGATTGCTATGGCCTTAATTGTAGAAAATGGCGGTCACGGAAGCTCCACTGCAGCACCGATTGCCCGAGTTATTTTAGATGCTTATTTCAATGAAGTAGAAAAACAAATGTTGGTAGGTGGATAAACCATGTACAAAAGTGACTTTGTCCGTCAATTACAAACACCCGGTGGCGGGATTCAATTACGTCGATCAATACAAATGGATTACACGCTTGCCATAATTTTGTTAATTTTATGTGGAATGGGACTTCTAATTATCTACAGCGCAACAGGGCAGAGTATCTTTTACGTAAGGAGACAATTAATATTTATGCTCACAGGCTTCTTTATAATGATTTTATTTGCTCAATTCCCTCAGCGTTTCTGGGAACGTTGGGCACCAGTAATATACTTGATCGGGGTTATTGCACTTATTGGCGTTTTGCAAGTTGGAGTGGAAATTAATGGAGCTCAGCGGTGGCTCGATCTGAAATTTATTCGGCTTCAACCGTCGGAGCTGATGAAAATATGCGTACCTTTGATGATTTCTGCTTACATCGCTAAGCGCGCAATTCCTCCATCTCTAAAACATGTGAGCGCTGCGGTTATTTTAATCTCGATTCCAGTGTTACTTGTGGTACGACAACCTGACCTCGGCACTGCTTTATTGATCTCAGTGACTGGCTTTTTTGTTCTATTTTTAGCCGGAATTAAGCGTCGATATCTTATTGGGGCCTTCGTCCTGGCGCTAGCCGCCCTTCCAAGTCTATGGTTTTTTGTGATGCTTGATTATCAGAAACAACGCGTGTTAACGTTACTTAATCCGCAACATGATAAACTGGGAGCCGGATGGAACATAATCCAATCAACCACAGCAATAGGTTCCGGTGGTTGGTCGGGCAAAGGTTGGACGCAAGGAACCCAGTCACAACTAAATTTCTTACCAGAGAGCCATACTGATTTTATTATTGCAGTTCTCGCTGAAGAGTTTGGCCTCATCGGTGTGTTGACGCTCAGTGCGTTGTACACATTGCTGATCGGTAGATGTCTTTATATCGGTCTAAGTTCACCATCAATGTTTGGACGATTAATGGCTGGAAGTATTGCATACACCTTTTTCGTCTTTGTGTTTGTCAATCTATGCATGGTTTCAGGACTATTGCCAGTAGTAGGTGCCCCACTGCCTTTAATCAGCTATGGTGGAACTGCAATTGTGACCTTGTTAGCTGGATTTGGTATTATTATGTCCATTGGAAACGAATCAAAAAAAGGTAGGAGCGTAAGTTGAGAAAACAACTATTCTATAGCATCGGAGTAATGTGTTTAGTTATTACTTGCCCGGTATTAAGCGATTATTCAAATCATCCCGATGCAATTCAATTCGCAGAACATATGTTTTATGAGCATAAGTTCTCAAAATCTTCGACAATTGAACTATTAAGAACCGCAAAGCGCTCAGATTCAGTAATCAAGGCAATGCAACGTCCCGCAGAAAAAACTAAGCCATGGCATCAATATAGAAAGCATTTTATAACTAAACAACGAATCGAAAATGGTGTAGTTTTCTGGAAGAAAAATAAATCATTCCTAAAGCAAGCGGAAGAAAGATTCGGTGTTAATGCTGCAATAATCGTCAGCATTATCGGCGTAGAGACAAATTATGGACGTAACGTCGGATCTCACAGAGTTATCGACGCCCTTTGCACTTTAGCCTTCGATTACTATACAGAAATCGAAAAACGAGAATCTCGAAGAATATTTTTTACAGTGCAATTAGAGAATGTTCTCTTGCTTGCGCGCGAACAAAAACAAGATCCTTCTCAACTAGTTGGCTCCTACGCAGGCGCAATGGGTTTAGGACAATTCATGCCCAATAGCTATAGGAATTTCGCTATAGACTTCGATGGAGATCAGTTCGCGGATATATGGAAAAATCCGGGTGATGCGATAGGAAGTGTGGCAAATTATTTTGCCCAACATGGCTGGGTGCCCGGCGACATTGTCGCCTTGCGCGGAGAACGCAAATCCACAACAAGTGCAGAAACACCCTCAAATTATCAAATCAAATCTGGAGATACGCTATATTCTATAGCTAATTACTTCGGACTTACAGTTTCTGAAATTCAAAGAGTAAACACACTCTCAGATGCGGATGTATTATCCGTTGGAGAAACTCTTTTCTTACCCACAGAGATAGAATTCAATAAATTGTCAAAGCCATCTATATCAATTGGCGATCTGAAGAAAGCGGGTCTCTCTACCCTAGAGCCCGCGAACGCAAATCGGCTTGCTCTCCCAATAATGCTGGATGTTGGTGTAGAGAAAGATTATTGGCTGGGACTACAAAACTTTTATGCAATAAGCCGTTACAACCCTCGCATTAAATATGCTATGGCCGTTTATCAACTAAGTGAATTAATTCGGAGCCAATATTGTGATCCAACGACTCTTTGCTAACGCACATTTATATATATTTTTTTTTTTGGTTGTAGCAATACTGAGCATATCAGGTTAGACGAAGATGGACCCGGTGAGGCAATAGACATCGACTCGATACCCGAGGTCATTCCAAAAATTGAGGATATTACTCGTGCAGGTAACCGAAACCCATACACCCAATTCGGTGTTACATATTACTTACTTCCCTCTGCTGAAGGATATAAACAGAGCGGCATAGCGTCATGGTATGGAAAGAAATTTCACGGTCGTAGAACAGCTAATGGCGAAATATATGATATGTATGCAATGACTGCCGCGCACACTACTCTGCCTATTCCTTCTTACGCCAAGGTAACCAATATCAGCAACCAAAAATCTGTTGTAGTAAGAATAAATGATCGTGGTCCATTTCACTCGAACAGACTTATTGACCTCTCTTACGTCGCGGCACTTAAACTCGATTTTGCTGAAAAAGGCACAACACAAGTCGAAGTTGAAGTCATAACGCCTCCAAAGATTATGGCTGACGATTCTTTGGCAAATCCGGTAAAAACCATGGCTAATATTAGAGGAAAAAAGAATTTTGACTTTTCAGGCGGTGTTTATCTCCAAGCGGGTGCTTTCTCGACTCGGGTGGCTGCTCAAAAGTTTCACGCGAATCTGGTAACACTCACGTCCACTCCTGTTAACTTGCTACAAGAGAACCAGCTCACAAAAGTAATAATTGGACCACTGACCAATCTAAATGTCTTGAACAAGCTCAGTGATGTACTAGAGTCCAATTTCAACATTACACCGATCTTACTTAGCCCGTAAAGTCCTCCGAAAAGTTTAAGAGTAGAAGAATTAACAATATAACCCAAAATGATAGTATGCTTGATGACTTTATTGTTAGAGGGAGTTGACAAATTTATGTCCAAAAAGTGGTTTATAAGCGCGTTGAGTTGCGTTATCTCTATCATTATTTCACAAGCACTGCTAGGACAAGAGGCATTACCAAAAGCTCCAGGAATAACTGCGAAATCTTGGATCTTGATAGATGCGAATACAGGATTTGTCATTACAGAGAATAATGCCGACATAGCTCTACCTCCCGCCAGTTTGGTAAAAATGATGACGACCCATATCGCTTCGAACCAAATAAGCAGGGGAATGATAGATGAATTTGAAAACGTCACTATCAGCGATAATGCTTGGGCCAAAGGGGGCGCTAAAACAGACGGTTCGACGATGTTTCTCAATCCAAGAAGTCAAGTTTCGATAATTGATTTAATCCGGGGTATTATAATTCAGTCTGGTAACGATGCGGCCATAGCTTTGGCGGAACACATCAGCGGTAATGAAGAAAGCTTTAGTGTCCTTATGAACCAAACTGCCCGAGATATCGGCATGAGTAACACTTTTTTCACAAATTCCACAGGTTTACCCGCGGATGAAATGAGGTCCTCTGCTCGCGATTTATCCATCCTCGCAAGAGCAATCGTACAAGGCGATCCGGATCACTATGCAATATACTCGGAAAAATATTTCCAACACAACAATATAAATCAACCAAACCGAAATCGCCTATTGTGGCGCGATAGCGCTGTGGATGGATTAAAAACGGGACATACACAGGCGGCTGGATACTGTCTTGTCGCATCTGCTATACGAAACGATATGCGTCTAATTTCTGTTGTCTTGGGGGCTCCAAGCGCAGAAATTAGAACACGTCAATCGCAAAAACTTCTCACGTATGGTTTTCGTCATTTCAACACGAAAAAAGTATACACGGCAGGCGACTTAGTCAAAGAAAATGCGAAGGTTTGGTTCGGAAAAGAAAATTTTGTCGATATTGTAGTAGCCGATGATGTTACCCTAACCTTTCCAAAACGTGCAGAAGAGCTTTTAACTGCGAAAATTATTATTGATGAGCAGCTTAATGCTCCTTTAATGGCTGGACAAGAAGTGGGTCGACTCCAAGTAAGTTTAACTGAAAAGCATCTCATCGATATAGCTATCGTTTCGGAAAAAGATGTACCTCAGTCTGGACTGTTAGCTCGTATATTTGACTGGATAGTATTATTTCTGACAAAAATAATGTCCTGACCTTCCAAAGCTAGTCACTTTATGCGCGAATATAAAATATATTTAATACCCCCTAATAAAATCAATGTTAAATGAACCACCCAAAATCACCTTTCCATGCAACTACCCAATTAAAATTATGGGGGCAAACCACCCTGATTTTGAATTACAAGTCAAGGTGATACTACAACAGCATGTTCCAGATTTTGACCAAAACCTCGCATCAAAAAGAATTAGTGCACGTGGTACTTGGATCGCTTTGACCGTGACTATTATCGCAAGTGAAAAGTCACAACTTGATGCTATTTTTCGTGACCTAAAGGCTTGCGTCCACGTGCGTTTGGTACTCTAAAAATGTGCATATCAAAGAAGCTTCAAGTACGTCAACTCGGAATCCAGCCATATGAGAGAACACTTATGGCCATGCACCATTTTACAAAAACAAGAACAGCTGAAACTTTAGATGAACTCTGGTTGTTAGAACACCCTCCAACTTTTACCGTGGGGCTAACAGGAAGGAAAAAGGATATTTTTTGTTCGAACAAGATCCCCGTCGTCAAGAGCGATCGGGGAGGTCAAGTCACTTATCACGGCTTTGGGCAGATCACCGCTTATGTATTAATAGATTTAAAACGCAAAAATCTTTCCATTCCAAAGTTGGTAACGGAATTGGAAAACATAATTATTGACGCCCTTAATCACTGGGAAATAATTGCATCAAGACAGACAGGACATCCCGGCGTTTATGTTGGTAACAAGAAAATTGCATCCATAGGCCTTCGAGTAAAAAACTACTGCTCGTATCATGGATTCAGTCTAAATGTGGACATGGATCTTACTCCTTGGGAACAGATCTTTCCATGCGGTCAAAATGTAAATATGACGCAAATTGCTGATCAACTAAAGGGTAAGATATCACTGCCGATGGTCTATACTGTTTTACTGGAAAAATTTATACATAACCTCCAATTTTGTTACTTAAAGAGTATCCAATCCACATATGATCACTATGCGTAACAGTTTTATAAACAGAGATTTGCTTTAATGAGTACAAGAACTTTGGTACCCCCCAAAAGGTCTGAGAGACTAAAACAAGGAGAAAAGTATCGTAGCGCAACTAAAGTAGAACGAATCCCAGTAAAAGTGATCCCGTCAATAGAAATCGCTCGGAAGCCAGCTTGGTTGAGAGTCCCGACTAAAACCTCTCGAAAAGTGCAGCTAATCAAAAATGTGCTACGAAAAAATAGACTTGCCACAGTCTGCGAAGAAGCGTCATGCCCCAATCTCAATGAATGCTTCTCTAATGGAACTGCAACATTTATGATTATGGGTGATATTTGTACCAGGCGATGTCCGTTTTGTGATGTTGGTCACGGAAAGCCTCTACCCTTGGATGAAAATGAGCCAAGCAATTTATCCAAAGCTATAGCAGAAATGAATCTGAAATACGTTGTGATTACCTCAGTGGACAGAGATGATCTTCGTGATGGTGGGGCCCAACACTTCGCAGATTGTATTAGCTCAGCCAGAAAAAAAATCCCACAATTAAAGATCGAGGTTTTAGTACCTGATTTTCGCGGGCGCATGGATGTGGCATTGGATATCTTGAGCGATTCGCCACCCGATGTTTTTAATCACAATATTGAGACAATACAAGATCTTTATAGGAAAGTAAGACCGGGAGCAAATTATGAGTGGTCTCTGCGTCTATTGAGCGAGCATTTGTCACGAAATCCGAAGGTGCCCACAAAATCTGGCCTCATGGTAGGGTTAGGGGAAACTAAAACTGATATCTTCAAGACGATTGATGATCTTCGCTCTAATGGTGTGACGATGCTCACCATAGGGCAATATCTTCAGCCCTCGGTGAATCATCTAAAAATTGAGAGATTTGTTCACCCTGAAGAATTTGAAGAATATGCCAAATATGCGCTAAATGTCGGTTTCACCCACGCGGTGTGTGGTCCCCTTGTAAGGTCCAGTTATCATGCCGAAAAACAAGCTCTGTGCTAAACACGAGTTCACGGTACTCTCTGAACTGATCCCGATTTTCTTTGTGAAAATTGTCAACCATATAAGACATTGTCTTAAACCCGTTTTTATCATCGTACGTAGCCGTTATTAAGTTGCAGACTTCATAACTTTTTTTACCACACACGATACATCGGAAAAGATCAAAACAATTTCGAACTCAACGCTCTCGACTACCGCTTTCGTTGATCCAAACTTCTCTTAGTGGTTCCCCAAAGTCATCATAAATAAGTTTTTTATGCCTTCCCGACTTAGTGCGAGTCAGCAGTTTAGATTTGTTAGTTTTTACTTTACGAGCATCAATAGTTGCAACGACGTCGATGAGACAAGTTTTACTTCCCGAGGCTTCGCCCATTGTGAATACTGGTCTAGGGCGGGGCTCGTTTGTATTCCGACCAGACTCACCAAGCGATATTTTTTCTATCGATCCACCACTAGAGAGATAGTCTTGTGTTTTTGCCACGATCGCTTTTCGTATAGATTTTTTACTCAGCTTCACTTTGCGACAATCACACGAATTCGGTAAATAGTATCGAATTTGTAAATCACAAACAAATTAAATTATCTCCCATTCGCTATTGAGGTGTTCATCGACGTCATCTCGTAGATACGACTTGGTAACACCAATAGGGCCGGCGTCAACAACAGCGTCATCACCGTAGATAACAACAAACCATCGACGATTGCACTGGCTAGCGGCTGCCACCAAGAGACAACCATTCCACCTCTCTCCCAACTGCGGTTAACAATATCGATACTAAAACCGTTCGCGAGAGGAAGCAAACCCACTATGGTTGTTGTCGAAGTCAAAATAATTGGTCGGAACCGAGATTTTGTTGCCTCAAAAACCGCCATTTCTGGTGTTATACCGATTGTTTTTTTTCTTATATAGTTATAGGTATGTAGCAAGACGATATTATTATTCACAACAATCCCAGCCAAAGCCACAATACCAATCCCGGTTAATGTAATACTAAATACGTCTTTACCGACCAGTAACCCCAACAAAACTCCAGCTGTCGATATAACTACCGAGAAGAGTATTAAAAATGTCTGATAGAAGCTGTTGAAGTGGGCCAGCATGAGCACCAGCATAAGTCCCAAAGCAGTTCCAAAAGATATCAACAAAAAGTTGGCAGATTCGGCCTGCTCCTCATTGACCCCCCGAAATTTAACTTCAACATTGTGAGGAATATCGGCATTTTTTAGCCACGCATTAATCTGCCGTATTTGGTCATCAATCAGAAATCCTTTCTCAGAAAACGCCATAACCATAACAGACTCTTGCATATCCAGCCGGTTTATAGTGTCAATTTTATCGACAGGGCGTCTTTCCGTGAAAATACCTATCGGAACTGAACCAAGGGCTGAGTTCACAAGGAGACCATCTAATTCGGTAAAATTTCTTTGTAATTTCGGGTACCTGAGACTTATTTCAACCTCTTCTTCAGCATCATCGGGCCGAAAATAACTCAAAGGCAAACCATTCGTAACTAACTGTATTGATTGCCCTAAAGTCTTTACATTTACATCAGTCATGGAAGCTAAGGATCGATCAATTCGAAATTCCCATTGAACCCCCGCAATCGGTATCGTATCTTCCAAATCCCTAAATCCATCAACGTTTTTCGAAATCCATTGTTTTATCCGATCCGCAGTTCGATACATTTCATCACGATTTTTGGAAGATACCTGAAGCTGCAAATCCTTACCTACTGGCGGGCCATTGTCAAGATTTTGGCCAGTAGCATTAACGCCGGGAATTTTGCCTAAAGCCACTCGAATTTTTGCAAAGACCTGCGCACTAGACAGTGCACGTTCTCTACTTGGCGTTAGTTCAACGAAAATTATACTTATTTGATCTTTACTTGTATCTTTTCGGATAAGCCAGCCCCCTCCACTGGTGGCGTGAAGCTTTTTGATTTCATCAAACTTACTTATGCTTTTCAAAACTTGATCGGTAAGACCCCGTTTTTGACTAACAGAGAGATTACCTTGAGCCCGGACTGATATAGTGCCAAATCGGTGCTCAGTCTCTGTAAAAAATTCACTTCCAATTCCAAACTTTACATATCCTAAAAACACCGATAGCAAAAATGTAAGCAATAGAGCCACCGTGATAAGTGGCCGGTTAATCACCTCTCTTAAAAGTTTGAGATAGATAACATAAAAATACGTTAAAAAACCACCCAGAGGCTGTTTTGACGCATAACTTCGGTTTTTCGAACCATTCGAAAGTACGCTACGTTCAATCACTACTCCGAGCGTCGGCGCAAAAATCAATGCGTACAACAACGACCAAAGAAGCACAGCAAATACAGTAACCGGCATGTATGCCATGAATTTACCCGTTGTACCAGGCCAAAATAGTAACGGCGAGAAAGCGGCCAACGTGGTTCCTATAGACGCACCTATCGGTAATCTCATTCTTTCAACTGCCTCTTTATAAGCGTCTGAGGCATTTGTTCCTGTTGCCATTCTGGCATCGGCAAATTCAACAACTACAATCGCACCATCAATCAGCATCCCCAATGATAGTAACAATCCAAACATAACGACAAAGTTGTAGCTATATCCAAGAAATAAAATTATAACCAGTGACCCAAGAAGACAAAAAGGAACAGCAAGTGTTACCAATATGCCGGATTGAAAGCCCAAAGTAGCGACGACGAGAATAAGAACCAACGCCATCGCAGTCAAAATATTCCCTGTCAGCTCGTCCACAAGCGCCCGAGAGTAAGGAGCCGAATCAAATAAGAAATCTATGTTAATATTTTGAGAAAATAAATGGCGATCTCTTGTAACTAAGTCTCTCACCAACTGTACCGTTTCAATTGAATTTGCACCCGGACGCTTCATCACATCAAGCGTAATCGCATCAATACCATTTACAGTGCTAAATCCGCTGGCATCTTTAAATTTTCGTGCAATTTGAGCCACATCGCCTAACTTTAAAACTCCATTCTCAGAACTCTTTATTGGAATTCCTCTTACGTCTCGCTCGTCCTCAATAAGTGCGGGTACCTTTATACTAAAAAGACCCGATATCGCGTCTAGTTGACCTGCGGGTACAACAAGGTTGTTGACTGAAAAAATATTAAGAATCTCGTCTAAGGTAACTTGATAATATCTCAGCCGCTCTGGCATGAGTGAGATCTCTAATACCTCTTCCCGATATCCACCCAGTTTAGCCTCCAACACATGCGGCAACTTTTCAAATTGCGCTTCAAAATACTTTGCAACGGCATCCAGCTCTCGATGAGATTCTCCCGCAGCAGAAAACGCAACAACTACCTCCGGCAACCGAATGCTTATCTCTTCGATTATTGGTTCCTCGGTGTCCTCTGGAAATTTTGTACTCGCTCTCTCGACTGCGTTTCGTAAATCAGTCAAGACCCCTTTTGCTTGGCGATCAATTTCAAACTCCACAATAATTTGGATAGAGTCATCCCGTGAAGTCCCGATTATCTCCTTCACACCATCTAGATTTTTTAATTCGCTCTCAATTGGAGTGATTAATAACCGAGCACCGTCCTCTGACGAAATTCCCTCATGTTGTACCACAATTAAAAAAACAGGTATCTGTATATCTGGTTCCATTTCAACAGGGAGAGTTTTAAATGCGAAAACACCTACAGACAAAACCAGAAACATAATGAATAAAGTAACCTTCGGTGTCTTTATAAGGGAATTTATCACACCTACCTTCAAAGGGATCTCTGCTCGGTCTTTATTCATCTGGCTTATTTTCAAAAACTGGATCAATTATCTCACCAGCTAACACATAATTCTGTCCAACGGTTATCAATGCAACAGTTTTCGCCAAGCCCGTGACCCACATTCCATGCTCGCTCTCACCAACAATGGTGACATGAGTGTTTTCAACAACATTACTATCGGAAATTGTCCTGACAATAAGTTCGCCATTATCATCGAGCAATAAAATAGAACCCGGAATTTGGTGTGCAATAACTTTAGGAGTGGTAACGATCAAATTTCCCAACACTCCTGCCCGCAGATGCGACGCTGTATTAGGGAATATTGCCTCTACCAAAAACGTACGAATTTCAGAATCAGCCACACTAGATATGTAGCTAACAGTAGCCGAATACTTCCCACCATTATTGACATGGAACTCAACTAATTGCGCGGTTTCGAGTTGGCTAATTTGATGGTCCGTCACATGAGCCCTTACCTGTATTGGATCGAGTTCAACTATCGATCCACATAATTCTCCAGCTTGTAAATAATCCCCAACATCAGCGGATCTCGTCTCCAAAAAACCTTCAAAAGGGGCCTTAATCTGTAAATTATCAACTGCTTCTCTCGCAAGGTCTAAACGAACTCTAGCCTTTTCTAAATCTGCGGCTGCTCTGGCAATTGTTAATTCAGATTGAAATTGATTTCTCTTGAGACTTAAAAATCCCGTATATTCAAGTTGCGATTTATGGAAGGATGCCTGTGCACTGACATAATCCGCTTTACGGCCATCGCTGGCCAATTCGCATATCGTTTGTCCAGCACTCACATACACCCCTCGTACTTGCGGCGTACTAATCACCTCACCGGTAATTTGTGCCTTCAAAAAAACATGCCGATTGGCATGGGTTTCTGCGAACAACTTCATAGTGGGTGAGTAATATTCCGACGAGTAATACCGTGCTTGCACCTGCGTTAGCGCAACACCATCGCCTGTACCGGAATTATTTGTAGAGCCAGTTTTCTGTGGGACCCAAAGGCCACTTACCAACCACATCAGGACAGTGACCGCCAAAAGGAGCGACACTCGAGCATTACGGTTCACAGAAATACCTCCGCGGGACAGATAACAACCTTAAAAGCTTGTTATCTGAAAATATATCTTTACCCGAAACTAAATAGTCAGCAGCGGTGCTATAACAAGACTGACAATCGCCATGACATTTATTAGAATATTCATTGAAGGTCCAGACGTATCTTTGAAAGGATCCCCCACTGTGTCTCCAACAACAACAGCAACATGCGTTTCTGAACCCTTACCTCCATGATTCCCTTTTTCTACAAACTTTTTGGCGTTATCCCATGCCCCACCAGCATTCGCCATCATCAGTGCGAGAGAAACGCAACCCAACAAACCGCCTCCCAACATTCCACCAAGTGCTTCCGCTCCTAGACCAATGCCTACCAGAACCGGCATTGATACAGCTATAATTCCAGGGAGCATCATTTTTTTCAATGCCGCCTCGGTTGCGATTTCAACACATTTTTCTGAGTCTGGATCAGCCGCGCCCTCCATCAGCCCAGCTATCTCTCGAAATTGTCTCCGTATCTCGTTGATCATTTCAAACGCGGCATCACCCACCGCGGTCATAGTAATCGAAGAGATCAGAAATGGTATGCAAGCTCCAATAAACATACCCACTAGCACAACTGGTTTAGTCAACTCTAAGGAAAATTCTGGATTTTTAACGGACACTACTGCCGCATATGCGGATATTATGGCCAAAGCCGCTAAAGCCGCGGCTCCTATCGCAAAACCTTTTCCAATCGCTGCAGTGGTGTTACCCAATTCGTCAAGAGAGTCGGTAATCTCTCGCACATCCTCACCCATTCCCGACATTTCAGCTATCCCTCCAGCATTATCTGCAACGGGTCCGTAGGCATCAATCGCCATTGTGATACCAACGGTTGATAACATTCCGACTGCTGCAATCCCAACACCATAGATACCAGATAGCCCCGTGGATATAAAAATTACACCAGCAAGTATTAAGATTGGTATGACCACCGATTCCATACCCACGGAGAGGCCCGAAATCATAACCGTTGCGGGTCCTGTCTCTCCGGATCTAGCGATCTTTCTAACTGGACCCCGACTTGTATCAGTATAAAACTCGGTCACCAAGCCTATCATTACGCCACCAACGGCACCGCAAATCACACACCACCACACGTCCAAAGAAACATTAGGCATGTTTGCTATCACAAAGTAAGCAAGAATGATAAAAATTATAGGTGCGAGCAAGGTGCCGAAGCGAAGCGCAGCTGACGGAGAGCTTCCCGAACGCACCTTAACCATAATAATACCTATGATTGAGGAAACTAATCCGATAGAGGCAAGAGCTAATGGCAAAGACATCAGTTCACGAGAACCTAAAGTATAAGCAATAGCAATGGAAGCAATCATCGAGCCGCAATATGATTCAAAAATGTCTGAACCCATGCCAGCCACATCTCCAACATTATCCCCAACATTATCTGCTATTACACCTGGATTACGCGGATCNTCTTCTGGTATACCCGCTTCAAGCTTCCCGACTAGATCCGCTCCGACATCAGCGCATTTTGTAAAAATTCCGCCGCCAACCCTTGAAAACAACGCAACGACTGAAGCCCCCATTCCGAAACCCTCTAGAGCATGAACGTGAGACTCATTATAAAAATAATAAAGCGTACCCAAGCCAATCAGCCCCAGTGATGCCACACATAAGCCCATTACAGAGCCACCATAAAAGGAAACAGATAAGGCCGCCGCGGCTCCCTGCTTTTGAGCAGCAGTAGCAGTTCTTACATTCGCCTTAGTAGCAGCATACATTCCAATAAAGCCAGCTAATGAGGAACATGCAGCTCCCGAAAGTACTGCAATAGCGGATTCCATAGATAGAAAAATACCGACTAAAAAGACGAGTATAGCTACAAAAATTATCAGATATTTGTACTCAGTCTTCATAAAAGTAAGTGCACCGGTGTGGATTTGGTCGCCAATCTTTTTGACCTCATCCTCGCCATCGGAATAACGCATTATCAGCGAATAGATTATAAGCGCTACAATCATACCAATAACACCCAATAAAGGTGGATATAACAAAGTATTCATAAAGTTTCCTATCTGGATCGAGGTAAAAAACGGTAATGGTACCAAAAAACATATCCTGATCACACGACAAATTCTTGCGTCATCTGTCGCCAAGGTGATAACGTTTTTTTCTAGATGACTCAGTTAATTAATTTATGTAATCTAGTGGATCCACCGGAAGGCCATCCTTTCGTATTTCAAAATACAGAAGACCCGAAGATCCAAGTTTTGATATAATTTCCATATTATCAATGGATTGCCCCTCATGAACGAGAATCTTTTCATTCTGAGCATAAGCGCTTAACAATACCTCACTATGCTTCAAAATTATTAGTTGGCCATAGCCCCTCAAGCCATCTCCTGCATAAACAACTTTACCGGGAGCGGTCGCCCTAACGGAAGCACGACTAATGGTTTTTATGGTAATACCCTTCTGTAAATTTTTAACATTGAACTCCGCCTCAAGCTTTCCCCTTACCGGCCACTGCCAATAATTTCTGGTAGCTGCTAAGGGTGATTTTAAGGCTCCCTTCTCATTTTTTGAGCTCGGAAACTCTCCAATACCTTTTACACTTTCTTTTTTGACTTTCTGCGGCACTGGAAGTTTTTTCGAGGTTGTTTTTCCCCTTTTTGATATGGACGGCGCCTTTGTAAGCAAATCACCGTCAGGTAATTTGGTGTGTACCGGTACCGACTCTTGTAAAGAACCTGCTTCTATCTCTCCTTCGATATTTAAAATTTGCCCTGGGTATATAATTGTAGATTTGCTAAGTCGATTATTTTTTACTAGGTTGTTGACATTTAAATCATATCTCCAAGCAATTGAATATAGGGTGTCTCCCTCTTGCACTACATGGTTTGTGATAATTTTGTGTGCGGGAATATCTAAGGAGAAAATTGGTGCAAGCTGTTGTGAACAACCACACAAAGTTATGACAACAATTGACACTACTCCTGTTTGAAAATTAAACAACCTAATTTTCCATGCTTTGTTTTTCACTCTGCCGCAAACCAAGAGCATTCAGCGTAAAAACAAAAGTGAGTCCTATAACCATAAACAATAGGCACATATTAGTGTTTGGATCAGCATCGATTAGAACACCGTATTGAGATGGCGATAGATTGACAATTCCGGATGAGGAATCTTCTAAAGAATCTTTCCAGGGCCACACCAAGTACAAACTTCCGATCAAAAAACCGCACATAGTGACGAGCAAAGTGTGCTCATGGTGAAGCAATAATTTCGAAAGGAATCGACTAAAGGATAATAGCCCTACCATACCTCCAAGCGAAAAAAATATTAAAATATCCCAGTGAAAATGTGCCACAGCAGAGAGTACTGTCGGATAAACCCCCATTGCAACCAGAAGGAGAGTTCCAGAAATACCTGGAAGAATCATTGCACAAAAAGCTATCGCTCCAGCGAGAAAAATAACTAAATATGTAGCACTAAAATTCAAAGCAGGAAAGCTTGATAAAACCACAGCGGCGATTGCACCCAGACAAACATAGCCAATTTGGAATAAATGTACCACCCGATACCGTTTAAAAAGAAGAACCACAGAGGCCACAATGATGCCACTAAAAAAAGACCACATTAACAATCCGTAGATCTTCATGATATATTCAATAATTCTTGAAAGTATAAAAATGCTAGTTAAAATGCCGGATAACACTGTCGAGAGGAACGCACCATTTACGTGATTCCAAGCGGCTGATGTGTCACCAATGAAAAGTAATCTTATTACTCTGGAATCAAAAGATCTTATGCTGTTCACTAGCTCAGTATAGATACCAGTTACTAACGCGATCGTGCCCCCAGACACCCCCGGAATCATATCCGCAGCGCCCATCGCCATTCCCTTTAAGAACAATGTGGGGGAAATATTTTTCATCATCCTCCCGAATAAGTTAGTCTGTAAATGTCAAACCACCTAAAAGTGGGACAAACTTTACTGTTTCAATTGCCTCCTCATCGAACTGCTCCGTGTCTCCAACCCGTTTTATCAGACGCAACTCTTGCTTGTTGAGTCCGCCAATGGGTATCACTAAGACCCCGTCAGCCCCAAGTTGCTGAAGAAGTTCAGTCGGTACGGATTGAGGCGCCGCCGTACTAATTATTCCATCAAAAGGTGCGTACTCTCGCCATCCATAACTACCATCTGATAGCTTGGCTTTAATTCCTTTAACACCCAGTTTTCTGAATCTTTTTTTTGCCTTTGCCAACAATGGACTTATCCGTTCAACAGAGAAAACCTCTGTAACGAGTTGTGCTAAAACAGTAGTTTGATATCCTGATCCAGTTCCAATTTCAAGCACTTTATCTAACGATCCTTTTGCTAAAAGTAATTCAGTCATCCGAGCAACGATGTATGGTTGGGATAAAGTCTGTGAAAAACCAATCGGTAGAGCCGTATCTTCATATGCCCTATGCGCCAGAGCCTCGTCCAAAAAAAGATGCCGTGGGGTTACCCTTATGGTATCCAGAACCCTCTGATTATCGATACCTTGGGCTTGCAGTCTCGTGATTAATCTCTCACGCGTGCGCTGAGAAGTCATTCCCACACCAGAAAAATCAAGCGAATTCATGGCAATCTCCATCCATCAGAGCAGAACCCAAAAAAAAAATGGCTCCTGCTCTGACCTATTGATAGCGAAATATAACATAGGGACGCAATCTATTACCGATTAAATTCTGCTAATTCGCACAACACGGCTGTCGCATAAACCCCCTTGGGCAAGTTGAATTCGAGCTTCAATTGGCGGCTACCGACAAAACTAAATTTTAGCCCATCGGCATGGATGAATAACTTACGTCGCTTTTTGAGTCAATCCCGTGTGCTCTCACGCATACCTCCATGCCGGCCAATCAACAAGTGTCTCCCGCTCTGCTGAGGTAACAACTTGATTAGGTTTACTTCTCCCTTTTCCCACAAAGATCAAGTCTAATCCAAATAAAATAATCTCATCATGATTACTCGAAATATGTTTAGCGAGCACCAAGTTAAATAGCCAAGAACGAGCGGCAGAGAGAAAGATACCATGCCCCCTCCGATTTCCTCTCAATCGACCTGAGTTGATTAGGCGCTCAGCCTTAAAAAGATTCCCACCATTAAATCCAAAACGCTGCTGCGCAAAATAATTTGGAAAGCCTAAGTGATCTATCATTTTAAGCCTTTGTTCGAGCTTTTCTTGAGGCGCGGATATATTACCAATTAAGGTATTAAATGAATTTCCGGCATGCATACTTCAACGTAATTTTTTACTATTTCGGTTGAGTTATAGAACCTCAAAATCTGTATGGCTCAAATCAGTGATGTTTACAAAGCGGTTGGGCAAATAGAGACTATACCAATGGTAAGTAACAGCGTACCTATCTTTCAACCCACAGTAACCGATATGCCTCTCCTCTATATCGAACAATTCTGCCAATCGCGCCTCTATCCACCAACTATCTTGTCCCTGTTTACGAATGTTTACAATTAAATGTTCTCCAGCCCCAGAACACTCGAATCCAAGAATTTCGTCGACACAAAAATCAATCATGGAGGCTTGCATACTCGCCTTGCCTAGGGAAGGAAAAAATCTAAGGAAGTGCTCAAAATTAAAATCCGACGAAATTCCGGCAATATTTCTCAAGTTAATTAATTCACCCTGAGGACTCTAAAAGAACTACAGCATGACATGCTATACCCTCAGTCCGACCTATAAATCCCAACATTTCAGTAGTTGTGGCTTTAACATTAATACACTCCGTTGAAACTCCAATGTCGTGAGCCAAATTTGTACACATCCATTTTATATAAGGTGCCATTTTAGGCTCTTGCGCGACGATAGTCATATCCGCATTAACGAGTTGGTAGCTCTTCTCACTCATCATATGTACAACCCGTCGAAGTAAGTTTCGACTATTAATACCAAGGTACTCTGGGTCACTGTCTGAGAAATTGACGCCAATATCCCCCAAGCTCAACGCGCCGAGTATCGCGTCCATAAGTGCATGAATAACGACATCGCCATCTGAATGAGCTAGCAAACCCATTTCATATGGAATGTGAACACCGCCCAGAGTAAATCCAGTTCCCAAGGAAAAAGCATGGACATCATAACCATGGCCTATTCGCATTCGCATTTCTCTTGTTCTTTAAGGATAACATTGGCAAATATCAAATCTTCTGGACAAGTAATCTTTATATTATCAGCTCGACCCTCAACCACCTTTACCTCCTTTCCCAACCGCTCTAGGGCGGAAGATTCATCCGTTAAAGCCTCATGGTTTTTAAACGCATGCTCCATGGCTTCCAACAACTCACCGTAACGAAACATTTGCGGTGTTTGTGCAAGTCTGCAATGCCGACGCTCGATCGTACGTTTAATTTGACCATGCTCTGTAATCAACTTGAGTGTATCGTTAATTGGTGAAACCAAGATTCCACCAATTGCATGTCTTTGAACACTTTCTCGCAACTTCATTATCGACCTGAGACTCACACAAGGGCGCACAATATCATGTACCAGAACCCAGTCGCTGAAAATTGCGTCATCAGCCAACGCTAGCAAACCATTAAGGACAGACTCCGCGCGATCGAGTCCTCCTTCAACCAATTTAACCCGATCATTTGTTATTGCTGGTACTGAAGACCACCACTTTTCTTGAATTTTACACGGAACAATCAAACGCTCGATCTCAGGCACTTTTAACAGTCTCGACAAACAATTTTGGGCGACGGTAGATTGTCCGAGTGGAAAAAATTGTTTGGGCAATTTCAGCGAAAATCGACGTCCGACGCCTCCGGCGGGCACAATTAACCAGTTCCGGGCTTTACGCAAGATATATGATCCTGATAATCCATCTATAGATCACCATCATTTTCTTCACCCTTGTCGTCAGTAACCAAATAAAACACTTCATTTTGTCTGACCATGCCTAAATCTTCTCGAGCGATTTCTTCAATGCTGTTAGAACTATCTTTTAAACTTGAAATTTTCTTGATAAGACCTTCATTTTTTTCTTTAAGGCGCTCATTTTCTTCGTTTTGTTTTGTTAACAACTTTTTCAATTCTGACTTATGAGCGAGACTCCCATCACCAAACCATAACTTAGCTTGGAGTGATAAAAACATGATCGTTAAAATCACAAAAATCAACTTTAACAACATTCAAAATCTCGCTAAGTGTTAGATAGACTAGAAATTAAGACCGCAATCCAAGCCCTCCATTATATGGAGCATTTGCGGAGCCAAGCTCAGCTTCGATACGCAGAAGTCGGTTATATTTAGCCACACGGTCAGATCTGCATAACGAACCAGTTTTAATTTGTCCGGCTGACGTGCCTACGGCTAAATCAGCTATAGTTGTATCCTCTGTTTCTCCTGAACGATGAGAAATTATCACCCCATAGCCGGCCTCTTTCGCCATCGAAATCGCATTCATTGTCTCGCTTAAGGTGCCTATCTGATTAAATTTGATCAAAATTGAGTTTCCTATCCCATTATCTATTCCACGCTTCAAAATCTCGGTATTGGTAACAAACAAATCATCGCCGACTAGTTGGACTTTTTTTCCTAATTGATCTGTATGATATTTCCACCCACTCCAATCAGACTCGTCTTGTCCATCCTCAATAGACGTGATTGGAAATTGTTTACATAATTTCCCTAAAAAATCCGTAAACCCACTCGAACTAAATTGGTTACCTTCGCCCTTGAGTTCATAAAAGCCCGATCGATAGAGTTCGCTTGCAGCGCAGTCAAGTGCTAAGGTTACATCAGTGCCTAAATGATAGCCAGCCTCTGCAACTGCGGTGGAAATTACAGAAAGAGCGTGCGAATTAGAGTTCAAGTCTGGGGCAAAGCCACCTTCATCGCCAACAGCAGTATTTAACCCTGCGGAAATTAATACCCTTTTCAGTGCGTGAAAAATTTCCACACCAGTCTGCAAAGCCCTAGCAAAAGATCCAGCTTTAATTGGTTGAACCATGAATTCTTGTATATCTACATTATTATTCGCATGCTCACCTCCGTTCAAAATATTCATCATAGGCAAAGGCATAGTGAATTGGCCCGGAGTGCCATTCAAATCACTGATGTGTGAATATAAGGGAACACCTTTATGCACGGATGCGGCTTTTGCAACAGCCAGCGAGACAGACAATATTGCATTTGCACCAAGTACACTTTTATCTTTAGTACCATCCAACTCAATCATCATATTATCTATATCTAATTGTGCAGTAGGCTCTATACCAACTATCGTATCCTTTATTCGATTATTCACATTAGCTACGGCTATCAACACTCCTTTTCCCATGTAACGATCTTTATCGTGATCTCGAAGTTCTAATGCCTCTCGCGATCCTGTCGAGGCACCGGACGGTGCCATTGCGGAGGATACGGCTCCACAACTAAGTTCCACCTCCGTCATCACTGTTGGGTTACCACGTGAATCCAACACCTCAAACGCGCGTACATCTGATATTACAGACATGCTGACTTCACTCCTCAACGTTTCTCAAAATTATCGTTAACTATCACTCAACGCACCGTTAATACACCCATGTTTTTAACCAAATCGTCTATGTCGCGCACCTGCTCCAAAAACGGGTATAACAGATTCAGTGGAAGTGCAGAGGCCCCATCACACTTAGCACTATCCGGATCTGGATGAGCCTCTAGAAACAATCCCGATAGCCCAACTGCTACGCCCGATCTCGCTAGCTCAACAACGCGACTTCTTCGTCCGCCAGAAGCCACCGATAGTCCATCTCTAAACTGCAACGAATGCGTTACATCAAATATAACCGGTAATCCCTGACTTATCTCTTTCATAATCGAAAATCCAAGCATATCAACGACGAGATTATCATATCCAAAGCAAGTTCCGCGCTCACAAATAATAAGCCTTTCGTTGCCGCATTCTCGAAATTTTTCTATAACATTCCCCATTTGACTGGGGCTCAAGAACTGAGGCTTTTTAATATTAATTACAGCCCTCGATTCTGCNAGAACCCTTACTAAATCGGTTTGCCTTGCCAAAAATGCTGGCAACTGCAACACATCGCAAACCTCGGCTACAGCGGCCACTTGATCAATTTCATGAACATCTGTCATGACATAACATCCGAATTCGCGTTTTATATCCGCTAATATTGAGAGTGCGGTCTCCATTCCCAAACCTCTAAAGGAAAATATTGAAGAACGATTCGCTTTGTCAAAGGAGGCTTTGAAAACAAACGGCATAGATAGCTTTTGCGTTGCATTAACAAAGGCNTGCGCAACTTCCATGGCTAGATCGCGAGATTCGATAACATTCATCCCACCAAATACGACTAGAGGTAAATTATTAGCAATTCGCAAATCACCAATAAATACTTCTTGGTCTCGTCTTGGAGTCATATCTTTTTGCATTGTGAGAAATCTACCGCTGCTTTAACAAAAGCAGTAAACAAAGGATGTCCATCACGGGGTGTTGAAGTGAATTCTGGATGAAATTGACTCGCAAAAAACCATGCGTGATCTGTCAATTCGATCGACTCAACTAAGTTTCTATCCTCTGACAGAGCGCCTACAACTAGGCCCGCAGNTTTCAACTTAGGTAAAAATTTATTGTTGACCTCATAACGATGTCTATGACGCTCCATTATAAAATCTGCTGAATAGATCTGTTTTGCTTTTGATCCCTCTTCTAAGTGACAAACTTGCGCTCCCAGACGCATGGTACCTCCAAGATCAGATTCACCATCTCGATGCTCAAGACTGCCGTCAAAACCCATCCATTCTGAGATCAAGCCCACCACCGCATAAGGAGTCTTTGGATCAAACTCTGAACTGTTCGCTCCAAACAATCCACAAACGTTACGAGCATACTCAATTACTGCAACCTGCATTCCTAAACATATCCCAAGATATGGAATATTCGATTCACGCGCAGTTTTTACAGCTAAGATCTTGCCTTCTATTCCCCGTGTCCCAAAACCCCCGGGCACTAAAACTGCATCAACTCCCTCAATGATGTCCGGATCTCTCTCCAAATTTTCTGAATCAATGTATCGGATTCTCACTTTAATTTTATTTTGAATACCTGCATGGATCAGCGCTTCGTTTATAGATTTATAAGCATCCAAAAGTTCCATATATTTTCCAACTAAAGCAACACAGATTTCTCCATTCACATTGAATTGATTTTCTACTACGCGATCCCATTCAGATAAATCAGCAGAAGGACGCTCAATGTTAAATTGATCCAAAACATACTGATCCAAACCCCACTGATGAAGCATGCGCGGGACTGAGTATATAGTTTTTGCATCCATTAGCGGTATTACTGCCCTTTCTTCAACATTAGTGAACAGAGAAATCTTATGCTTTTGTGAGTCCTCAATTAATACTTCTGAGCGACACAATAGCACATCTGGTTGCAAACCAATCGACCTCATTTCCTTGACTGAGTGCTGAGTCGGCTTTGTCTTTGTCTCTCCAGCTGAGGCAATATAAGGAACCAAGGTCAGATGCATTAGGAGAGCGCGTTTTTGACCTAATTCAATTTTCAATTGCCGCACAGCCTCTAAAAAAGGTTGAGACTCAATATCTCCAACCGTTCCTCCGATTTCCACGACAGCAACATCTGCCTTTCCTGCACCTACATGCACGCGCCTCTTAATCTCGTCTGTCAAATGAGGNATTACCTGAACTGTGCCTCCTAGATAGTCCCCTCTTCGCTCTTTGCGCAAGATAGTTTCGTAAATTTGTCCACTGGTAAAATTATTGTGTTGTGTCATCTTTGAACGTAAAAACCGTTCATAATGTCCGAGATCCAAATCTGTCTCGGCGCCATCCTCTGTTACGTAAACTTCACCGTGTTGATACGGACTCATTGTGCCCGGATCAACATTTAGATAAGGATCTAATTTGAGTATTGTAACTAATAAGCCTCTGGCTTCTAACAAAGCGCCAAGTGAAGCCGACGCAATTCCCTTACCAAGAGAAGAAACTACGCCCCCAGTGACGAAAATAAAACGTGTCATAGTGTACTCTGGTCAGTATTAGATTTACTACAGGAGAAGAGGCACGCGAGTCCCCGTGATCTAAACCCAACGTAAAGTTAATATCAAATCGGAATTGCAGGGTAGCAGAATTACCAATATGTATCTACACGGAGTTATGTTTCCAAATTATTTTCAACCCACGTTCTCCAGAATTCACCATCCAACCATTACAAATCCAGAGATCTCCAACAGCCACTAACAAACCCCTACAATACAACAGGGGTATATGACTTCGCCACCATGGCTCAAGTGAATACTCTTGAAATAATTTTTTAAGTGTCTGGGTTCTCCCTCGCCCTGTTGGACGACACCTTTCACCACCGCGCCTAATCTCAACATCAAAGCTCATGGTTTGAGGTAATTGTAACCCTCCCGAGTGCACTTCAATAGCTTCAAGTGATGATCCATCTGGGAGAGTGAGGCTAGAAGAGATATCCCAGGTTATCGGGAAGTTAGGCGTCTTTATCTCACCAACCTTTTCCCGCACCACATAAACCTTATTGCGAAATCTCCTAAATTGGTATCCACAACACTTTAAAAATGGAGACGCATCGATCCGCGCTCCCAGAAACGATGCAAAAATCTCATTATGTACATGATGATTTGGCGGAGAATACCCCAGTATTGTTGGCAAATAACGGATTACGTTGGCTTGTCGAATCCTTTCCAAAGTCTTTAGCTTTCCTAAATTAATTGATAATCCACCTCTCTCATCTTGCAAATCTAAATTATCTAAATCACTTAAAAATATTGACTGGGCAAGCATCTGTGCATCTTTATTCAACTTTATCGTTGTGTTGATTCTCTTCTGATAGTTTGGCCATCGAGCGTTTATCTGCGGTATAACAATGTTACGAAGATAGTTTCTATCAAAACGATTCTCACTATTAGTTTCATCCTCGATCCAATTTAGACATCTAGATTTAGCGATCTCAAGAATGGAAGTTCGCGTTAACGTCAACAATGGTCGGAAAAGTCTGCCCTCACGAAGCTCACGATCGAATGGAATCCCAGATAACCCTTGGCTACCGGACCCTCTCAGCAAACGAAATATTACAGTCTCAATCTGATCATCTAGGTGATGTCCAAGCAGTAATGCATCTCCTTTCTTTAACAACTTAGAAAAAACATCAAACCGAGCCTCCCGAGCATTAGCCTCCTGGTTAGCCGAGTCAATTATCTTAACGGGGTGAAGCGAATAATTAACTGACAAAAGTTTACAATACTCAACAACAAAACTTTGCCAATCCTCTGAGTTTTGCGATAAGCCGTGGTTCACATGAACGGCGAGTACTTTTTTTGTTGTAAAATATTCGCACGCAAGCGTCAGTAGAACAGTGGAGTCGAGACCACCGCTATACCCAATTAATATTTGTCCTTTTTTACTTAAATATTTTTCAACATCAGCAAAAAGCTCGAACAACTTCAGATTAAATCTCCTCATAGGCTTGCAAAGCGTGAAGGGTGCCTTCGAAGCACCTCATAAAATATATTTGCATAAATCCATATCCAGCGGATTGACACACGTCATAGAATTGAAACACTACTTTTCGCATACCGTAATCAATTAATAAGAGTACATCTGATTGCGAATCGATGGAAATTTATCGATATCTTTTCGTTATTTTACACAGGTCGTCCATTTTTCAAGCTCAGAAATAATCTCAAAAACATATCATGCCAAAGCACGCTATGAGTCGACTAAGCCATATACCTCAAGTGTCAAAATTCATCTACTATGAATTCTAAACAGCCCGCGGTAGCAAGGGTCAGGTGATGTTTAAATATTATGCCGAATTTGCTGAAAATATTTACTATCATACGAAATGTGCTAAAGAACAAGAAATAAGCTTTTATTCCTCATGAAACCGAGGCAAAAGCTCTAAGCCGGTGAGCCCATAATTAGGTTACAATTTTCGAAAATCGCAAACTAAAAGAACAAGCAATGCTTAACGTAGTGTTATATGAACCAGAGATACCTCCGAATACCGGCAACATAATGCGGCTATGCAGAAATACGGGATTCAAGCTACATTTAATTGAACCCTTAGGGTTCGATTTAGACAGCAGAAAGTTGCGTCGAGCACGTCTCGACTATGACGAATACTCTTCGACAAAAGTTTATTCGGATTGGACTGAATATAAAAAATTAAATATTGAAAAAAAAATTTATGGTTTTTCAACTAAGGGGACGACATGCTATTCGGATGTTAATTACCAAAGCGGAAATGCTCTGCTATTTGGCCCTGAAACCCGCGGTCTCCCTGAGCAAATTTTCAAAGAAATTGGAGGAGAAAATATACTAAAAATACCCATGATCTCAAACAGCAGAAGTCTCAATTTATCCAATGCCGTAGCAATTGTAGTTTATGAAGCTTGGCGTCAGCTGGTTTATACTAACGGTATAATATAACCCTTTACAATATCAACAACTTTCAATACTCCAGAAGTGGATGTCACTATGTGTATAAAAATTGGGCTTTTTTTCGGAAGTACTACTTGTTACACCGAAATGGCGGGAGAAAAAATTCGAGAAAAAATAGACATGCTCATCGGATACCCCAGCGTGACTCTTCATAATATTGCTTTCAATCAGATTGACTCAATGTCGAAATATGAATTTATGATTTTTGGGATACCAACTTGGGATTACGGAGAATTGCAAGAGGACTGGGAAAAACATTGGGAGGCTATTGATTCGGTATACTTGCAAGGAAAAGTGATCGCTCTTTATGGCTTAGGTGATCAAGTGGGTTATCCCGACTGGTTTCAAGATGCAATGGGTTACTTGTGGCATAAAGTGAGGAAACATGGGGCGCAAACCATTGGAGCGTGGCCAAATAAAAATTATGATTTCAACGATTCAAAAGCGCTAAATGAAGAAAAGACCTTCTTTGTTGGACTGGCACTTGATGACGAAAACCAGTCACATATTAGTGACGCACGCATTACCAGATGGTGTAAGCAAATCATTGAAGAGTATTGCTCGCTAAAAAAATGAAAAAGAAAAATCAATTTTGTCAACAAAGCAAAAAATCGTCGTCTTGCTGGCATCTTAACAGTGAGCCACACAAGTTCTCTACTAAAAACGACGTAACAATATTAGGCGCAGGATTGGCAGGTTGCTGGACCGCTTCTGCTCTGGCTGATATTGGATACAACGTCACTATAATTGATCGGCATGAAAAACCTGCCCAAAGGGGGTCCGGGAACAGACAAGCCGTAATTTATCCTCGGCTCTCCCGTCATGCTACCCCATTGCCACAAATAAATTTTAAAGCAGTAGTAAACGCTAGTAGCTTATATAAGTCATTTTGGCGTTCTGGGCTCGGGGAACAGTGTGGGGTGATAATACTGCCAACAAGCACCCATGACGCTCAAACTCAGAGAGAACTTTTTAAGACTTTGGGTCAAAGCAATTCTTTTTTGAAGCTTGTAAATAAGCAAGAACTTAAAAAAATTAGTGGACTAGCCCTCTCCTCACCACATGCCCTCCATTTCCCTTTTTTAGGTTGGCTTCCCCCAGTGGCAGTTTGTGAAAGATTATTAAAACATCCAAACATCAGTTTTAAAAAAGCTGACATAAAAAAAATTGAGTATAGAAAAAAACAGAATACATGGATTCTCGTTGACTCTAACGAGAATCACTCTTCTGAAACACCTATATTAGTTCTAGCAAATGCCTTCGAATGCCTAAATTTTCCCCAAACGCAGTTTTTACCTGTAAAGAAGGTGCGTGGACAAATAACTGAAATTCCTACTACAATTGCCAGCAGTAGACTACGTACTGTTATATGTGGTCACGGTTATTTCATTCCCNCCACAAGTGGGATACATAGTTGCGGTGCAACTTACAGCACATCTCAAGATAAAGACATCTGTGGTTCTGACCACAAAAAAAATCTCGAAAAACTTAGCTCAAACGATCCACTACTAAAAAGGTTGGTTAGCCACTTCGGCTCAACCAAACTTGACGGACGAGCCGATTTCCGATGCACAACACCAGATTACCTTCCTATTGTAGGAGCAGTACCTAATTTAGCGGAAATGAAAGAGACGTTCTCTAGGCTGAGGAAAGATGCGAAAAGTCAAATCACAACATACGGTAATTACTTACCAAATCTGTATATACATTGCGGTTTAGGTTCCCGAGGCTTAAGCTACGCACCGTTGGGCGCAAAAATACTTGCAGCTGAAATAGCAAAACAACCCCTTCCACTAGAGCAAGATTTGCGGCTAGCACTTCACCCTGCACGCTTTATAATAAGGGCTCTGAAAAAAAAGCAACTCTGAACGAAGTTTAAATGTCTACCTATGTGTTATTGAGTCCAGCACACTTTGATAGAGCTCAATTGCATAGTTCGTCTCACCCAAATTCACTTTTACTAACGCTAACTCGGCAATCGCAGCTGTTGAGCGATTTTGTGATATCAGGTGCTCAAGATAATCTGTTGCTTTCGCAAAAAAATTCAATCTCCGTGAAATCCGTCCCAATGCCAGAAGAAGCTCAGCATCATTTGGGTACTTTTCTAACCATAACTCTGCGGTGGCGAGATGCTCAAGCGTGGTTGGCTCTTCTATTCTTCCAAATTCAGAGACTAAAATAGGGCACCACCGCTTAGCCAGTTCCTTTTCAAGCAAAACTTTTGCATCGAAACCTGCTCCGACTGAACTTAACGCTTTGGTATAAGTAAGTAAGACTTTTGATGAATTTCGGCATGTGCGAGGAATACTTTTCCAAAGTTCGAATAATTTTTTACGCTTCACTCGATCATCTCCACTAGATGCATTCAAGAAAGTCCGGATTTTCGCTTGATACACTATTTGTTCGACATAAATTTTTTTTCCTGATGACACGCTTTTTATAGCTTTCAGCATCGGAAGGAACGCACAAATCCGAGTCCAATTTTGATTTTTATTACTGATGTCGACAAGAGTTTCAATGATTAGCCAATTGGAGGAATCTCGCTGGTGTGCTTCCCAAAGTACTTGTTCCGCCTCAGTATATCGTCTCTCATCGCAGAGTAGGCCGGCAAGCAATAGGTCGGCTCCCGATTTTAGTTTTGGAAAACGCCTCTTAAGCTTCTCTATTATTTTTCTTGCTCGATCTAAATTACCGTTATTCGCCTCGGCTTTTGCCACATATTGTAATAAGATTTCGGGCGGAAGTACGGGTTTCTTTTGAAAAGACAACTGTCGGACTGCATCGTCCCAAGAACCGAGCACATAACTTTGAAGCCCAATCTTTGTAGACTTGAAACTTTTGTTTTGCATATGATCCGCCCACTTCTTCCTCAAACCAAAAACCGATGGCAAATCAGAAAAAATCAAACTTGTCGTAATGACAATAAATAAAATACTACACAAAACTAAAATTGCTAACCAAATATTCATTTCAATACTTATTTGATCGAGTACGATTACTAGGTAACCTCGGTACTCTTGAACGATACCCATAAAAAATGCACCAAAAACCACGGTCAGCATTGAAACTATTAAATAGCTCCTCATGGCGAATCATCCTTACTTTTTGAATTCATCATTTCTTCTCCAATTGCAGACGCAAATGCATTTTCAGAGCGCTCAATACTCAGAGATACACGATTTACAGGCCGCTCCGCTAATCGTCTTAGCCGATTCGAGAGAGCTGAGGCATTACTTTTTAGTAGAAAAAATCGATCGACAGTATCCGCCGCCTCCAATAAATTAATCCTGTAGATAGTTCCTTGTTCGAGGATTAGAGCGTATCTCGCTTGTAATAAAAAACTTAGCAAGGCAAACCTTAGATATGCTTCTTGTTGACTATCAAGAAAGGGAGGGATGGAGTTACTGTGTTTTTGAATGGTAATTAATCCCTCAAGCTTCTCCCGCAAACTTTCCCATCCTATTTTTGAACCAAGAGTGTCTCGAGTCGGCTTCTCCAAGGCCTTGCCCTCGTTATTCTCCGCGACAGGCACAACAGAATCTATCGAGCTTTTGGTACTTTCTAACAGAAAAATTTCTTCACCGATATCCGATAGTTCCAAAAAAACTTCCTCTAAATCATTAGTCTTCGAAGATTTTAATTCCTTAATATCCATTGAAAGAGCGTCGCGGACGGATAAAAAGTTTGGATCATTTAATTCGGCAAAAATGTTATCGATAAGTGTTAATAAACGTGCCAAATCTTCACCATTTCGATTAATTTTTGCTTCATGTTTCGCTAACCTCATCAGATAAATAGACTCTAGAAGTAACCATTTATCCCTCGAAAAATCGCTACTTTCCGTCATAAATCTCGCTGTTTTATTAACGAACCTTTCTAGACTTGTAACTCGATCGATAAGCAAATTAGATTTTGATAATTGTTGACGCAAATCATTGATAATCGCCTTATGACTGGTGATGCTAGTTTCCAAACTAGACGTCTTAGAAAAAATAGACTTCAAAGAATTGTCCACATAAAGTTTTTGGTAATACCACAAAAAAAATATTATAAAAACTACCAATGCACACAGAGCCAAAACAAAAACACACTTTTGGAGCCAACGTCGACCCACCTGGGTTACTCGATTTTGTTGCTCTGTCGGTTTAACCGAATTTGACACGTATTCACTCCATATTTCTAAATAAAAGCACTCAGAGGCACCACAATTCAAAAGGACTGGGTTGTAGCGGTTACTTCTGTGAGGGCAGACATTACGGCTTTACGCATTGAGTGCGGAGCTGCTCCCTTTGCGACATTCAATAGACGATACCCCAGCACAGCCGCGTAACGACCAACACGATCACTCGGCACAACGACCCTCAAATTAGACGCGATCAGTTGGGATGGACGACCCAATAACTTAAGTGATGTTGCACTATGAGCAACTAGACAGTCTATTGATGGCAACACCTCTAAAACATTTTTCAAGTTCTGCTCGTCAGTGACGCGCCTATAAACTTCAGAATAGGTTACCTGCGCTCCTCGTTTAACTAGCTCGCAGGCGAGTTTTTCGCGACCACCCTGACCTCTAAAGATAATGATTCTTTTAGATCTGACATCCTTTAGTGCTCGGAGGGAGAGAAGACCCTCTGTCGTTTCCAGCGAGGGTGAAATTACCTTTAAGTTATGATCGCTAACGCATTTCGCGGTCTGAGCGCCAATAGCTAAATATGCCATATGCTGCGGTAATATCGGCCGGTATTTCTCTAATAAAGATAAACCTATCCGTGCCGCATTTACACTTACAAATATAGCAATATCGCAGTGCTCAAAATCGAGAATGTTAATTTTTATATGTTCATCTTGCTTAATCTCCTCAATGCGTGTGATTGGAATACAAAGAACTTTGATCATTGCGCCATCTAACTGTCTAACTAACTCGTCATCACCTCTATGAGCGCGAACTAGCAGTATGTTTTTTTTGCAATTCATAAAGACCTACCGACTCAGATTCCAGCCAAATCATTTAGGATTTTATCGGCTCCAAGCCCAAGCAATTTGTCGCCAACTCTATTCCCCAACTCAACCGCCTTGTTAGGGGAATCACAGTCCTGAGTAAATAATACCGACGTACCATCTATGGTGCCAACCATGGCCCTCAAAACAATTTCGTTTCTCTCTCTTTCTAACTCGGCATATGCCGCTATGGGAACTTGACAGTTTCCATTCAGACGAGCGCTCACAGCCCTTTCAGCAGTCACACAATAGCCTGTAATCTCATCATGCAGTGGCAGAATCAAGGACTTGATACTTCGGTCTCCGACATGACATTGAACAGCGATAGCTCCTTGCCCTGGAGCTGGCAACATTTCTTTTATTGATAAACGAGAGGAAATTCGATCATGTAACTTAAGTCTTTTTAAACCAATCGATGCCAAGATAATTGCATGATAGCTACCATTGTCTAGCTTATCCAAGCGAGTATTAACATTACCTCTAATATCTCTCACCTCAAGGTGGGGATGGGACGCCAATAACTGACTGCGACGACGAAGACTGGATGTACCCACAACCGAGCCGGGTTTAAGATTTTTTAATGAACTTGACAAATTCGTCACCAAAGCGTCACACGGATCACCTCTAGCACACACTGCGCCCACACAAAAACTTTCTGACAATGTGTTTGGCATATCCTTAAGTGAATGAACAGCAATGTCAGCACGGCCATCACGCAACGCGATCTCCAGTTCATCAATAAATAACCCTTTACCTCCAATCCCTGAAAGCGCGGTATCAAGAGTTTGGTCACCCTTTGTGTTCATTGCGACCAACTCTACCTCTAATTCTGGATTTAATTCCGATATTTTTTCTCTCACGAACTCTGCTTGCCAAATTGCCAAAGGGCTTCGTCTAGTTGCAATGCGAATAGATTCCCTCACATTTATAACCTCTACAAATGAAATTAGTTCATTATCGACGTTTTATTGCCCATTGCCAGTTGTTCGTTGAATTTTTTCCTCTCAGCAGTTTTATACTAATACTTTTTAATGAGGCTTAATCTCCAACATAATTTGTAACCTTTTTAACTCATCACAAGAGTTATAGAGTTCTCTGAGGAGAGCAATTAGTTATAATACAAGCACAAAATATAAAATGTACGGCAAGAACAATGGACAAATCAGAGTCAGCTAACAAAAAAAAACCGAAGAAAGCTATTAATCTGTCTTGGGGCGGTCGCTTTAATGAACCCATCGATGAATTTGTAAAGCGTTTTTCCGCATCTCTCTTTTTTGACAAACGGCTTTATAACGAAGATATCCTCGGCTCGATAGCTCACGCGCAAATGCTTGAACATGTGGGTATATTAACCGAAGGTGAAACCGAAAAAATCATAAAGGGTTTGGAGCATATAAAAAAAGATATTGTCAATAATAACTTCAACTGGCTATTGGAACTAGAAGATGTCCATATGAATATTGAGGCGGCTCTCATTCAAAGAATTGGCTCGGTTGGGAAGAAACTACATACAGGCCGTTCTCGCAATGACCAAGTCGCGACCGATCTCCGTCTATGGCTTCGCAATCAGATAGACTCTATAAACAAATTATTATTCAATTTGCAGCGAGGCATTATTGAGCTAGCATTATCCCATTCTGCGACGATTATGCCGGGCTTCACCCATTTACAGATCGCACAACCGGTGACTCTGGGTCACCATCTGCTGGCTTGGAACGAAATGTTAGAGCGTGATTATGGGAGATTGACAGACTGCAGAGAACGCCTAAATCAATGTCCGTTAGGGGCGGCAGCTCTTGCGGGAACAACGTTTCCAATCGATCGAAAATTTACGGCATCAAAACTTGGTTTTACCAAACCAACAAAGAACTCTCTCGATTCGGTGAGCGATCGGGACTTTGCCATGGAGTTCTGTTCCGTCGCCAGCATAATAATGTCACATCTCTCGAGGATGGCTGAGGAACTCGTTCTTTGGACGTCTGCACAGTTTGATTTCGTCACGTTGCCAGATCGCTTTTGTACCGGCTCTTCGATCATGCCTCAAAAGAAAAATCCCGATGTTCCGGAGCTAGTTCGTGGTAAATCTGGAAGGATTACAGGCAACCTAATAGCGCTTCTTACTATAATGAAGTCACAGCCACTTGCATACAATAAAGACAACCAAGAGGATAAAGAACCCCTATTTGATACTGTAGACACACTGTCAGATTGCCTAAGAGCATTTTCTGATATGATTCCTTACATGAAAATAAAGAAGAATAACATGCTAGAGGCCTCCGCAAAGGGTTTCTCGACCGCAACAGATCTTGCAGATTACCTCGTAAATAAAAACGTGCCATTCCGTGAGGCACATGAGATCGTTGGAAAATCCGTTGCTTTTGCGATCGAGCAAGGTTTAGAACTTCCGCAATTAAGTCTTTTTCAAATGAAGGGGTTTTCCAACAAAATTGAGGAAGATGTATTTGACATACTAACCGCGAAAGGTTCTGTGGAATCTCGAAACCATTTTGGAGGAACATCGCCCGCTGTCGTTGCTGAGGCAGCTAATCGCGCTATGATTACAATTACAAATCGCTAAAATTTAGCACAACACGTTCATTAGCCTGAGCTAGAATAGCTTTTTCAAGCTTCTCCTCCAGTCGCATATTGTCTTGCGTATCTCTCCATTGTCCCTCTCGCAAAGTAAAATGAAATCCACCTGAAGTATCGGCGAGCCATATTTCCCGTGAGACGACTTGGCGCGAGAGTATAATTTGGCTTTTGTTACTCTCCACTGTAAGAGTGAGCATGCCAGAAGAGCTCTCGCTATCTATATCTGAGGCGCAATTATCGAGCACTTCCTCGAGATTATACATTAGCTGATCTACCATTCGATTGAATTCGTGTTCGTTCATATTTTACCTCTGTATCAAGAGCAATAAGTATAAATGATTAAGTGTTTTCTTCCACTTCCAACGCTATACTGAAGTTTACCCTTTGGGATAACGAAAATGTTAAAGTACGAGTGTATTACAATGCTCCTCGCAGTAATGATTTTGTCTTCACTTGCTGGCTGCGGCAACAAGGGGCCACTCTATCTGCCGGAACATTCCTCAGAAATCTTTTATACTGAGAT
>NZEU01000035.1 GCA_002689135.1 Porticoccaceae bacterium
TGTATGCTCTTATCATACTTTCCTTCCCATTGTTTTAAAATCAGCAGCGTCAACAACTTGATAATTACCTTTGTTGTAAGCGATACCGATTGTTTTACCAGCAGGCATTTTTGCTTTAGGTAAAGTTCTCTTTACACAAGCGCCTGGGATCCTATCACTCGTAGGTATAGAATTTCTTTTAAGACCATTAATGTCTAGTGTTAAATCGGGTAATGAAAAACCCATAAGTGTCTTTTTGAAAGACGGTCTGTTTATACTTTTATATATCTCTTTTTGTGATCTTTTTAATGATTTCATTTAAATGTTTCTTTATATTATCGCACTCTTTACTAATTTTGTCAAGCGTTATTTCAGCACTAATTGTTAGGGAAATACAATATGCTAACCCTAACATTATAAAAAGTAATAGAATCAATTGTAATGTATCACCCATATTTAAAGTACTTCACCTTTCCCTCTACGTAACCATATCTTTTAATCTTTAAATCTGGTTTTGTAAACATAGAATTTGCGTCACCTTGTTTATAACCTTTCTTATGTGAAAGTGTTATGTGAGCAGCACCATTGTCGTTTCTCTTAATCTTTTTGTCATCTTCTAATAAGAACATATCGCCAACCCAAAATGCTTCAATATTAGCATTTGATCTATAACCTTTAATCATAGCACCTACTTTTTTACCTATTAGTTTAGAGTATTTGTCATAAACTTCTTTAACAGGTTTATATGCAAGTGTTATATGATCTGAAACTATAACAGGCATTGTAGCACTTTTCTTAACTGCATTACAACTCTGTTTATCTAATTGTATAGCAAAGTATCCGTTCATTATTTTCCTAGTTTACTTTCATTTTCTAAATTAATAGCAACATCAATATCTGATTCTTCTTTAGTACCATGATCAACTAATTTAATTTTAGTTAATTGATGAGGTTCGTCTTCATCAGCATAATTGTCAATATGGATATCTTCATTTTCAATCGCCTCTTCTAAAGTTTGATTGTATGAGTCAGTATCATATTTTACTTTACCAATATATTTTGTATTATCAGTATCAGTATAGTTAGCGTCAACAACATAAGTTTCAACACCATCACTTGTTTGTGTTAAGTCGTCTCTGATTTTACTATGATCTAGTCCACCAAAGTCTAAAAACTTTTGATCTGCCTCGTCTTTATCTTTTGCCAATACATCTTGTTCAACAACAAGTGTATAGTATTTTTTTGATCTGTATAGGTTTTTACCTACATCATCTTTAAATGTATATACATTAGTTTCTACTTTTGCCATATGTATTTCCTCCTTCTCTTTTTAGTTCATTTTTGTAAGTTCTAGCGTCTAAACTTTTTGTTAAGTCAGGCGCAAAATCGTATTTAAAGAATTGTCTAGTATTCCATAACTGACCATAATCATTAAAAAATGATTTATCATATTCAGTAATATCACCACCAAACTCATCTTCATAGGTTCTGTAATATTCATCACCAGTAAGTATTTCTACCTCACTATGATTTGTAGCATTCGTAGCAGTTTCAATAAAATTTTTATCACAGAAAGTTTTTACTTTTTTAAAATTTGATTTAGTATTTAAAGTCTTTAAATGTTTAATAGGTACATTTCTGAATATTGTATAATAGATAGGAAAGAAATCATAATCTTCACTATCTTGGTATTCTCTTTTGTACACTAAATTAAAAGTATTATTTTTTGTAAGTTTTTGTGTCATATACGTATAATATACACTATATTAGGATATTAAACAAGCACTATTCCTGTTGATTTTACTAGGTTTTTAATATTTTAGAGGGCGCATTTTGACGCACATAGAAGAACAAAGCGTGAACATCTATAAAGATTCGTTGTATTCATTAACTAATTGTGTGCCTAGTTCAAAGCAGGTCTGCATATCATCTAACACATAGGCATCAACAAACCTATAACCATTCTCTAGCATGCTCATAATCCTTTTGCAACCTCTACTTGCCACATATATAAAACCATCTTCGTTAATTTTGATAATTGTACTAGGATTTCTATAAGGTATATTACCTATCTTTTCGCCTTGCCATCTTTCAGGTGTTATTTTACACACTACTAATGGATTGATTAAATGATGTTTAATATAGGTCTTACCTATCTCTCTAGGAATATATGTAAGTTTAGTTATATCAACTACTTGTACAGGTATGTTAAAACCTCTGTGACCATAGAAGTATCTAGGACAATATCGTTTCTTTGCTTGTAAGTATTTACCAGGATCAAAGTTTTCTACTATCGCCATAAATCTTTAATCCATTCACCACTCTGATACTTCATGGCATAGTCTGGATTAGGGTGACCATGAAATACACATATCTTACTATCTGTCTTTAATGGATGTTGATCAGGTTTATATTTGTCGTACTTTTTAGGTTTGCCTCTTTCAGGCCATTTGTATGAATATGTCCACTCATCAGGAAAGTAAACTTTCTGTTTATGTTCCCACATCAAATCTGTAATTACATTTTGATCACCATGTAATTTATCAAATGTATCTTTTCTTTCAATATATGTTTTCCATATATGATTATGATGTTTCTGATTAAATCTTAACACACTAGAATTTATTGTTGTAGTAGGTTGACCAAAGTCTCTAATCACGCAAAAATCTTCATCTTTACCATATGTAAAAAACTCATCTAGGTTGCCTACAATAACTACATCTAAATCAATATATAAACAATTACCCTCTAAACCTAATTCAGGATTATACAGGTGCATTTTATTCCACCAGTGTTGTAATTGTGGGTCTGGTATTCTTATTGGTTTAATGTTTTCTGAAAATGCGTTATGATCTCGGTCTGATAAACAATAGAAGTTAAAAGGTAAAGTTGTATTTCTCTTTACCATATTGTAAAGAGTTTCTACATACTTCTCTGAATATTTTGCACCCCAAAGTACACATATAAAATTATTCTGGCCCATATTGATGTTTTAAAGTTTCGTATGCCACGCCATTAGACATTTCTTCTATTGTAAATTGATTCTCTACTACGAATTTAATCCACTCATTCATTGTCTTTCGGCCTGGTCTAAAAGGTTTTTCTACATATTTAGGGTGCCTTGAAGTTATTGGCCATGCAACATTTTGACCTTCACATATAGCAGGCACTTTATTCATTACTGCGTCTATGGCTGCCAAACTCATATTTGTAACCAAACAATGACAATCTTTTAAATCATCTTTTATATCTGTTTCCCACCACTCATTACCTGGTCGTGGTTTATTTCTTACTCTAATCTCTCTATTAGTATGTTGTTTTAAATCTTTTGTGACTTGTTGTATATATTCTTCTTGCGACATACCATTACATTCTCTTGTCACCGTATCTGAAGATGGACATAAAAGTATATGTTTTGTTTCGCCCATATTCCAACCTTTAAATGTGACATCAATACCTTTACTTTCTAAATCAACTATTCTTCTACCAGGTCCTACTTTACCTTTATTACTATGAATATCACCTTTGACTATTCTAAAATATGTCTTATCGTAATCATGTATTTTAGGTGCTGGGTATCTTGTTATCTGTTGAGTAAAATAACCTACATCAACATACCACCATTCTTTTTTATTCACTATACAATCTTTAATTAGTTCTCTATTTGCACCACCTAATCCCCAAAAAAAATGTATCTCTTTATCTTCATCTTGCCAACCCTTTTCTATATGTGGCCATATCTCATGCGATAAACATTTATCCCATTTCATTTTGTGAGTTATAATCATCCGCCAAATCCTGTCCAGTTCCAAGGGTCTTTAAACTTGTCTTCTTCACTTTTATGTTGTGGTGCTTCACTTCTTAAAATTAACACTATTACAATTCCTAAACAAAGCCAGATCACGCAAATCTCCATGCACTTACTTTTTTATATGCAACTCCATTTTCTATCTCTGACATTGTAAATTGATTAGCAAGTAAACTATCTATCCACTTTTGTCTATCCTCTGCATAATGTGGTTGTTCTATCTCTAATAAATTTGTTTTTGAAACAGGTAACCCACATGAAATACCATCTACGAAACTAGGCACACCATTTAATAATGCGTCTATACAAGCTGTTGTGTTAAATGATACACAGGCAAATGCCTCTTCTAATTGTTTTTCTAATGAGTCTGTTGAGTTCTTTTGTCTTACCACAATCTCTCTTTTAGTTGCACTTTTAATCTGTATTATTGTATCTTCTTCCCAATCAGGACAACCATAAAATTTCTTTGCGTGTTCTGATGGTGGTAATACTAAAATATATTTACCTTCTTTTTTCCAAGGTTTTATATCTATATGTTTCTTGTACTTTTCTATTCTATCGTAATCGTCTTTTTCTAATTTATCAATGTAAGTTAATGAGAAATCGTTTCTAGTTATTCTGTAAATCTTTTCATTTAGTAATCCAGACCCATGTCTTTTACCAAATCTATAAGCATGGTCAAAATAAAAAAATACTTGTGGTTTTGCCATACAATGTTTTATAAGATCACCAGTACCTCTTAATACACCAAATACTGCAATAGGTAAACTAAAATCTTTAAATGAAGGCCACTCTGTATTTTCGTATTGATCTACCGTCTTTACTTTTTTATGAATAGTGCCATCTGCACTTTTGACAAATGCTCTAATAGGTATGTCTGTTATTTCTCTAGTTTCAAACCCTTGTATCATTATAATATTTAAACCAATTCTGCGAATAATCACACTCTTTATATTCTTTAAACCAAGGACCACCCTCTGTAAAATGAACATTCTTAATATCATCTTTGTGTTCATATTCACCTGCTAACCAGTTCCACTCTAAAGGTAAATCTCCTATTAAGTGATCACCTTCTAACCATTTAAATTGATGTAATTCTAAACCACTTGCTCTATTTACATAGTCAGGTGTTAGTGCTGTACACTTCTTACAATTCATCAACATAAAACTAGACCAGTTCTTTTTAGGATAAACCGTCTGCACTTGATTTAAAAACTTAACACTACTTTTTGGTGTGTAATCATGTTTACAAACTTGCACTGCGTATTTGTCATCTCTTAATCGCCATAGTTCAGCAATGTCTGCCTCCATCAACATATCACAATCCATAAACAATGCCCAACCTTGATAGTTCATTAAGTATGGTGTTAGAAATCTACTAAATGAAAACTCTGTTGAAGATAATTTATTTCTTTCTCTTACAAAGTCATCTTTTAAATTACTTAATGCAATGGGTGTAATAGATACAGGTTTTGTACTATTCTGTATTATGCTATGTGATAAGGTAGTAAACGCTGCCTTTTCTTTTGTATCGTATCCTATAAAAACTTTAATCATTATTCATTCTCATATGTTTTGTCTATTGCCGATACATCTTCGTTTACAGCATGACCTTGAGACTCTCTTGTTATATCATCATGGCTAAACTCTGCCCAATATAATTCAAATGCTACACCATCTTCTAAACCTATAAACTCATGGTATAAACCTGGTTTAACTCTAGTGAAATCACCTGCTTTTAATATTGTTTCGTCTATCAGACCTTGTTGACTTCCTTGTTGCCATACTCTAACCATCATCTCACCTGACTCAATAAAAAACCCATTCCATTTATAGTCATGTTTATGTTTAGAACACGCAACATTTTTTTTGTATTCTATTCTATGAAATTCTAATACACCGTTTGCGTGTATCAGTTCAGTTTTGCCCCATATCTTTCCTGCTTTTATTCCCATATTACATCCTTTGTGAAATCCATTCTGGACTATTATTTTGTTCTTTTCTATTACCTTTTCTATGGTCTATATATTCATTCATTAAAGCGTGTCTTGCCATAATATGAGCATTCTTACCATCGCCTAATTTTTGTTCAGAATAATCGTTTTTAAATGTTCCCATATATGTTCTAGTAGCGTCAAATGTATGACAATCTGTATAGGCAGGTAAATCATAGACCGTATCTTTGATATACCATTCAACATACTTGTCAAAAAATTGTTGTGTACATTCTTTTCTTGTATCAAATGCTATAAAACCTGTCTCTGTATATTGATTAGGTCTGTCGTAAAATGCAACAAACTTATCTCCTAATACTGCGTCAAACCATTGATCTGGCATTCTCTTTTGAAATACGCAATCTGCGTCAACATAAAATAATCTTTTACCTTTTTCGTCTATACTAGCTGCCTTTTGAGCAAATACTTTGTATGAGAATCTACAAGCGTCTTTGTAGTAAGCGTCAAATGGTCTTTGATTATTTCTTTCAACAAATTGTTTTACTAAAGGTTCTTTCTCAAACAGATTTCTAAATTCTATTAAATGATGTTTAGGATATTTCTTTACATCATCCTCTACATAAACAATCATAGGAGTTGTTTGATGTGTAGCAGTATATGTTGAGATTAACCTATGAGCATAAGACTTATATAAACTCATGTTAAATGTACTTACAAATATTTTATCCATATCTTCTCATATCAGCGTCAACCATATCTTTAACTAGACTATCAAATGTATGTTTAGGTTTCCAGTTAAGTACGGTTCTTGCTTTTTTAGCATCCCCTTTTAATATATCTACTTCAGCAGGTCTATAATTACTAGTATCTGATTTAAATATTAATCTACCTGTAGCATAATCAGATACAGAATTACCAACCCAGGATGGTTTAATTCCTGCATATTCTAAACACTTATCAATCCATTGTCTAACGGTATGTGTTTGACCTGTTGCAAGAACATAGTCGTCTGGTCTTTTCATATTCATCATAGTGACCATACCTTCAACAAAGTCTTCAGCGTGACCCCAATCTCTTACTGCGTCTAAATTACCTACTAATGTATGTTCACCTGTTTTTTTCCATTTTGCAAGACCTTTTGTGACTTTTCTTGTTATAAAATCCGTGCCTCTTAAAGGACTTTCATGGTTAAATAATATACCTGAACAACCAAAGATACCGTATGCCTCTCTGTAATTTACGGTTATAGCATGACCAAATAGTTTTGCACAACCATATGGTGATCTAGGTTGAAAAGGTGTCTTTTCGTTTTGAGGTATCTGTGCTACTTTACCAAACATCTCACTTGTGGATGCCTGATAAAATTTAATTCTGTGATTTACTTGTCTTATACTTTCTAATATTCTTAACACACCCATACCATCTATAAGTGTAGCAAGTTCAGGTTGCTCAAATGATAAGGCAACAAATGATTGTGCTGCTAGATTATATACTACTTCAGGTTCTGATTTTTCTATTGCTCTTCTAATGTTTGCTTGATCTATTACATCTAGTTCTACAAACTCTACATCTTTTGTAATACCTAATTCATCTAATCGCCAATACTTATTAGTAGTAGTTCTTCTTTCACCACCATATACTTTGTATCCTTTTTCTAATAAATTTTTTGCTAGATAAGCACCATCTTGTCCTGTGATACCTGTTATTAAAGCCTTCTTCATACTAATCCTTTTATTATATCATAGACCATATCTATGTTTTCTTTTAAGTCTCTTACATCATTACCAATAAACAAACCATGATCGTGTATATAATTTGCACTATCATAATTGTTATGGTCTAGGTATGTTATGTAATCTATAACAGGATTTTTCATAAAGTTACCTGCAACAATAGGTCTACACTCAACACCACTATCTCTTAATTTTTTAACTAGTTCATCTCGTTTGCCTTTTAAATGATTTTCTAATATGATTGAAAAACCAAACCAACTTGATGAACCTATTTCTGTTTGTATTCTAATACCAAACAAATCTTTAAATTTTTCTGTAAAGTATTCTGCATTTAATACTCTTTGTCTTCTCATCTCAGGCCATTTCTTTAGTTGTACACTTCCTATTGCACCACTCATCTCTAAAGGTCTGACACTATAACCTGGCGTGACAAATGTAAAACTATCTTTAAATGGGTCGCCTGTTTTTGTGTAGATGTTATTATTGTCGGGTAAGTCTCTACACCAACCATGCGCCCTTAATGATCTTATATAATCTGCGTCTTCTTTACTTTGACAAGCAATCATGCCACCTTCCATAGTTTGTAAATGATGACTAAAGAAGAAACTAAAACTGCCCATTTTACCTATTGTACCTGTGTACTTATCTAAATCGTTATTGATTGCACCTAGACTTTCACAATTGTCCTCTATCAATACTAGACCATGTTTATCTGCAATCTCTTTAATCTTCTTATAATCACATGAGTTACCTAAAAGATTAACTGCGAATATAGCACACGTTTCTGCGTCTATAGCCGCCTCTATTTTAGTGGTATCTATGTTTAGAGTATCTTTGTCTATATCTACGAAATTAAGATGAAACCCATATTGATATGCTGGGAAGTAAGTAGTAGACCATGAAACTGCGGGAACAATGATATTACCCCCTAGTTTGTATTTCTCTCTTAATATTGCTAACATGAGTAAGTTCGCTGTTGATCCACTATTGACCATTACTGCGTCCTCACATTTAAAGTAATCGCAAAACTCTTTTTCAAATTGCTTAACTTTAGGTCCCATGGTATATCTACCACCCTCTATGACCTCATGTATTGCTTTTATTTCTCTTTGATCCCAAGTATCACAAGCCAATGGATATTTCATAATCTTCCTTTCATATATTTATATGCTCATTTTAAATACTTTTTTCCATACTGCGAAATTGAGTATTGTAAATAGTTCTTTTTGTCTTAACATCGCTGGCGCAAATTTAGAACCTTGATTAGGTGTAAAGTTTTTATTATCCATAAAGTTCCAAATAGTGTCGTCATCTAATTCAAATATATCTCTTACTTCTTTATCTTTTAATGTTTCAAAAATATATTGTCTTAATATACTATCATCTCTGCCAGGTGTAGAAGCGTTACCTATTAGTATTTCGTCTGTTGGGAAACGCCAACCTGTTTTTTTCTTTCTAACAATATACTCAGGTAATCTTCGTTCATATGCTTTCTTAAATAATGTTTTTGCTTTAAATGTCTTTTTGTTATTTGCTTTGTGTTTAAGTACTGCTTTATATGATGATGGTATAGTTCTTATATAATCTCTTATTACATTACACATAAGAGGGAATCTAGCCTCCATACTAAAGTTCATACCTAACTTATCGTTTCTAATTAAAAAATCTTCAGCTAATGTATTCATACATTCTATATACATCATATCATTGATAGCGTCACCTTGAATAGGTGCTGTAGGTAACCACTCATGTAAATAATCCATTTGTTGATCTAGTGTAATTTGTAATTCAGGATTATTTAAACCTCTATGACTCATGCCTAAAGAATTTAATTTGTTTCGCCAATCACCTTTAACATGATGTTTGTATCCTGTGAATATCTCATCACCACCATCACCACTTAATGTGACTATGACACCATTATCTGACATAAATTTATTTGTATTGTAATAAGTAGGAAAACTTTTACCTTGTCTTGGTTCTTCTAAAGCATAAAATGTTTTATCCATTGCGTCAACAAAGTCTTTTTCATTTTGATGAAGTCTATTGTTTTCTATCTGTAATTCGTCACAATACTTTTTTGCAACCTCAGAGTCTTCGTTCAATGCACTACCTGGTAAAGTTGTTTCAAAGTTTGAGGTGTATGTGTTAGGATTAACACCTAGTCTTTTCATTTCATATAATATAGATGTAGAATCCATACCACCACTTAAAAACAAACCAATCTTTCTACGACCCATAAGTGTCATTTTAACTGCCTTGTTTATTCTTTCTGCGATTTCTTCTTCTACATTTTTAAATGTTGTATTAAGTTCTATCTTTTTATCATTTAAATTATATGTAAATCTTCTACCTGTATGAACATCATAACTTAATACTTGACCTGGTACAAACTTTTTTATACCTTCAAATAAAGTTAAATAACCTGAGTTGTATCCTTGTTTATAATAATGTTTAAGTGCTTCTTTACAAATCTTTCTTTCAAATCCTATTGCTAATAAACTTTTTACCTCACTAGAAAAACATAGTCTGTTGCTTAACAAACCATAGTATAAAGGTTTAGTACCATTACTATCTCTAGCCATTACAAGTTCTTTTGAATTTTTATTGTACCATGCAAAGGCAAACATACCATCTAGTTTTTTTATAAAGTCTTTACCTTCAAGTTTTAAACCTATTGATAAAACTTCAGTATCGGTATCTGTTTTAAAGTTATAATTTAAGTTATCTCTTAATTCTTTGTAATTGTATATCTCTCCATTATAAACTAATATTGTGTCTTCAAATATCCAAGGTTGTTTTGAGTTTGTTTCTTTATCTACAATAGATAATAAGTTGTGGCCTAATGTAATATCATCACTAACAAACTTACCATTACCATCAGGTCCTCTATGATGAGCAGCCTCTATCATTTTATCAATAAAGTGTCCTCTCTTATCTAATATACCATGTATTGCACACATTATCTTGCCTGACTTCCTCTCACATCTCGTTTACATTTTATACAAGGTGAATTAGGATACCATTCTGCCTTTGTAATTCTTTCTCTAAATTTTGTATAGAATTTACTTGTATAGTTTAAAAATATATTTGGTTGTTTTTCTAAATTGCCTACTTCCCATTTACTATGTAGTTCTGGTGTCAACATATCACAACACGCTGTCATACTACCATTGTAGTCTATGTAAACACCTTTGTTCATACTTGTACATGGTTTAGTTCTTGTATAGTTAGTATCTAATACCGTACCTGCTCTGTTCACACCATTTACCCAATAGTTTCTTGCGTGTATTTTACCTTTAAATCTTTCAGGTAGTTTGTAGATAATCCACTCTTTGTTTCTGTGTTGTTCTTTATCTATTCTAGGTGCGCTTAATCTATCAGTTATATAATTAATTCTTTTAAACACCTCGTCTTCATCAAACTTGTTAGCACCATTTTTCATATATGCTTGAAAAGCAAAACTATCTACACCTGCTTCAACAAGTTGTTGATGATATTCTTTGTTTATGTAATCTGAATTAGTGTTAAGACTTATCTTTACAGATGGTAAATATCTTTTAGCAATTTTAATCTTTTCTAAAATATATTTTTTATGAGATGTGGGTTCGTGGTATCTACTGAAATCTAAACGACCTGCAAAGTTAATTTCACTTAATTGTTTCATAATATTTTCGTACATTTCATCTTTCATAAAGATGGTATTTTTAAAGTTTCTTCTATTCACACCCTCTACTGATAAAGGACAAAATGTACAAGTCCTATTACAATAGTTGTGAGTACCTATCTCAACTGATTGAATATTTTTTTTAAAGAGAGCCTTAGCTTCATCATTAGTCATTTAATAATTTATCTATAAAATTCTCAAACTCTAAAGCAGGTAAGGGTCTATTTAAAAACTCTTGTTTACCAAAGTCTGTTTTTGGGTTATTAATAGGTTCTATAATCTTATATAAAATATATCTTCTAGTGCCAGCACCTGTTGGATGTATCTCTTGGTGCATACAATGATAATCAGGACCTAACTTACTAACTTTGTTTAGTATTCTATTTAATGTGTTAGCCATCTATTGGTTCCAATTCTTCTTGTAATAATTCAGATGGTGTCTTTTCATTTTTTTCCTCTATATTATTATTATATAAACCATCTCTTAATATTTTTTCTTCATCAAAAGTAAATGGTCTAATCATATTTTTACCTTTGTCTTTTCTCTCTTTAGTTTGTCTTTTACTTTCTTCGTAAGACAATTGTTCTATATCATCCATTTGCGCCATTACAAATCTTTCTTTAATATTAGAACATTACATATTTGTCTATCTATGTTATCTGTTTTAACTTCGGTTATACCATGCCAACCCTCTGATACGTTTTTAAATATTAATGATGTATTGCCTGAGGTAGGGTATGATTTATTTTCTTCAAAGTCTTTAGGTTCAGGATTCATATTTTTTACTTTTCTACCTTTATAAAAAATAGTAGAACCACCATACTCTTCTTTCCAACCTTTTGGCATAAAGTATAAAAGATGAGACGCATATTTACCAATACTATCTACGTGAGGTGATACATCTAACCCACTTTGTGTTCTATGAAAATCAAATCTAATTCTAAAATCTTTTATCTTCAATAGATCACACATAAATTCTTTATACTCTTTACCTTTTAATTCTGCTAATAATGTCTGCCAAACAAAAGGTAAATCATTTATACTTTTAATATATGGATCAAAGTAAGGACTTTCTTTACCTGTTTTAACAACCATCAATCTTCTACAATGAGGTCTTTGACCATGTTTTCTACTATCAGGTATCTCGTCTTTAAATAAACTATCGTCTGGATATTGCTCTAATAGAGTCTCGTAATCTTCATTGTTGATAAACTCTTTTATATGAAGATGTGGATTATATCCTTCGTATTCGTTTAACTTATGATTGGTCAGATTTAACATTTTCAAATACTAGTCCTCTGCTTCGCCAAAACTCTCTTTCCATAGTTGATCTTGCTTTTGATGAGAAAGTATAATCATCTCTATATGTAAAACCATACTTCTTAAATAATTCTAACCAGTAATGTTTATCTTCACAATTAACATGATGATGTCCTGGTTTACCTGGTTCTGAATAGGTTACAAAAACATATTTTGCACTTTGCATTAGTGACATCCAGTTATCTTCATATTGTTTTTCTACGTGCTCAACAAACTCACAACACCAAATCATATCAAATTTAGTTTTGTAATTTTCAAACTTACCTTTTGTAAAATCGTGTAATTCAAATAGTTCTGGTTTATCTCTAACAAGTGTATGATCACCATCTATACCTCTTGCGTCAATACCCATTTCAATTGCCTTATAGACTTGACCACCTGGGCCACAACCTATATCTAACATAGACTTGACACCTAGTTCATCTCTAGCAAATCTTATTACACCTTCATCTGTGTGTGTTCTATTTTTATGTCCACCTAAGTGGTGTGGTAATGGTTCGTTCATTCTACTAACTCCTGTATGTAATCGAATATCATTGAATCTTTAAATTCATTTTCTCTAAATTCTGTATGGCACATTTCATTCCACCATTTTTGCATAGTATCTTCATCGCTATAATATATATCATTAATTTTAGATAGGTCTGTATTACCTAACTTATAACCAAAGTTTGCACTTGTAGTAAAGCAAGGTATACCCAACATTGTCAATTCAAATATAGATGTGCTGTTATCTAATACTGCACAATATAAAAGTGGTGCTAAATCTTTTAGAGACATATGTTTATTAAGCATAGTGTGATGTTTAGATTCATAGTCACTCATAGGGTGAGGTTTAATTAGAATTTCTTTATCAGTGTGTTTTCTTATTTCTGCAACACTCTTCTCAACAAATTCAGGACCTGGCATTGTACTAGTAGGATCATTTTCTAATCCTGTCATAATTACTATCTTACCATTTTTATTATTTTTCCATTTATGATGATAAAATTGTTCAGTTAATTGAGGTTCGTATTTAGCATTATCTAATATAAATTTTTCTAATCTGTTCATACTTCTAGGTCTACAAAATTTAGCAGGTCCATATGTCCAGTGATTAAGACCCATACGATAATACTTTGGGTTCTCATCTTTCCAATGTTTGTTACCTGATATTGCTTGTCTGCACCTACTCATTGTTGCTGTTTCGAATACTATAACTTTTGTGTCATATGACTTAGCAATATCTACAAAAAATTTGTTTATTTGATTTATATAAGCTTGTCTTCTTTTATTAGTTATAGGATGCCATTGTCTGTTTTTGTCATCACTACCCCAAGTACCAAACAAACAGATAGCGTCTGAAATTTGTATATTCCAAAGATCATTATAAGTCATCATTGTATTATCAAAATAATCTTCTTCGTGTTTTATAGGTATTTGATGAAATTCTATTTTTTTATTTTTTTGACTTGTAAGAGCATAATGTACACTTTGACACACACTTTGAGTTCCTATTATAGTAAGTTTCATTTAGGTATCCTATCATGTGAAATATGAGTATGAGCTCTTGTCATTGCCTTGTCTTCTCTTTCATTTATCATATAACCTTCTATATGTGTGTAACCATTTTGTCTTGCCCAATATACTCTTTTATTACCAGAGTGTACATATAGACCTGGTTTAACTTTACCATCTACTACATGAGGTAAGTTTTTTCTTTTAAATCTCTCTAACACCCAATCATGTTCACCTGTTGATACTGATATAGGATATTTCATACCATGTTTTTTAAAACTATCTTCATAACCAAACTCTTTCATTCTTTTCTCTAACCATTCATCTGGTGGAATACATATTAAATCATCTAAGGCAAATTGTTCTACTTTATATTTTTTTAGTAAATCAGGATATTCATTTGCAATTAATATCTTCATATTCTAATTTCATTTAAATCTAATTCAATACCTTCAAGTTCGTCAGGTTTACCTTTTGGATAATCAGGATATATTCTGTATTCTTCTTTTGTAGTATCTGATTTGCAACCTGCAACTAACCAATCCCATTGAAACTCCCCTTGTACAACAAAGTCATTTATTACTTCGTATCTGCCATCTGGTAGTTTTAGTTCTAATTCTGCTCTGCACTCGTCCATACTTCTATACCAACCTTCTAATTGAAAAGTTGTTTGAGTTTCAATAGGACTATGACCTATAAGATATGCTAATATTAATATTTTAAAGTCTTGCATAACCAGCCTTTGCTACATAATAAGCGTCAACAACATCTGTCACTGGATTATTAAGTTTAGATTGATCAAACTCTTTCATTAAATCTATCTTTGTATCTTGTACAAATTGTTCATACATTTTTAATTTATCTGCATTGCCTTTACCTGTAGCATGCTTCTTTACTTGACCAGGCACAATGCTATCAAACCTCTTATTTAATTTATATAGTTTATGTTTTAATGTTCCCATATTCTCTGCAAGATTGAACACTAACCCTTTACTACCAAATGAGTAACCTTCTATAAAAATATTACCAATAGTAGTACCAATAACAGAAAGCGCCCACTCGGAAATCTGATCGTGTCGTTGTTGCTCGGAGGTATAGGGTAGATGTAGTCTGCCATTTATTTTACCATTACAATAATCACCTTCATATTTTTTTACGTTTGTTAAATAATATATCTTACAATTATCAAATTTAAACGATCCTCTACAAACACATATAGCAGGACTAGTTAAACTATAATCAATTCCAATCGTCTTGTTCTTCTTCATTATCTAAAAATTCTGCGTCATCTTCATCAATCGAAGCCTCACCCCCACAAAAAGGACAAGTAGTAGGTTCTAAATCTTCATTCTCCCACTTAATGCTATATTCTTCCTCACAATGAGGACATTTGTGTTTTGTGCTGTTCATTAGAGTTTAAACTTTTTAAATTGATCTTTCTTAACATCTTGTTTAATGCCACCAATAACATAACTTTCTATTTCTGTTTCTTGTGGTGCATTTTGTAAACCTTTACTATTTAACCAATGTTCAGTCCAAGGTAAAGGATTAGTTTTAGTTTCATACTTTGATTCAAGTCCGATGGCTCTCATTCTTCGATTACAGATAAACTCTACATATTGATGTAATAGTTTTTCTGATAAACCGATCATAGAACCTTGACTAAACAAATAAGTCGCCCAACGCTTTTCTTCGTTAAGTGCTTCATCATAAAGAGCATAGACTTCTTTTTCAGTATCTTTAATAACTTTGTTCATCACTTTATCATTCTCAAAATTTCTATAGCTGTTTATAATTTTTTGTGATACACCTAAATGCTGACTTTCATCTCTAGCAATAAGTGATAGAATCTTAGCAGAACCTTCCATAAGTTTAAGTTCACCAAATGCAAATGAACAAGCAAATGATACATAAAATCTTAAACCTTCAAGTATGTTAACCGTGACTAGTGCTTTCCATAATGCTTTCTTTAAATCATATTCACTAACACTCTTATTGTCAAGTTTATATTTGTAACCTAATAGAATTAAATTATCGTATGTTTCGGTTACAGATTTAGCTCTCTTCTCTATTTTTTCATCTTTAATTATATTATCGAATACATCACTAGGTTGTGAGTATAAGTTTTTAATAATGTAGGTATAACTTCTACTATGTATTGTTTCCATAAAATCCCAAGTCACAATACAACTTTCTAATTCGGGTAAAGATACAAATGGTAAAAATGCTAAACAAGGTCCTCTACCTTGTACACTATCTAACATAGTTTGATATTTTAAGTTAGATGTAAATATAAACTTTTGCGCTTCTGATAGTTGAGCATAATCGTTTCTATCTTTTTGTAAAGATACTTCTTCTGGTCGCCAGAAGTATCCTAATTGTTGTTGAGTTAGTTTATCAAAGATAGGATATTTAAATGTATCATATCTTTGTACTGCAAGATCAGCACCAAAAAACATTGATTGCTTTGTTGCGTCTAAATTTTTTTCTTTGTTAAATACGGTTTTCATTTTAGTGCTACTTTTACTCCTACTGCTGTTGCAATTATATATCTCATGTTTTCAGTTGTGCCAACTTGTGGCGTGTGTTGTAAATGTGAAGGCCATATATACCAATGATTAACTTTAGGTTTGATAGACCAAAAAAAGTTATCATCTTCAAATAATGTTCCTCTATCACTATGATTTAAATATATAATACCAGAGTACTCTTCAACCTTCTCAATATTACTTCTGATATTCACATGGTCATGCCATGTAAAATTATTTAACTCGGTAGCAAAATACGACCAAGCTTTTTCATAAATTAATTGATAATCTTTTTTTAAAAATGACCTAAGTGCTTTATAAAAACTATCTTTATACGCTCTTACCTCATCATTATTAAAAAGCATATTATCAGTTTGACTTTTGGGATGTTCACAATTAGGGTGCTCTGCACAGCACTTATTTGTCTCAAAGTATTTATTTATAAAACTAATTGTTTTAATAGTATCCTCAGAGTCTATATTATGTTTTTCTAACCAAATCATTTGTCCCTTATTTTTTCATCATAAAAGTATTTGTCACTATCACCAAATGCCCATTTCTCTTCTTGTTCACTAAAGAAATATCTTGTAGATACATTAAAGTCAGGCGTCTTTAATTCTTTAGGTGTTAAACTTTGTTCAAACCAATACATTCTATTATTAGGTTGAGCAAAGAATTGACCATTGTCTAACTTACCAAAGTTATGTTGTTTATGTTCACTTGGCACTTCACTAACACTAGCATTTATAATATTAGGATCAGTGTGACTACTATCTATTGTAAACAAATATTCACCTTTCTTCTTGCCTTTACCAGGTACAAAAATTTCTACATCACAATTTTTTAATAGTCTTTTAGCCCAAATGTGTATGTCATAACTAAAACCATCCCATAAACATAGTTCACCTAGTCTTAATTGTTCTTCTTGTTTTATATCTGTTTTCCATACAAAGGCAGATATAGGAAACTTGTCAAAACAAGCACCGTATTGAGGAAGATACGCTTCAAACATCAGCGCTCTACCTTGCATACTTTTAACTGCAAGTAAAACACACTCTTCAAACTCACCGTAACCTTTTTTTAAATCGTAAAGATATTCTTTCTTAACGAAACATTTTATGTATGGTATATTCGCTACAAATTGCATAATTTATCCCTTTCATTATATAGTACAACTTTCACAATTCTCTTCGTCTTTTACTTCTTCTTTTTCTGGCACATTATCTGTCCAACCAACTGGATGTGATGGTTCGTCAATATCTTTCTTAGCGTCATATGTATTCTGATAATAAGAAGTCTTCCAACCATACTTATATGTATTCAATAAGTCTTCAGCCATTACTGATAATGGTACCTGTCCCTCTTCATAGTTCTCTGGATTGTATGACCAGTTGCCTGATATTGCCTGATCAAAATACTTTTGCATAACAGAAACAACATTTATATAACCTTCATTAGATTTCATATCCCATAAAAGTGTATAATTGTTTTTTAGTTTTGCATATTCAGGTACTACTTGTTTTAAAGGACCTTTTTTACTTTTCTTAACACTAATAAAATCTCTTGGTGGTTCTACACCATTTGTTGCATTAGAAACAACAGATGATGATTCACTAGGCATTTGTGCCGATAGTGTACTATGTCTTAAACCATCTTTCTTAATTTCTTTTCTTAACCATTCCCAATCAAATGTTAAATCTCTTTTTACTATTTCATCAACTTCTTTTTTGTATGTGTCAATAGGTAAAATACCATCTGCGTATTTTGTTCTATCAAAGTATTTACACTTACCTTTTTCTTTTGCTAATTGATTTGATGTTTTTAGTAGATAGTATTGAAACGCCTCTGTTAATTTATCTATCTGTCGCCATGCAAGTTTCTGGTCATACTTATAACCTTTCTTTGCAAGATAGTGAGCAAGGCCAATATAACCAATACCTAAACTTCTTCTTGCCTTTGTAGATATTTCTGCAGCCACTACTGGATATTTTTGATGATCTATTATTTCATCTAATGCCCTAACTGCTAAATCACATAATGGTTCTAATTCATATCTTCTATTAATCTTACCGACATTGATTGCACTTAAAATACATAATGCAATTTCACCTTCTTTGTCTATGTGTTGTATAGGGTCAGTAGGTAAAGTAATTTCTTGGCATAAGTTTGACATATAAACTCTGTCTTTAAAACTAGAGTGTGTATTACAATGATCTATATTCATAATATAGATACGACCTGTTTCTGCTCTTTCTTTTAGTATGTCAAAGATTAGTTCCTGAGCATTTACTTTTGTTTTTTTCACACTAGTTTTTCTTTCTGCCTTTTCGTAAAGATCATCAAACTCTGGTGATCCCCATGCCTCATATAATTCAGGCACTTCATGTGGTGAAAATAATGTAATATCTTTGTTCTCAATAAATCTTTCATAAAATAGTTTTGATAATTGTATTGAGTAATCTAATTTTCTAACTCTGTTATCTTCACTACCTTTATTATTTTTTAAAACTATAATGTCTTCTATCTCTTGGTGCCATATTGGGAAGTGTACCGTAGCACTACCACCTCTTACACCATTTTGTGTGCAACACTTAACGGTTGACTCAAACTTTTTAAGAAAAGGAATAACACCTGTGTGTTGTACTTCACCACCTCTAATTCTACTATTGATACCTCTAATACGACCTGCATTGATACCAATACCTGCTCTTTGAGCAACATAACTTCCTATTGCCATATCACTTGAAAAAATGGATGGCAAGGTGTCATCAACATCTACTAATACGCAACTAGCATATTGTCTCATAGGTGTTCTAACACCTGCCATAACAGGAGTAGGTATGTTAATTTTGAAAGTTGAAATAGCGTCATAGTATTTTTTTACATATGACATTCTTGTTGATTTAGGATACTTTGCAAATAAAGTAGCAGAAATCATCATGTACATAAATTGTGGTGTTTCAAATATTTGATCTGTACTTCTATCTTGTACTAGATATTTGTCTATGACTTGTCTTAAACCTGCGTAAGTAAAATCGTAATCTCTATCATGTTTTAACCATAACTCCATTCTATCAAAATCTTTTCTTTCATAGTTATCAAATATTTCTGAGTCATAAACTTGAGCGTCAACACAACTTTTTACTTGATCAGCAAAGTGTGGGTGATCCCATAATTTACCAAATAGTTTTTTTCTTAATGAGTATAGTAAAAGTCTAGCAGCAACATATGTGTAATTAGGATTTTCTAAAGATATTAAGTCGGAGGCCGATTTGATTAATATCTGTTGTATTTCGTCTGTTGTTATACCATCATAAAATTGTAGACCACTATTCATTTCTACCTGTGAGGCTGATACGCCACTTATATCTTCACAAGCATATTCCATCATGTCATGTATCTTATCAATGTTTAGTGGTTCGTTACCACGACCGTTTCGTTTTTTGACGCTTATATTGTCCGCCATCTTGCCTCCTTAGCAACGCTTATATGAATTTAATTTTGTTAATGCTGATAAACCTGAATAGGTATTATCGAATATAATATTTTGTACTTGCGTTTTTGTTTTATCGTTCATTATTAGTTCGTTTATATCTTTTTCTTTTATATCATCTGGCCATATGACCAACTTGTAATTATCATCTATCACTTTATACATTCGTTTTATTATTTCTTTATTTCTCGGTTCATTATCAAAAACAAAAACGACATCTTTTTGATCGCCTGGCAATTGTATATCTGCACCAGCAGCTGCAATACAATTGTCAATGAATAAACTATCAATAGGACCTTCTACTATGTATATCGTCTTATGTAAATTTATTCTATCTAATCCAAATATTTTTTGTTTGTTTTCATACAACTTAAGCGTGATATATTTTGGTTGTTCTTTACCAAAAGCACGACCTTGAATTGCAAAAACTTCACCATCAACATCATAGAAAGGAATAATTAATCTAGGATGCTCATACTTTTCTGTCTCTTCACCAAATGTTCCAGGTTTTAATTTGTTTACAAATGCCTGAAACTTGTTGCTCAAATATAGTTTAGAAAAATACTCTTCAGGTATTCTTCTTTTCAATAAGTACTTCTTCGCAGGATGTACATTATCTATTTTATCGAAAGATTTAAGACCTTGTAGAGGCGTAATGTTGAGTTTCTTTTTTATATCACTCTTAAATCTGTCAAATAAATTATCTTCACTGATAGGTTTATTACCTTTATATCTTTCTAAAATATATTGGTCATATATTTTTCTATCAACTACTTTTATAAAGTTTGCCAAATTGTGTGAAGCACTACAATTATGACACTTAAAAAACATATCATTTTTTACTCTGTAAAGATATGCTCTTGCTTTGGTTTTTGACTTCTTTGAATCACCACAGACTGGACAACGAAAGTTAAAAAGATAATCTTTCTTTCTTTTAAATTGCTGTAATCTTGGCTGTATTTTACTGATATAATCTAAATCAACATAACTACTCATATAATATACATTATATATCAATCCACAAAAAAAGTCAAGTACTATATCGGTAATATATTAAATAACTGAGGTGCCCATAGACCTAATACTATCGCAGCCCCTATGATAATCCATCTGTACTTTTCTAACACACCTACTCTTTCAGATAGACTAATTTTGAGTTCTTTCATCTCACACATTAAACGCTTTTGTGATAGTTCGACTTCTTCTCTTAAATCTTTGACATTTTTATTTAGTCTGCTATGTAGGTCTTCAAACTTATTTTCTGATTCTACTCTTCGATTCTCTAATAGGTTGAATATGGCTTTATCTACTTCCTCTTGTTTATTTAACTTCTCATCATGCACGGCTAACATAGACTTTAGACTACCAGATATTTCTGTTAGTTTATCTATTGCGCCATCAAGTTTAGTGCTCATCACACTAACAGATTTTACATCATTCTTTAATACTTCAATAGATGTCTTTTGCTCAATTAGTTCTTTTGCTATTTGAGCGACCGTCTTTCTTGTTTCGCCGTTGCCGTTTGCCATATTAATTAGCTAGAGGATTTGACGCTCTAATTTTTAGTTCTTTAATTTGTGCTTTTAATAACTCTATTTCTTTTTCATTTATTTTGATTAGAGTTAATTGTTTTTCAATTGTAGTGTTTTGTTCTAAAATTGTTTTATTTTGTGTCTTAAATTCTGCTTCAATTTTAGATGGTTCAACACTCTCAATTTTATTCATTATCTCACCATACTTAACAAAACCAGTACCAATAGTACCAATTAAACCAACCGTTGCAATTAAAGCTGTAAGATTGTTTTTGATTTTATCTATCATGTTTGTTCCTTTTTTCTTCACTTTAGACTTTCCTTCAAAGCGTATATTTCACTTCTCAATGTGTTTATTTCACTTTGAACATTAACAAGTGCTACTTGTTGTTGTAATATTGGGTCGTTAGATGTATATTTAACTAACGATTTGTCACCATAAATTTGTGATTGTTCTATTATATTCACACTAGAATAAAATGATATTTCTTCTAGTTGTTTTTGATTAGTATATACTTTCTTATTTATATATCCTGTCAAGTCAGCACCACCTGTCGTTATACCTTGAGTTTTAATAAGTTGTATAGCCGCAAGTTGTTGATCTACTCTCTTTAATTTAGACATTACCTTTTCAATAACCTTTTGTACTTTCTGTTCTATGCCGACAATTCTAGTCTTTGTCCGTATATCCGATTTAACATCGCCAGTCTCTTTGCTCTCCACACCTTCTTCATTACTCTCCGTCTCCGTCTCATTTTCTGTTTCCTTATCTTCAGCCACATTAGATTCAGTAGATACATTCTCACTAGTTTCTCCTGTCTCATTTGTTTCATTAGGTGTCTCTTCCATAGTTTCTGTTGTCGTAGACTCAGTTTCATTGATTTCCTCTTTCGGTTCGTTCATTAAAGTTTCAGTAGGTTCTTCTTCTTTAACTTCTTCCGTCAGTGTAGGCTCATTGTTCATCTCCTCTATTTGTTCTTCTTTGATTTCTTGTACAGGTTCTTCTTCTATAAATGATACAGCAGACCCAAACTCTTCTTTCATCTCTTCCATAACCATGTTTGTGGCCTCTTCAAAAAACTGCTCTTCTTGTAATTCAACTTCAACTAAAGCAGTTTCAAATTCTTCTACTAGATTTTCTTCTACTAATATCTCTTTAAAATTTTCTACAAAAATTTCTCTAAACTCTTCTATCTTAATTTCTTTAATTTCTATCTCTTCTAATTCTAACATAGGTAAAGGTGCAAACTCAAAAGTTTCTATTTCTTCTACCTGTGCTAAATTGATTTCTTCTAATTCTTGTACTAAAGTTTCTAATTCTAATTGTGCTTCTTCTAATTGTAAGTTTGCTAATTCTATTTCTTGTTCGGTCTCTTCACTGATTTGAACTGGTTGATATGCTATATCTAATAATGTGGCAGTTAGACTTGCACCAAGTAAGTTAGGACCAATAGAGTCAACATTAACATAACCATTATAACCACCATCTGTACCTTTCCACTCCCAATCGTATTTACGTGAGCCTGTATCTGTATAACTTACCGTGTCTGTATATGTGATGGTATTTCCGTAGTAGCCAGCGTCATTGTTTCTTGTAAATGTAGTTATTGCAAGTACATTATTATTTGCGTCTAGTATCTTAATTGTGTTTGTGTAAGTATCTCTTTGACCACCGCCTACATTATGTTGACCACATTGATATGATGATCCAGTCCATTCACAATTCTGTACTTCAGATATAGAGTTTAAGGTCACACCACCATCTAAACTATTTTCTGTTGTTGTAAATGAACCACCTGATTGTTTTGTAGTTGTGATACCTACTAAAGAACCATTAGCAGATACAATACCCTCACCTTTTGCTTCTAGTTCGTTTCCAAATGGTTGTATACCACTATCATATGAAAAACCTGAAGCCATACCTACTTTATCAGGTGATAGATTGTCTGATTGATTTTGATAAGATGATTGACCGTCACCTGCATTAGGTAACAAGTTGCCTGAGGTTGCTGTCTCTGCCTTACTTACGCTTTGAGAAGTCGTAAGGATTAAGAGACTGAGCCCAACAATATACTTTGTAATTTGCATAGATTATAATGCCACTCCAAATAATCCAATTGATAATACCGAAATCCATAGTTTTCCTTTACTAGTCTTTACTTTACTTTTTTTTTTAGCTTCTCAATTTCAAGTTCTAGTTTTTTCTGTTCAACACTATTCTTACTAATTTCATTTGCTTGTGTGGCAATAACTTCATCTTTTTCTTTCATCTTTTCTTCCCAATCTTTATTGCCTTTTTCTATAACTTTTAATCTCTTTGTATATACTTTGTAATCTGGTCTTAATTTGTTATATTTTTTCCATTGTTCTTTTGCTTCATTACCTATCTTACCTTCAAAAGGACAAGGTGTGCCTGATTGTTCCATTGCATAGAACACTCTCTCATCTTGGCATAGTATTGATACAGCTGCAACTTTCATACCTAAGTCATTTAATACTTTACTTAATTTAATTCTTTCACAATTCTCATCTGTTCTAAAAGTGCCTGCTGATACACCTAAACCGAAAGTAGATACACCACCTGATAACCCTACTACGCAAAGGTCTTGCGACATTGCTGACATACTAGGTGCTGATGATTGAGCGGTAACCCTAGTGTCGCCTGAGTAGGCATTAGTAGTATTTGTAGTTGTTGTATTATTACTTGATCCAGATTGATATTCATTCGTTGTTTCTGCCGAATAACCACCTGATATAGTGGTGTTTGAACCGCTCGCATTTGTTTGAGAGTTCGTTGTCGTTCCAGAGTTGGTAACATCAGCCCACGAAGGTGTTAACCCTAGCATAATATAGAATAACAAAAAGACTAATAATCTTTTCATAATTCCTTTTGATAATGTTTAGATAATGTGAAATAATGTAGTTTAAATCAATTCTAAAGTATTTATAAAATTTTATTCGTAGATTTTTTTCTTTTCATAAGCAGGTTGATGTCTGCCTATAATATCAAGTATTTCCCAAGAGCCGTCTTCGTTTACTCTTACTTTTGCGTTAACTTTGTCGCAAGTCATGTTGTAAACGCCCTCTTTATTTTCAGTTTCTCTATATTCTTTTTCTTTTTCTCTTTTGTTTTTTAAACAATCTACTAAATTCTCTGAAGCAACGTGATCTACTAAAACTCTATTGCCGTTTTCATCTATTTCAAATATGCAAACTGCGAATACCACACCCTCTTCAGGTGTAGATGAAGACGCTTTATGTTCTTCTTTCATCACGGTTACGTGTTTGTGTTTCTTTTCGATAGGACAAACTTGATGACCATCATCACCACAACCTGTGCAATCAGCTAATGCTTTATTCATACCAAAAGCAAATAACATGAAAAGAACAAATATAATAACAGGACTATATTTTTCTATTAACTTAAATCTTTTCTGTTCTTTTTCAGTAATTTGATCTATGTTATTTTCTGTATCCATTAGTCTAATATTTTTAGTAATCTAATACCGTATTTTGTTTGTTTATCTTCTTGTAATAATGCCTTTACAGATTTACAAGCGAATACAACTCTTTCGCCGCCAACTTCTCTACTTGCTACTCTTTTAGATTTCAAGCATTGACTTAAATTTTCTTTGTATACCCACTCAATTAATTTACCATTAAGTGTTAATGTTAAGGCGATTACGCCATCTTTTTCATACTTTTCTCCACCAGTGTAAAGTTTAGCTGCAAATACACTTGAAGCAAATAGTATCATAAAAAATGTTATTAGTAATTTTTTCATTATTGTGTTTTACCGTTACCGTTTGAATAGATTATACTTCTATTACTATCCTTTAATTTCTCAACATCATCTCTAAGCATTTTTACGTCCTCTTGCAATCTTTTAATGTTGACCCCATTGTTCATCATATTTTCCATTTGTGACTGAATAGTCTCTAACTGACCAGCAATGTGTTCAATCAACATAAATTGCTCTGAGTCAGCAGGTGGTGAACCTAATTCACCTCTTGGCCACTTAATTCTAAATTCGTTATTCTTCTCAATATCAGCACTTAAAGTTTCTGTAACCTGATTTAAATCTTTTTCAGATAATTGTGCTTTAGTTTCAAGCATGGTAATACGTTCTAACACACCGAAGTATGCCCAAACGCCAACTGCAACTGCTGAAATAATAGCCAATAAGTTTTTCATTGGCATGCTAATAGCTGTTTGTTCTGATATATCAAGTCTATTTTTCATTTTCGTCCTCTAAATCACCTTCGTAGTACTCTTTATATTTATCTAACAAATCATTTGTAATCTTTAATTGATTCCTAATTTGTGCAAAATTCTTGGCAAGAAGTTCAAAATCTTTGTCTGTTAGTCCCCATAGAACAGGATCAATGCCAGATTCCTCTAGTCTTTTAAATACTTCCTCGGCATTCTTACTAGTGATAATTATCCATCGTAAGTTCTCTAACTCTAGTGGAGTGGGTTTGTTCAAATTGAGTTTTTCACGCTCAACTTCCTTCTTAAATATCTCTAATGTCTTTACACCCGAACAACTAGTAAGGGACGTAATTAGGATTAGCGATACTAGGACACTCGCTATTAATTTCACTTTTCTTTGTAGCATTTTTTTCTTCTTCAGTTAATTCGGCGCCACTTGCTATTTCAATACATCTTGTTGCCAATGCACTCGCACCGTTTGTTATTCTTTCAATAGACTTTGTTTTAGCAATTGCAAGTTTGCCAACATCTCTATTCTTCTTGTTAAATCTTTTATCTAAATCGTCTAGGTCTTTTTTCAATACNCTAACTAACTCGTTCATCTTTTGATTTGCAGCTAGTATCTCTTTAAAGTCTTCTTTTTGTGACGTGATAAGTTCTTGTTGTTCAGCGACTGCTGATTCTAATTTGATTGCGTTTTCTTTTAAAATTGCATTATCTCTTTGCAACTTCATAACATAGGCGCCAGCGCCCAAAAGGGCACTAGCAATAATACCTATAAATAACATTCTCATACCAAACATATTATTTTACTTCTTCCAAAATTTAAGTTTTTTTGCAAATGCAGCCAAGTCTTCAAACTTCTCGTTGACATACCAACCTGCAATAAAACCTACTATAAATCCTATTGTTGTAAACATATTAATCCTTTACCTTTGCGTTTCTTTTTCTATGACCATTCCAAGCAACAAAGCCACCTAATCTTAATGACCAGTATGCTAAATAATTCATTGTGTAGAAACCATTTACTTCTATACATATATCTCTAAAGATTTCGTCTGCTTTCTTTTGATCTACTACTAGAAGTGCTCCTTTACCAGTTCTTTTTAAACAAGCGTATTTATAAGCATAATCATGCACTAAACCACCCATTAACAAAACACCAACTGGTGAGAAAAATGTTCTTAAAAATTTAGGTATACTTGCGCCGTCAAATACAAAACCTGCTGGTATGATATATTCATTACCATTGATTCTATATTTCCAGTCTTTTGTTATTTCCCAATTTCTTGTAGAAAGTAACCACATTACTATACCTTTCCAGAAACCTTTACCTTTTGTTTTGATTGGTACAGGTTTTAATTCTGGCATTTTGTCAGCATGAAAAGTTAGTTTACTTACTTTCTTTTTATCTAACAAATTTATTAAAGCTGCTATTATTACTACTGCAATTAAGATTGACCATTGCCAAAATTTCATTGCNAGTGCTACTATAAGTTCCATATTAGTCCTTACTCTTTTTATTTTTATCTATGTATGATTGATAGACTTTATAAGCCTGTCTCAAATTCTTTTTCTTTTCAGGATCTTTTGCTCTAACACTTGCTACTTTTGCTCTTTGACCCATTGCAATTGCAGCCTGCATTTTGTGAGCATGAGTTTTACCTGACCCTCTTATTTTACTTACAGATTGTTTTGCTTTTGCTTTATCTGTAAAACCTAGACCATGTATAGTGCCTTTTGGGTTTTCATCTGTGTATAAATCACTATGTTTATCTGACCCAGCAGGTTGACCTTTCTTACGAGGTATTCTATTTGTATCTTCTTTTTTAATACCTAATTTTTTTTGTACTTTTTCTATTTCTTTTTTAATCTCTTTTTGTTTTTGAGAACCAGGCATTGTTGACATAGCCTTTCTCAAAAGTTTCATATACAAAGTTTTATCTGTATTAGCAGTTACCATAGGTTTGTATGTGCCTAAACCTGGTCCTGTTCTTTGTGAATATATTCCTGCTTGTTTACTTGATTGAGCACCTTTATATTGTGGGAATAATTGACCTTGACTTCCCATGGATGCCATAGGGTTTAAAGTTGATACAGGTCCTATACCTATACCAGAACCCATACCCATGTATTCTCTTAATTCTCTTAAAGTTTTCTTACGGCCAGCACAATGTGCTTTCTGTGAAAAACCTTTTGGGTTATCACAATCAATAGACTTTTTATATTTGTCTGACCATTTTGACATTACTTCTTTTTACCTTTAAGATATTCTACGTAGTCGTTAATTTCACTATCGAATTGACTTAACATTCTAGCAGCTGCGTCATTTCTAACATTACCAGGAATAGTTCTACTATTCATGTTTTTAGATTTTGCAATTTCTTTAACTTTATTATCTACTGCATATCTGAATAATTTAACTGCTAAATCTTTATTGTAAACACCTTTTACTTTTTTTCTTGCTAAGTTTTTTACAATAGGTTCTAGTTGCCTTGAATATAACTGACCATCATTTGAAGCTTGTGTTGCAATTTCACTTGCTGACAAGTTTTCATTCATTCTAAATTTAGTTAAGAAGTTAGTTATTCTTTTCTTAAATTCATCTTTGTTTTTTTTCTTATAAGAGTTTGCTGCTTTTGGTTTTACACCTGGTTCACCATCTGGTCCTACACCTATACCTGCGACATTACCACCGCCTGCACTATTAGCAGGTGCGTCTTCTTCAGGCACACAATTAGGTACCATTTTACCATTTTTCTTTTTAAGACCTACTGCCTTATATCCTGTCCAGCATGCTTCTCTTAATTTGCTAAAAGTAATCATTAAAATCTGATCCTTTCTATGTTGTCCTCTGATACTATTACTTTCTTTTGTGTTTCCTCATTAACAACATGATATAAGTTAACACCTAAAAAGTTATCAAAAGCCACTTGATCTTCTACGTTTTTTACAATATCACCTACATCAGCAGTTGTTTCATTATTCAGATCAGTTAATGTATCTGTCATAATAAATCTACCTTGAGGTAGTATATTGTCCTCAGACGATTCTTTCATTTCGCCAAAGTGTATTAAATCGTTATCTCTTAAATAAGTGTAAAGTTCTTTTTCGATTTCAACCATATTTAAGTCTTTACTCTCTTTAAGTAATAAACCTAATGCGGCCGCATATGTGCCTATTTTAGATTTACCACCAGGTATTACATTTATCAAACGCTTCAAATTAAAAACAAATTTATGTAAGATAGTATAACTCTCTCTTTCTTTAGATGTTTTTAACTCTTTTGTTTTTCGTAATACTTTTCCATTCTTATCAATTATGCCGTACTTATAAGCGTCTTGTTTTTCAAAAGGAGTAATTAACATCTTAATTATCCTATATGTTATAAGTACATCTATTGCTCTTCCCATTACATTTGTTCCAAACTATTTAATATTGTTTTATTTACTTTAACATTGTTAAATTCTTCATCACTAACATACTTCAAATATACTAAAAAAGTTTTAAGTATTCCCCAAAACTCTCTTTCTATTTTAAAAAATAACAAAGTACAAGCTGCGTCAACACCAAAAACATTTTGTAGTACAATTAGATGATTAATAACTAATCTAGTTTTTAATTCACCTGTTGCCTTGTACTTACGAAATAAGCGTTTAATATACTTAAATCGTTTCACATCCTCATAAAACTCTTTTTCAGAGTCTAAATTAGGACAATCATAATTTTTGATTGCGTAAAACAACCAGTTATCTTTTGTTATCTTACTGAACATTAAGCAAGCTCTGCATAAACTTTAACAGCGCCGTTTTCTAATGTTTCGTAATTACCTTTTAACTTTAACTCTTTGCCTAATTTATGTTGTATACCATCATCATTAATATCAGAGCCATCAGTGTCTTTACCGAAACGACCACCGTGTTGTGTCAAACCAGTTTCAAATTTACCACTCTTGCCTTCTATACTTACAGAGTCTTTGAATACTAAACCGATTGTGCCTAGTCTTTGTGATAATTGACTTAACGCAGCCTCTGGTTTAATATATTCTCTGTCTGCAATAGATTTAACAAAAGCATTTACTCTTTCAAGTACAGCAGGTTCATGTATGTTGTGAACGCCAATAGAACCGTCTTCAATAGACTCTTCGCCACCACCAGCAGTGTTGACACCTTTAGCATCCCCAGCATATCCCTTGTATTCCTTGATATGTTGTTTAAATGTTTTCATTTTAGTTTCCTTTAACTTTTTCCTTAACTTTTTGTAATAACTTGGATGATACCACACCATTGCTACTACCTTTCTTATTTTCTTTTCTCACACTTTTAAAAGACTTACCACCTAGTAAATCTTCTTCAAAGTCGTTTACTGACATCTCCTCAAACTGCTCAGAGTGAGGAGTGTTATCAGCGATTTCGTTTAAGAATTTGTCCATTTCTTTATCCATTATGCTAATGAAGCAGAAACTGCCTTATCCTTTTCATTTAATAAAACCCTAGTGTCTTTTTTCTCTGTGTCGACCATCGGAATGAGTTTATCAATCTGTTGTATCGCACCATATACAGCATTTAAATTATTCTGCTGTGTAGTCAAAGACTTTTTAGTTTTTTCTATATTAGATGATATAGTGTCAAAATCACTTTGTAATTTTTTTCTTTCATCTTGTAGATAATTTAATTCAATACCCATAATAATACCCTTTCAAATTACGAAGTTGTATAACCGTTACCTGCGATTATATTCCAATTACTATTTTTGAATAAACAAGTAACCGTTTCACCTTGAGCGTTTAACAAAATATTAGTATACCCTCTTAAATTAGAAGGTGTAATAGTTTGTATGTGTGTGCCTGAAGATGAAGTGTTAATAAATGTTTTTACTTGTCCGTCTGAACCATCAGCAAGTGTTATTGTTGCAGTACCAGCTGTACCATTTACCTCTGTTATTGCACTAGTCACATCTGCTACAAGTGTAGTTGAACCATCACTTGTTAATGATTGTGAAGCTTGTGCTAAACCTAAGAAAGATGGTATATTGTTAAATACGTCTTCGGCTGCAATTTTTTTGTTGATTGGTGTTCCAGTAGGATCATCTACTACGTGAAATAAGTCTGCAGCTGCAATCCCATCACCAAGATTAGAAAGCGCTGTTATTTTTTTATCTGCCATTTTTTTCTCCTATAAACCCTTTCGGGTATGCTACTCTAGGTATATTCCTAGATCACTTTGTTAATATATTTAGTAGGGCGCCCAAAGAGCGCCCCCTAATATTATAATATTAGTTTGATGTTAAGCACACTAGAGTCTCTGCTTGTACTCTACTTGCTCTGCCACCAGAACCTTGTTTTCTTAATACCCAACCGCTGTGTGCGCCAGTCACTTTTAATAAAGTAGAACCGTCTTGCGACAATTGTCCTGCACTAGCTTCAGAAGCCGAGATATTGAATAAACCAAGTTTTGCACCTGTAATAAACTGACTGAAAGTTTCGTTTTTGTATAACTTACCAGCTGCAGCTGCATTACCAGTGTGCATATTCGCCGCTGTCGGCGACTTGTTTACGTAAAGAAGTGACCATAAAGGTGCACTTCCTCCACTATCTGTTTTTGCCCAACTTGACATAATTTTCTCTCCTATTTTAAATATTAGTTAATAGTACTCAATTTGTTGATATAACGCTATATTTATAAGACTAAAAACCTAGTCTTTTTAATTGTTGTATTGTTTTTGATGTTGATGTATGATGAATACCTATACCACCTGACATATTAAAATCTCTTATGTTTTTTTCGTAATCATCAATTAGAATTGCTGGTTTACCTCTTTTTGCAAAGAGTTTCTTCTCTCTTCTTTTTACAAGATTAACTTTCTGTGGGTTGACCATATTAACATTTTTTCTTAACCATGCTCTTTTACCTGGTATGCAATTAGGGTCAAAATTTTCTTCTACATATGCACTTAAAATATGTGGGTCATGTTTAGATATGTAAGACCATAATTGTTTGCCACCTTGCATCCAAGGTAGGTCATACCAGAAGTTTTTATTTTGTAAGATAAGTGACCACTTTTGTTTAGATGAGGGTATGTTCATCCATCTGTTGATAGACATACCTGTTGTCTTAACGGCAGCTGTTTTAAAGTCTGCTAGTACACCATCCATATCGCAATAGATGATTGGTTTGTCCACGATTTAGATTCTCTCTGATTGTGGTTGAGTATCTACGGTTGCAATTTTTTTACCTGTCATAGTTTTATTCATTTCTTTTCTCATGTCTTTAAATGTTTTTTCATTTTCAGGTTTGCCTAGTTTCTTTTGCATTTCTGCTTTTGATTCACCATATTTTGCTTTAAATTGCTCAGCAGATAAATCTTTCATATCAATAGCGATTTCTTTCATTCTACCCTCTTTGATAGGTTTAATGATTTCTCTTTCACCTTTTTTAGGGTCTTTATAACCATCGTGTTTCTTTTGATTAATTTTTTCACCTTTGTCATCTGGCGTCACTTTTTCTTTAATATTACCAGAGATTGCTTTTCTTCTTTTGTGAAGATACTTATCAGTAGAATCAACATCACCATCGTTGTCAATGTCTTTGTCTTTTCTGTCGTCAAATTTTTTCTTAACAGCGTCTTTGTTTACTGGGTCTAATTTACTTTCACTTACAACTTTAGCAGCTGCGTCTGCAAGTGAACCTGGTTTAGTACCTAAGTATTTTTTCTCTGTTGTTAATTTAACGTCTGATTTAAATGTTCTATCTATCGTTGGCTGCTCTGAAGCTATCTTCGTAGAAAGTTCTTCAATGCTGCCTTTTTTACTTTCTAAATATTTACTCATTATTTTTTTCCCTTTTTAGCTGCACGAGCCTTCTTCGCCAAATCAGCGTCAGCTGTGTAGTATGCTTTTCCTTTTGTGATGAACGCATTAACTCTAGCAAATGCCCATTGTTGTGGCGTTGTACCAGGTCTATGTCCACCTTTCCATGCAGCCATACCTCTATTGTACACTTGTTTTAAAATGCCGTAAGGTATGCCTGACTTTTCAGATTTGTTTTTTATTCCTTCAATCTGTTTTTCATCTATTTGTTGCATTTCTTTTTCTTTCTTTGGTTCTTTTTCTGAAGTTAATCGAGCTGCTCTTTCTTTATTTTTTAAGTCATCTAGTTTTAACTTCATTGTTTCTAAATCTGCCTTTGCAATTGCCATAGGCGTTTTCTGTTTAGGATCACCAACATCCATACTATTAACTTTATTAGTTTTATCTGTAATTCTATTTTGTAAATCAGATATTTTTTGAGCAGGTGTTTTTTCTACTTCAGTAATACCCTCTTTCTTTTTAACAATATTTGTTGCCGTAGCGTATCTTACTGCGTCACCTTTTTCTTTACCATATCTGTCTTTAAAATCTTTTTTAGGCAACTCATCTGCCATCTTATGTACTTTTTTAATCTGACCTTTTGATAAGTCTGCCTCTTTCATATCAGGATTATACATTAAATAATCTGATACTGAATTAATATAATCTTTTGCTTTTGTAATTTTAGATTGTACCCATGCTTCTAAAGGATTACCCTCATCTGTTTTACCTTGCAACATAGATGATAATTGAGTAGCCTTATCTGCGATTGCCTCTAACTCACCTCTTGCCATAGATACTTCATGGTCGTCTTCTTCTTTGACAGCCTTTTTTAACATATCTCTCTGACCAGCATGAGCGTCTGAAGCCTTGTCTAATTTAGATATAACTTTTTTAACAACTGATAAATCTTTGTTGTCTAGGCCTTCTTTAAATTTTATATTACCTCTTAAAGTATCCTGTGTAATTTCTATTTCTTTTACACCATCTCTTTTTAATTGATCCATCTTTGCCTGTGCCTTTTCTTTTGTTTTAAAAGGTACTGCAAATCTTTTTTTATTTAATGGATCTCTATATCTTACTACATGAACAAGTGTAAATTCACTTACTTGTTCTCTAATCTCTTCCCAACTTTTTCTATATCTACTCATTAGTTATTTACCTTTGCCCCAGCTCTCCACTGATAACAAGACCAGTATCGTGCTTTCCATTTAGGCCCTGGAGTATCACATCTATGTCTTGCTCTGAAGCTTCGTCTTCTTGCAGGATCATCTCTCTTAATACTCAAACCTGTTGTATCACCAAAAGAAACTTTTACTACTTTACCTGTTGGGCCTTTTACATAAACATAAAACTTTTTAGAACCACCTCTAATCGGGTCGTTTAGTTTTACCTTTTTGCCTTGATATTCGGCCTCTTGTAAAGGTTCTGACTCGTGTTCAAATAAACACTCGTCACATTTCTTATCAAACTCTTCATCAAATTGTTTAAAACTTTTCACTTCTATATTTTCTCCGATACTCTTTCTGACTTCTTCTTTTTCATCGCCATGTTTTGATTTAAAGTCTTCTTTTGTTAGAGTTTTAATATCTCTACTATATTCTTTAAATCTACTTTTGACAATCTCGTCATTTGTATCAACAACTTTGTTGACCATTTTTTCGTAGGTTTCTTCTAATTTAGATTCCCACTCATCACCGTATCGTCCCTTATATTTATCTATCGTTTCATCGCTATTTCGCCACTCTTCAATGTCTTTTAATTCTACTTTATTAATCATTTTAATCTTCTTACCAGAGACTTGTATTTTGTTATTTTCTGGATTACTTGGGGTATATGTTGTGCCTTGAAACTTAGGATCATAATTAGGTTCACCTGGTGTAATAGATGAAGTGTATTTTGCATAATCATGCCCTATATCGTATGCCTCAGGCATACCCATATTTGTAAGACCCATATTTACTTTTTCAGTCTCTTTGTTATTTCTGTTAATTTTTAGTTCGCCATACATTTGTTTAAACTTCTTCGTGTACTTACTAGGTTTAGTCTTTGCACCTTTGTCAGCACTAGTTTGTTTGTAGGCTGCAGGATCGTCATCTCTCATTTTAGATTGTCTGTCTAATTGTTTCTTATGTTGTCTTGCCTTATCTTTTGATAGACCTTTTACATATTTTTTAGGTAGACCTGTCTCTTTATCTTCAGGTGATTTCTTAATAGAACCACCTTTGTCGTAGTATTTCGGATCCCTTTTATATTTGTGTTTAGCAATTTTCTTTGCTCTTTCTTCTAACTCAATAGGATATACTGGCGTTTCCATAATGTTATGTAACCAACATCTATGTAATTTATTATCAACATCTTCTAAAGTCACATAGTTTGTTCCTCTTCTTATAACTATACCAGTTATACCATTTTGTATATCGTCAACTATATCTCCTACTTCGTAGATATGTTCACTGATATACTGATCTCTTAATGTCATTTTTTCTAATTCTTCTCTTGTTGAAGCAGTTATGAAAGGTTTAAATCTTAATGCACCTGCACCAGCGTCATGGTTGACACCTGCAGCCAATTGCATACCTTTTCTTACATCTTTGAATAATTGTAAACCTCTATTTGAATTACCAAATGAAGAAGGTAAACCTTTTTTAAATGTATCATAGTCGTCTGATTTAGCGGCAGTTCTCATTTTACTTGCACTCATGCCTGTTGCACCATCAGCGTCTGGATCTCTTTCACCAGCAGATACAATATTAATTTTATCATAGTTATAGAAACCATGTCTGCTTCTTATGTTATTGTATTTCTTAATTGTTGTTTCAAATTCTCTTACTCTATCACTACCAACTACCATAGATAATTCTGTTGTACCTCTATTGTATAGATCGGTCACTATTTCAAATACACTATTAGATTTACTTACAATAATATTTCTAGCGTGTCTAGGAAACATTTGTTTCATTGCTTGTATTTTCTGTCTATAAGATAAAGGATTCTTTGCACTATCCTCTGACTTACTTACAAAGATATAATAGTTATCTGCTCTAACTTGCGATAACTTATTCATAAGTTTTTCATGTCCGATTGTTGGTGGATTGAATCGACCAAAGGTAAACGCTATATGTCTACCTTTGGCCTCTTTTATTTTAGATAATGATTTCAGTTCATCTGGTGTTATTTTCCCGTCATCCATAATGTCGTTCAAATGTTTAAAGAATTTGAGATAATGATACTTCTCTAACATCTTATAAATTACATTTTTAGGAAGTCGGTTCTTAACGCCAAACTTTCTGATTTCTTCTGGTGACATATCAGCCGCAAAAGAGTCTTTTCTATCTTGTACGGTCTTGTCTCCAATATCAATTAGAGTGTTAATAGAGTCTGTAATTTCAGCTAACTTTTTAGCAACTAATGTACTCAACCCATCAATATCAGATGAGGTAAGCCTTGATAGTTCCTCATAATCAATAATATCTCGAGCCAATTCACCTTTAACAACATCTATTTCAGAAACACGTTTCTGAAAATCCGCTAGGTATTTTTCAGGTTCGAAGGTGCCAGGATCTGGTCTTTTGATAAACTTATTATCGTCTATGTCAAAAGTACCATCTGCCATGTCCCTTGCCTTACTAAATGTAGCAGGATCTATGATAGAAAAGTAGTTTATAGGATGATCTGTGCCAGGTATTGTTTGACCATTTATTTCGCCTTGATATTCTCTTATTTTTTCATGTACCTTTTCTTGTTCTTCCTGTGAACCAGGTATATCAAATAAGATATTAACATCTAAATCAGCGTCATCTCTATATTGTTTTGTTAGTATAGAACCAATTAAGGTATACTTAACTACTTTCCCAAATTTTTCAAATGTTTTAATTCCGTCTATTATTTGTTTTCTTACAGCAGGCTTTAAACTAGGATTACTTGTATCTGGATTATCAAATACAGGTCTTGCGTATGTCTTTCTAGGTATGTCTATAATAGACTCTTTTATAAAATCTTTAAATCTCATTATTCTCCGCCGCCTCCATTGCCGCCGTTACCACCGTTTGCTCCATTACCACCGTTTCCATTACCATTGCCATTGCCATTGCCGTTACCATTTCCGTTAGTATCACCATTACCATTTGTATTATCTGTATCAGCGTTTTTACTTGTTGTACCAATACGACCAAAGAAAGGGTATCTTACATATTTATTTCCTGTAGGAACACAAACCTTTAGTTTATTGTCAAATCTATATCCGTCAGGACATCTTTTATCTGCAACTAAACTCATGTACTCTTTAAATTTCTTCATGTTCTTCTCTTTGCTTTTCTCTCACCTGCCATCCATCTTTTTGCAATATAAGATGATATAGGTTTTGTAATTAATCGTCTAACTATTTTTGATACATTATTTAATGTTATGGTTACTAATTCTGCTTCTGATTTATTGTTATCAACAACAACAAAATTATTCATACCAAATAGTCTTTGAAACTTACCGATATTACTTTGTACACCTTCCCAATTTTTCTTTACAATATATTCTGGTACAATTCTTTCTCTTCTTTGTTGTCTTTCTAAAGCAACATCTAAACTAGTATTTACAAATATCATATAACAATCATATCCTAATTGTTTAAGCATATTAGCATTTCTAGCAATGGTATCATAATCTCTACCTGTACTATCAATAACTAAACCAAGTCTACCTTTTATATAAGTTTGTAATTGATTTAACACGGTACCTTTTGCTCTTTTTCTTAATATATCTCTAAAGTATTCTTCTTCATCTGGCATTTTCATAGATAATCCTGCCTTTTTGATTTCTCTTTCAAATGTAATATCAGAGTTTACAACTTTTAAACCTGAACCTGCAAATGCTGAAGAAGCAACAAATGTCTTACCTGAACCAGGGCCACCTGCAAGGAAAAATGCTTTGAATATACCTGGATCGTAAAGACCTTCGTTTATTTGTTGTGTAAAACTTTTAACTTCCATCTTCTATTGCCTTTATAATTTTATTAGCGTTATCTTCTATTGTACCGCCCTCTGCTTTTATTTCTACGAAACCAGGTTTACCTCTAAAATGTTCTACTGCAGGACCTGTTTCTCTATTGTATAAGTCTATTCTATTATTGATTATCTCTTTAGTATCGTCTGCTCTACCTCTTGCTAATAATCTTTTTAAAATTTCTTCTCTACTAACATCTAAAAATATAACTTTATCGTAACCTATGTTTGCCTCTTCCATATCTCTTACTTGCGTCATATATCTAGGCCAACCATCTAAAACATAACCAGTAGGTGATTGATCTACTTTATCTTTAATTAATTTTAAGACTATTTCATTAGGCACAAATTGACCTGTTGAAATTATATCTGCAACTTGTTTTCCTATCTCACTACCTTTTTCTACTTCTTTTCTTAACATGCCACCTGGATAGATGTGAGGTATAGAAAANCTTTTTGTAATGTATTCTGCATAAGTAGATTTGCCTGAGCCAGGACCACCCATTAATATAATTCTTCTAGTTGTCTCTTCTAAAAATGTCAAAAATGTTTTCATTATCCTTTTATCCAGTTCTTTTGTAAATTAAAGTTAGCAGTACTAAACTCTAATCTATCTACTAATTTAACAGCATTACCCATTCTATCTACAGCAACATAACCTTCTGGATTAGTTAATTTAAATCCATTGTTAGTTTGTAGATATGTGCCGATAGATTTAATTTGATTCATCTTACTTACTAAAAAGTTTTTTGCTGTTTGTAAAGATACATAACTTGCGATTGCAAAGTATATCTCATTTTCGTATCTATCAATAAATTTTAAACCTTCGTTTCTAATAGTTTCATATTTTCTTTTTGCACTATCAGTTTTTCTTTTTGTAATTTCGTCATCTAAAACTGAAGCATAATATTTTCTAAAATCTGTTTGTAGTTTTTTTACACCACTTATTGCTCTACCTCTTTTGATATAATCATTAAAGTATATTTTTAATCTTGCACCAACTGATAATAAATTAGTTTGTGATTTTANTAAATTTAAAATTCTTTTGCCTTTGCCAATAGAACCCATAGCCATTCTTAACATACCATCGTATCTATCGCTTTCTGCGTCTGTAAATGTTGCAACACCTGAGTTATCTTTATAACTAGCGTCATCAAAAAATACTGATGGCGTCTTTGTAAATGAATTTACATTAACGCCAAAACTTGCTTTTAAATCAGACATCTTTCGACCTGTGTAAGTAGTGTGAAAGATTATGCCTAATTTACTTCTTAATATTCTTTTTGCAAGATCAGTATTTTGAGGTACAGCGTAAGTAATAGTGTTAGGTTTAAAAGCAATTGAGTCTTCACCTCTAATACTTACTTTTTCAATATCTTTAGGTGTATATAATAAATCGCCTTGAACGATACCTTTGATATTTAATTTTGGTAATTCTTTTAAACAAACAATTAGTTTGTCTGCTAAACCACCTGCGTGGTTTTTTCTTATATCTGATTGTGTGTAATTGATTTTAGGATTTACNTTGAAGACAGATTTTGATCCAACAAAAAATCTGTTGTTTTCAGGATTGATACCACAGAATACAGCTGGCGCACCATCCCATTTGACTGATAGATTAACTTTTCTACGAGATGATCCTAAAAGCATATTTCTTAATGATTTAAGAAACTCTATTGCTTCTAAGCCACCTGAGTAGCCGTTATTGATTATGTTATCTTCTAAATGTTCTAAATGTGTATTTTTAGCTTCATTTAGATATTGTTTAAAACTATACATTTGTTTCCCACTATGTCCATTATATCAAAATTCAAGGCCATTGTCAATAAAAATTCCAATCAAATCCATTAATAAAATTCACTACTTACGACAATATTTATAAGATTAGATTACTTGATTCTTAAAACCTTATGTACAAACCACTTAATTACTCGTTTTAGTCTGCCTGAAAACAATTTTTTCATAAGGTGTCTGATAATTCTCATTACTATTAGAATAGGACTAGATAATACGTCCCATAGAATTAAAAATAAATCTACTGACATATCTATGATAGAATCTGTTGAGGGTTTTTTTAGTTTCACTAATTGCCTTTGGCAATAACAAACTTGCCTGAAAGAGGTGTACGAGAGGTTACATATTGATACATAATTAAAACAAAGTCATTAATTTGTTGTTGACTTTTTTTATCTGTTCTTCTAAACCACTTCTTCAGGACGGGCATAATTTTATTAATAATATTTAAGGCAGATATTTCACCTCTTTTAAAATTGAATAAATCTTTATTTTTTTTCTCTAATGCTGATCTTTGTTTTATAACAGGTTCAATCTGTTTAAAATACATCTTCTCACCATCATCATATAATTTTTTTACTTGTACTGCTGTTTGTTTATCTACAAATGATAACAATTGAGCAAACACTCTCATAGAACCTATTGAACCACCTCTTGCCTCTGCACCACCACCTAAAAACTCAGCAACAAATCTTTTAGCACTAGGGTCGTGTCTAAATTTTATATCACCAGATTTTAGTAATATTCTCATATCTCTAGTTTCTGTCTTCTTACCAAAGGCAACTTTCTTATAAGGTTTCCAGTCTGTTGTTCCTTTTACTACTAAATTTTTTAGTGATTGAATTTCTTTTTTTCTATCAAAGTTAACTAATTGTATTATAGCTTTTTTTGTAGTTTTCTTTAGTGATAAAGGCAACATATCACCACTATCAATTAAATCACTTATTAAAACATTTAATTGTGGGAATCCAAATGAATTAGGTTTAGCTTCTGCTAATGTAGTTCTTAATTTATCTTTTGCCATTTTACTTGCAAGATATATGTCGGCAGGAGACCATTTGTTTATATCACCAAATCTTGTTTGATTTTTTATAGTGATAGGCATTTTGTTTGCCATAGACCATAACTTTTGTATAGTACCCATAACATCTTTATCACCTCTAAAGTAAAATAGATTTTGATAACCTTTACCTTTAATTTTGTAATCTTTATCTATTGTTTCTATTTGTTTAATTAGTTCTACTGCAATTAGATTAGATGATGTATACCAATCATTATTAGAAGTTAGAAATTTAGTTATGTCATTATAAGAAACACCAGGTGTATCTAGTCGTTTAAACGCTAGTTCTAACTTTTTATTATACTTGTCTTTGAAATCTGTAAATGTGGGATATGTTTTAAGGTCAAATGCCTTGTCTATACTACTTGCACCTACATTATCTGCAAGTGAAGAAAATAACGCTTGTGATGATTCTAATAATGTTGTTTTGTCTGCCATACATATATTTATGTATGAAGAATCTAACTTTTGTAATCTACATAAGCATTACTAGAAACGGTATATCTGTAACCCTCAAAAGGTTGTTCTCTAACTTCGTGTCTTAACATACTAGGAAAAATCAATAACATTCCTGGTTTGATTTTTTTCTCTACGCCAAAACCTTCTTTTGTTTTAATTTCAGGAAAGTATAAACCTGGTGCACCTTCGGGTGCTGTAATATAATATGAACATGAATAAACAGCAGGCCAGTGATCATGTGGTTTAGTTATTTGACCTGAGGTATATTTTAAACCCCATAGATTCTTTAATACAAATTGATATTGATGTCGTATATCAAATTGCATACGAGAAACAGCATCGCAAGCATCCAAAAACATTTTAGCAAATCTTTTAAAACCAGGATATTCCCACATCTGCCAATATGTCATTAGACATTGTGCGTTTGTTCTATGTCCTTGTTGATCACCTACTTTATCTATTTCTTCTATGATAAGTTTATCCATTTCTGGTTCATCAAGTTGAAACTCAAAAATAGGTTCTTTTCTTTCTATTGAAAAATCATTTCTTACTATTTGATATTTCTTCATCACTTCTTCTATCAAAACAAGTTGGGAAACCAAACTTACCAAATGTTTTATTTTTATTTTGAAACTTAACTACTTGTTTTACATCTTCTTCAAAAAAAGATTCTTTTAAAACAAGACCTCTAGGCATTTCAACTGCTCGCCATATAATCTTGCCATCTTTTTTAACCATAGCAGATTTGTAATACACACCTTTATTTATTCGCTTTTTAATTTTTCTTTTCATAATGAGTTAAAACTTAATGCTATCCTATTCGTTGTTTGGTTTACTTTATAACTAGAGTCATGTTCTATCCACGATGGGAATATTATTAAATCATTATTCTTAGGTTTAAAATTAAAATTTATGCAATTATTTTTATCAATATTATCAAACTTATATAATTTTATTTTATCATTTGGATTGTAAAAGTATATATCACTGCTTGAATCATCTATATTTAAGTATATCACACCACTTAATTTAGAAGGTATATGGTCGTGTTTCATTAGACTACTATCTTTATCCATAATTGTAATCCATGAGTTATCTACTTTTAAATTTTTAAATCCTAATTCTATTGAAGTTTTATCTATTACGTTTTGTATATCTTGTTTAAAATTCTTACACTCGGGTACGTTGTTTGTAAAATAATCTACTATATAATCGCCATCTTTAAATTTAAACTTATCATTTTTATAATGTGATATTTTAAAGTTGCCATACCCTACACCCTCTACATTACCTAAATTATTAAAAACATTAGAATTATCTTTTATATGTTTGACAATGCTTTTTCTTACATTGTCATCTAAAAAATTTTCAATATAGATTATAGGTGTACTAAACAATTCTATTTTGTTCATACTTTAAAATCAGAAAACTTATCGTAAATGCCTTCAGCAGGTCTAGGTCCTGCAGGTTGATTAAGTTGTTCTTCGCTCTCTTGGTTACCATCTGTTAAGTTTTGTGCTGATTGTTCTACATCATATAGTCTCATTTTACTTCTATCAACACCAATAATAAATGATCTATTTACAGCAGGATCATTATATCTATTTTTTAATTGTTTAACTTTCATTTGATTTAATTCTTCTAAATCTTCATTTGATATAAGAGCGAACATAAAGTCAGCAGTTGCAGGAAGACCAAAACTTTCTGAGGTATCTTCTAAACCAACATCACTTGACATATAACCAGTTCTAGTTGTTTGTGTAGCAGACACAATAGGTAAATTATATCTAACAGCAAGACCTCTTAATTCTTCAGCGATTGCCTTAACATAAAAATAAGAAGATATATTACCACCTTTAAATCTACTAGATGAACATATATTTAAATAATCTATGAATACAATATCTGGTTTAAAACTTTTCTTTAATGCAAGTTCATCAATAAGTCCTTTGAAATGACCTGTGTGAGCAGAGGCAGTAGGATATTCTTTAATAATTAATTGACCATTTGCCTTCTTTTTTAATTTAGCAATCTTTGTATCATAATATTGTTTAGGCATTTCATAGAGTTCATCAACGGTTACATCTAATAAATTAGCGTCTATTCTTTCTGCAATTCTTTCCTCTGCCATTTCTAAAGTTATATACAATACATTTCTGCCTTGCATAATCATAGACGCAGCCACATGACACATAAACAAAGATTTACCAACACCAGTACCTGCAAGTGCCACATTTAAAGTCTTGGGTGGTATACCACCTTTTGTTATTCTATTGAAATATGATAAGTCAAATTTTAATCTCTCTTCTTCTTTATGATAATAATCGTATCGTTCATCGGTTTGATTTAAATAATCATGCCCAATATGTGTATCAAACGAAACAGCAAGAGCTTCAGATAATATAGATGGTATTGCCTCTGGTGTATGTCTTTTATCTTTGCCGTCTAATATTTTAATACCTGATAGTACAGCATTATGTACAGCACGATCTTTACACCATTTCTCTGTTGTATCTGTTAACCATTCTATATCTGTTTTTTCATCTGGTGTTAAAGTCTCTAATACTCTTTTTGCAATCTTAAATTCATCTTCAGTAATATTTTTTAAATTAGATAACTCAATACTAATTGCTTCTTTAGATGGTAGATTGTTATATTTAATAATATAACTTTCTATAATTTTAAATATGGTTACTTCTTCGTTTGCCGAAAAGTAATCTGTTTTTAGGAAAGGTAAAACTTTTCTACTAAAGTTTTCGTTGTGAATTAAATTAGTTAGTATTGTTGTTTCGAGTCTGTTCATTTATGTTAAGTTTGCCTTCCTCTAGTTGTTTTTCCATTACTTCTATTAATATATCGCCTATGGCTTGTCTAAATTCTTCACTTTCGGTATCTACATCATTTATATTTCTTTGTACATTATAAGTAAATTTTAAAGGTAATCTTCCTGCAACTTCATTTTCTGCAAACTTAACTTGACCATAGGTATATATTACACCTTCGTATGGTCCTTTTGTTATCTTTATACATGAGAAATCATCAACCTCTCTCTGTACAAAAGCGTATTCTGTTTTATTCTGCGCCATAGAGGAACTCTTTTTTGGCAACTTCGTCAATCTTATTGAGAACCTCTTTAGTATAGAATTTATCAGGTTCATTATTGATAGTTTTAGCATATTGTTTTGATCCGTCTGGTAATTCTACTCTTGTTGATACTGATTTAAATACACCACCTTTGATTGCAAGTTCTAATAACCCATAGTGTTTTTCTAAACCTTTATCATAAGTTAATCTTACATCTATCTTAGCATTTTCTTTTGTCAATCTACTCTTATAATTTAAACAATGTATTACATTACCTATAACTTCTTTACCATCTTTTTCTTTTCTTTTTGAAAGATATACTATATTACTAGCAGCATATTTTAAACCAGAACCACCACCCATTTCTTTTTGTGGGAACATTGAACCGATAACATCATAAGTATGATTGGTCATAATCATAGGTATTTTTGCCTTACCTAGTTTCAATGTTAAAACTCTAAATGCAGCCTTGACAATTTGTGATCTTGTCATATCTCTTGTTTCTTTGCCCTCTGCTGTATCTGTCATTTCTTTTGTAGTAGATAACATTCCTAAACTATCTAATACAAACATAATAGGTTTTCTTTTATCTTCTGGTTGTTCTAAATATTTGTCAACAACTTTTATAGATTGGTGTCTAAACTCTTGTACGGTTGCAACAGGAACAATAACCATTCGTTTACTATCAACACCTCTACTCTCAACTAAATCTTTTGTTAACGCACTTTCTGATTCAAAGTAAATCACACCTGCGTCTTTGTGTTTATCTAAAAAACTTTTTACAATGCCTAGAGCAAAGAAAGTTTTACCTGTTGCAGCTTCACCTGCAATCGCAGTAATTTTATTTGCAGGAAGACCACCATAGATACTACCTGATAGTAAGGCATTTAAAGTATAACTACCTGTATCAATAAAACTATCTACATCACCTGCTTCAACACCTTCACTTACTAGTGTGGCATATTCATTACCTGTTTCTTTAATTACTTCTTTTAAAAAATCGTTCATAATCATCCTTTTCTTTATCACTAAACACTAAACTATATCGTTTGATATTTAAATCATAACACACTTTCATTATTTTGTCAATGTCCTTTGAAACAAAATCGTGTGTCATATAGTTATTATATCCTTTGTGTATTATTATCCTCATGTGCGTTTTCTATCTCACGCCAGTTTTTTCTCATAATTATATAGAGTTTATCTGTGGTNACCAAATCTCTATATTTTTTAAAGATTGACGCTGACTTTGCTTTTTCACTCGTTGCCCAATCTTTTTCTTGCGGTAGTATTTTACCATCTTTGTATTTCTTGCCGTCTTTGTGATTCGCATATCTTCTTGCCCTTGTAAAACCCATTTCTAAAAACTTTCTACACATATCCATACCCACAAAGTCTTTTAATGCTCTAAATCCTCTATACATATGATAGATTGTATTAGCACTTTTTTCTGCAATCTGTGGCGTTTTAAATCGCCAGTTTCTACATATAATATTTGTATAAGGTCTTACAAGTAGTACACCTTGTTCGCCACGACCTATTCTGTATAGTTTTCTAATTTCAGGTTTTCTAAAGTTTAGTTTTTTGTAATTTAATTTATAATTAAAGTTCTTCATTGCTCTGACGAGCTCTTAAAACAACTGGTCTACCAGTAGATTTAGGCAATTGTTTGAGTTCGTTCCATAATTTAAGTTCATCATTTTCAGGTACCCACGTTTTAGGTGGTGTCTCTAAATCATTTTGTGTAATCTTATCCCATAACAAAGTAAACATATCATCTGGTGACATTTCTGGATGATGAAAGTTATATTTTGTTTGAACATTAACAACTTGTTTTTTTAATAATTCTCTATTGTACTCTAACTTTCGTTGAAAGTCCCAATANGCCTTCATGTCTTTGTATTTTTTTTCTGCAATTGCCATCATAACTATTTATGAAAAGGACATTTTTTCTCGTCCTTCTTTTGTGTTTTTAACCAATTGTAACCACCAAACCATTTTGATTGTACATTTAGTCTTTGCGATTCAACACCATAGTACAACTCTGGTTTGTGATTTGGTGTTGTATATGTAATAAAATCTTTTATAAATTCTCTCTTAATAGGAATATATTGTGCAATAGGTGTTCCTCTTTTTAAATTAAGTTCGCCATATCTTTTTATAACCATTTGTTGATTAATTTGATTATGTATATCTGATCTTATCACACCTGGCAAAGTATGAAAATCTTGGTTAAAATCATAGTAAACTGGAAGTTGTAATACACTCCAACCTGGTGATGTTTTAACATACCAAGGACAATTAGGTTTAAATATAAAGGCAAAATCTTTTGCGTGTTCTGGTATTAAATCTTTGTATTGATGATTACCATGATTAGTAAACTTAAATCTTTCAGTAGGTATTTTATATTGCCATGTTTTTTCATCTGAATAAATCCATACATCACACCATAATGGTACAACATAACCCATTGAAAGATATTCAGGTATCGCAGGACAATGTCTAATTGTTCCTTTATTTACTTTGTCTGTTGTTAAAGGATTTCTATCTGGTCTTTTTCTTTCTAATTGTTTATACCACTCTGGCATATGTTGTTTTGCAGGAATGATAGGCATAACATCTTGTAGACCAGGCACATCTGTAAACCATGTAATATTAGGTTTGTCTTTTTTAAATGATGATATTAACTCTTTAATAAATTTAATCATATTGGTAATACACTTGTTCTTGCTTCTCTAAAATAGTCTAATTCTTTTTTTGCAAAACACCATACATTCTCTATATATGTCTTATTCATAAACTCTTGTTTTGCCTCTTCACTTTCAAACAACTTATCTGATTTAGGTCTTTGCATAATTCTCATTCCTATTTGACCTATAAAATGTTCTTTTAAACTTGCAACTAATTCATCACAACTTTTGTGTCTGTGATTTTTTACTTTAGGATCCATGATGTTTATAAACATATGACCTGTTGATGATAATGAATTAAATGTATTTTTAGAAACTGGTAAATAGAAATCATCACGCCATTTATTATATTCATTAAACTTATGCCATGATTGATCTTCTTCATGTTCACCACCTTTGTTATACTCTTCAGTAGANAAGTATGGTGGACTTGTAAAAGCACAATCAATATCTGTAATTTCATCCCAAGGTAAATCTTCAGCACCACATCTATATATCTTTACAAACTTACGACCTGACATTACAAAATAATTTCTACCTTGACTATCAACTCTTTCATCTACATCAGCACCATTACCTAATAACTCTTCGTAGAACACACATTGTTCCATGTATTGTTCGTATGTATTAGGATTAGGATCACAACCATAATATTGTGTTGCATTACTAGCATAAAAACCTGCAAGTCTATCGCCCCAACCACATGAAGTATCTAATACTCTGCCTGCTTTAGTCATATCATAAATTGTTTTTGCAACATTAGGTTTAAATTGTGTTGCGATATATGTACCTAATCTAAATGCACTTAAATAACTTGCCTCACTTAATTGACCACCTCTTAACTCTTCTTTGCCATCAACCATAACTTTTTTCATATCGTTAATACCACGCCATATAGGACCTAGACAACGCCATATATCTTTTGCATTACCATTTTGCCATACATCTAAAGGTGCTTTGAAACTATAACTAGAACAATTTAATCTAGTTTTTTGATGAAAGTAATTTGATATATTATTAAATGTTGATGGTGCGTCTATGATACCTAAACCAAATGTGTTATATGGATTTTCATAGTCATCATATTTTTCCATTACATTATCTACATCTACTTTTAAATATTTCGCTGTATCAAACTTTTGTAAATCTTTAAAATCATTTCTTACATCATCTTTTGTAATTTTTTTCAAAGGAAATATTGGTCTTTCTTTTTCAATATATGCAGCCAAGTCTTCTCTAAATTTTTCTTTACCNATTTCGTTTGTATAACGCTCAAATGTAATTTGATCCATTATAGGTAACTTATTATGATCTGCGTATTTGTACAAATAATCCATACTATATTATATCATTTCTAGTTAAATTTGTCAACTTGNTTTCCCCAAACATCCCAACCTGGCATAGATGTTCTGGCAAATAACTCTATACGTGGTAAATCACCACATAATTTTACTATATCGTTTCTAATTCTATCAGGTTTTCTACTATGTTCTCTACGTTCACTTACAACTAATCTATCTACATTACCACTTACTCTTTTAGGTTTACCTTTAGTTGCAAGTATGCAAGTTTCAGTATTTGCTCTAGTCCAGTAACCTGGTCCTTTAAAATAATAATTTTTAATTCTGTCTTTGTTTGTTTTAACCCACGTAAATCCTACCGTCTTATATGTAAAACCCCACTTCTCAACAATTGGTATTTGTTTATGTAGCAACGGGTCTGTACACCACATAAACAATACACAATCTTTATCTGCTATATCACCAATAGGTAAATTTTCTATGTCTTTCATAGTCATAGTATTATAATGTTTTTCAGGATTGGTTTGTGCGTTTGCGTTATTCCAATTCTGAAAATGCCATGGTGGGTCGGCATATATTATATTATACTTCTTATCTTGTTTGAGTGTGTGGTCCATGTAAATAAGCCAACATATTTTCTGGTGTAGTTTGTTCATATGGATCATCATCAACACCATCATTATTGATACCTGGTTCTTGCCACCATTTTTCAATAACACCATCGTTGATTACAGCCATAAATCGCCAACTTCTATTACCAAAGCCTAAATGGTTCTTACCGATCAACATACCTAAAAATCTAGTCATGTTTCCTGATCCGTCAGGTATAACTTTGACTTTACATATATTCATCTTCTCTGCCCAAGCGTTCATTACAAACGAGTCATTAACACTCATACAATAAACTTCATCTATTTTCAATCCTTTTATATTGTCATAGTTATATTCAAAACCTGGTAATTGTTTTGATGAGCAGGTTGGTGTAAATGCGCCTGGTAAACTAAACAAAATTACTCTCTTACCTTTGAAGTAATCATCTGTTGTTTTATCTACCCAAGCACCACCGATAGGACATCCACCATCTTCTGGTGCTTGATCTCCTGTTCTTACTTTAAATGTTACCTTTGGTAACTTCACGCCTTCACGCATTATAGTCCTCCTTGAGTTAAACTTGATGTCATCATTTTTATAAAAAACATCATTATCAAAAATCTACTAATTGGTATATCACTAACGGCTGCAATATACATACCGAAAGAAAAACTCCAATGTAGAACTATTAATAATATTATTATACCTGTTATCATGTAAAGAAACTTTCTAAGGTTGCTTCTTTCTCTAGTTTCCAGTTGATAGCATTTAAGATAAATTTTAGTGGATCTGTAAATGTCTTTTCAAACTGACCATCATAATCTACATATTGTTTTAATTTAAACTCTCTAGGTAGATATGTTGAAAAAGAAATAACCGTATCTTTTACAGAGTTAGGTAGTTTTAACATTAAAAATTTTATTTTATCACCCTCTTTAATTACAGGATATCTTTGTTCTAAATTGTGTTTATGTAAATAGTGATTGTAAAGCAAAGAACCTTTTACATGAATAGGTGTGCCTTTCTTATAAATCTGTGACGGATCAATATACTTTTCTAAATTATTACAAGACCTAGGAAACGCAACACTTTCAGGACTTAAATTTCTAAATTGTGTTTTAAAATCTGCAACAAACTTAATCAAATCATCTTCACTTTGATTCATAATAACTCGTATTGCCTCTTTAATTTTACCTCTACAAACTTCAGGCGTAGAAGACTTGACGGCTTCAACACCCATAACTTTTAGTTTAGGATATTCATATCTAACGCCTTCTTCATCAAACATATTTAAGATATATCTTTTCTTAGCAATCCATATGCCTTTATTAGCAATTGCTTCTCGTTTCATAATCATTTTTTGTTCATAGGCATTTACGTATTCTGCAAGATTTTCAAAACTCTTATCAATAACTTTTTGTATCTTCTCTTCAGCAGCCTTGTTTAAGAAATCTGTAATCTGTTGAGTTGTTTTATCTTTACAAGTTTTTTGTACTAATTCATCTAATCTTAAATAGATTGAATCAGTATCAGACGCAACAACATAATTTTTATTCTCNGTGCCTAATACTTTATTCATAAACTTGTTTATATCTTTTTCTATCCAACGAATAGTTAACTGACCACCCATAGTAATCGCCTCTGCCTGGTTCTTTTCAAAGTATCTAAAGTATTGATTGCCGATTGCACCGTAAGCAGAGTTTAAAGATATTTTCTTTGCCATTTGTATATTATGACATCTACTAATTTCTTTTTTGTAAATAGGGTCTTTTGTTTTTTCATATTCTTGTTTTGCTTTTATCATCTTCTTTTTGAAGACAACTCTGGCGTCATAATTCTTTTTCATCAACTCAGGTAAGAAACCTTGTATATCTCTTCTAAACAAAGCACCATTAGGCGCAATAGTTAAGTTTTTTTCTTTTAACCATTTAAGATTAAACTTTTGATTTAGATAATTTTCTACACCTATATTTTTAGGTTCTACACCTACATAAGTTTCAGGACTATTATTGTATTGCATAATTAAATGAGGATACAAACTATTTAAATCGAAAGAAACAATCCATTTATGCAATCCTAATTGTGGGTCTTTTACATATGCACCTTCGAATTGTGTTGCCTTATCATGGTCTTCTCTTGGTGGTATTGCAATTTTCTTTTTATGTAAATGATTATAGATTAAAGTATCCCAACATCTTACTTGCGAATAAACATCTGTATAATTAACTTTAAAGTCATATGCCATAGTTAAGCATAGATCAATCAAACCCATTTTATCTTCTAGTCTATCAACTAATTCTACATCTTGGATATTATACTCAACAAACTTTTGATAATCATTTGTATAAAACTCTTTAAATGTGTCGTATGGATTATCTAATTTAGATTCACCTAATTCTACTTTTGCAATGTAATTAAGTTTATAAGACTCTTGTCTAACATAGGTAAACTTTTTATATAAATCAAAATAATCTAATACAGATATGCCTAACATATTCCAGTATTGTTGATTCTTTGTTCCTAATTGTATTCGTTCAGCNTTAACATAATTCCAAGGCGACATTTTATTAATNGTGTCATTNTCAAATATTGTTCTCATTCTATTCATTAGATANGGTATGTCAAAGAACTTAACATTCCAACCAGTGACAATATCAGGATGATTTTTACACCAGAACTTTAGAAACTCTAATAATAAATGTTTTTCGTTTTCACATTTGATATAGGTCACATTTGATTTCTTTGTTAAGAAGTCGCCAGTACCCCAAGTTATGATTTGTTTATTACTATGATTTTTAACCGTGATACAAATAATAGGTTCTCTTGCAGTATCAGGATCAGGAAAACCATGTTCACATTCACACTCTAAATCAAGCGTAAAAATTTTAATTTTATCTTTGTCCCATTGTATGTCTTTAGGATATTCGTTTGCGATATACTGATAATTATATCTTGTCATGCCATATACTTTAAACTCAGGCATAGACTTATATGTTTCAATAAATTGTTTTGCTTTTACTATACTACCAAACTTCTTATCTGTGACGTTTTTACCATCAAGTGTTTTAAATTCAGTATTGTTTTTTGTAGGTATGAATAGAGTAGGTTCATAATTAATTCTACTTAAATATGATTGTCCGTTTGCAACACCTCTAATAAGAAGTTTACCTCTATATTCTATAACATTTGTGTAAAAATTCATTATCTATATTATACTTCACTTTTTCAAAAAAGTCAAATTGACTATGTTGGTATCTTAACCGTAAGTCCATCNTGTTTTTTTTCTAAAAATATTTGACANGATAATCTACTATTATCTTTTGCCAAGGGTTCATAATCTAATAATTCTTGTTCGGCACTATTATTTTTAATCTTGCCTGTCTTTTTAATCCAGTCNTCTTCTACTATNACATGACAAGTGGCACATGAACAACAACCACTACAATCAGCATANATTTCATCAATAGNTTCTGGTGCATAATCTCTTGCAGCCTCCATTAATGTTCTGCCTGGGTCTACCTCTACTTCAACTTTACGACCATCTTGTTGAATAAAATATACTTTTATTTTCTCCATATAAATGTTTTATCAAAAAAGGATATTGGGTTATCTATTTTATTTCGTTCTCTAAATTCTGCTATGCCTAATTTTACTACATTTAAATGTGTATCGTGTCCTGCAAATAGACCACCTTTTTTAACTTTAGGATACCATGTTTCTAAACTATCTATAATCTCTTTATGATTTGTATAGTTATCTACAAACACAAAATCTAAACTCTCATCATCAAATTTTTTTGAAGCTTCTATATGGTCTTCTTCTATAATCTTTGCCTTATCTTTATGGCCTGAAAATTTTATAGAGTGATAAGCACTTAACTTAATACTCTCTATTTGTTTTTCATCATAGATAGCATCCACATTTTTCATATCATAATTTTCAATAAGATAATCTGTATATGGTTNGTATCTATCTATACCATAAAGTAATTTTATATTAGGACAATTTTGAAGTAATGTGCAAAAAGATTTAGCGAAGAATACACCTACCTCAACACCTACAAGGTCTTTGCCTTGAAGGTTTATACAATGTACAATACTTTGTATATCACATTGCTTGTTGTCAATGTAATTGTAGTATTTTGATCTAGGTTTGCCTAATTGTTCCATTACACTATCAATTTTGGTTTTGCCGATTTAATTGTGCTTGTGTTTTGCTCATAAGCCTCTTTAATCTTATCATCTGGATTAGTAATTGTAATTATATTTGCTTGTTTAATTTTAATTACTTTGTCCTCAGTATAAGGTATGTACGGATGAAAACCAATAGTCGCCTGTCCTGTACCTTGTCTCATTGGTATTAGTACAAATGGTCGATCTATGTATTGATAGTCTATGTGGTTTGTTTCTTCACCATCAACATTGGCGTCTGTCAGTTGTTTACCTATAAGGTCCTCACCTGTTGTCAGCCTATATAACTTAATCATAATATATCCTCACTAGTTAATTATTTAACTTCTTCTTTTTTNTCTTCTGCTTTTTTACCAATATTATATTTTGCTTGTAAGTTCCATTCTTTCTTATCTTTGAAAGCAATTATTTTTATCTGTGATAAAGGTGCTTTGTTTTCTAATTCTTCTGGTCTTACTACCGATAGTAAACTCCAGTCTTGTAATAAAGCACTAATTGTATTTCTTCTCTGAATATCATTGATAGATAGAGTAGCAGTTTTACCATCTAAAGCAAACAACTCTTTAAAGTGTACAATATAATATTTACCTTGTTTATGTAAAATGTGGCAAGATTGAAATAGAGTTTTATCTTTTCTACTTGCAACACCAATACGAGATAAGGTCTCTCGTATCTTTAAAAAGTCATCTGGTTGTTTGAGTGTAACCTCTAACATATTTTCAGGTGACCAATTTAATTTTTCTTCACTCATGTTTCCCACCTACTGACACTTTTTTAATTATAGTGCCTTGTTGTTCTTTTGATAATATGTCTAAAGCCACTCTTGCTTTCTCGTTGCTATAGCCATAATATTTTTTGATAGCGTCAAATGCCTTTGATCTGTTAGTGGTTGCCCACTTACTACCAAATCGTCTCATTCTTCTAATACTATTTATGAAAAAATGAAATTGTAATCTGTTAGATATATTTGCTCTTTGATTCATCTCATTAACGATATAAATCAGCTCTTTGTGATAAGATAAACATCTGTTGACTACAAAGGCAGGATATTTCTTTTCCCAAAATGGGTCTTCTTTATTTTCCAATAAAGGCTCTTTAGTGTAGTTTATTGCATTAAGATATTTACTTAATGAATAAATCTCATTATATTTTTTCTTCATTTTTTTCGTTTATTATGTCTGCCCATATACCAATCACCAGGTTCATAATTGTATCTTTTACCATGATGACCACGAATATCTGCATACCACATTCTCAATTTTACTATCATTCTAACAAACGGATTATGACTAATTATCATTTCTTAAATTCGCACCTTTGCATTACTTCAGTTAAACAAGCCACAATATTTATCTCGTGGTCAGCTACAAAAGCGGATTTATATTGGTAATCAGCAATAATTAATACTGCTAGAGGTATTGTTTTAGGCACTAGTGATTTGTATAATGCCTCATATAGATTTGTAAATAGAGACGCAGGTTCTTTATCTAGGTTTTGTACGACCCATTGTCTCATTTTACCAAACTCTTTGTTCTTTAATAGATTAATTAACTCTTTTGTATGTATTTCTGAAAGAGATACTAGAATACCTGTATCTATCTTACCTCTTACTGAATATCTTTGTAATTCATTAATCGTTCTTCTAAAGTCTGGATAGTGTTTTTGAATTAACTCTGCTAATACTTTCTTATCATATTCTAAATGTTCTTGTTCTAATAGATAACAAAGTCTTTTTAAAAGTGCTGTAGCAGTTTTGACTTTTTGGCCATTGTGTATCTCAAAATCAATAACCGTAGTACGACTTTGTAAAGCAGGTAGTATTTTGTTTTTGTAATTACAAGTAAAAATAAATCTACAATTCTTGTAAAATGTTTCTATAAAGTTTCTTAACGCAGGNTGAACCGTCTCAGCATTCATGTAATCTGCCTCGTCAAGTATTACAACTTTATGATTTGAAGACTCTTCTAACGATACTGAAGACGCAAAGTTTTTAATTTGATTTCTTAGCGTATCAATATGTCGGCCCTCATCTGACCCATTAATAACAAGATAATCACAACCTATTTCTTCACACAAAGCTTTCGCCACGGTAGTCTTACCAGTACCTGCTCTGCCTGATAGTAATAGATTAGGGATTTCTTTATTATCTACAAATTTTTGAAATGTATTTTTAAGGTCTTCACTTAAAATACAATCTTGTATTTTTCTAGGTCTGTATTTCTCAACCCATAAAAAATCTGACATAATATATTCACCTCTCTTTTCATTATATAAATGTTGCCACTAATGTGACTCTTCTAGTGCCTGGTTCAGGAAGTATAGCAGTATGCCATCTTAATCCATCAAACACTACAGCCGTGTCCTCACATGGCTTAATAGTTTCACCTTTCTTAATATTCTTATCTGGATAAGATTTAAACGCAGGTAAAACTGGTTTATCTTTATCATATTTAGTAGTTGAAACTAAAGTATTACCTTTTTTAGTTTGATTAAAATAAACTAATAAAACTTTGTGATCTCTATCTGTATGATCTACATGCCAATCTGTAATAGGTGATACACCAGCCTGAGCCATGTTAACACATATTCTAATTGGTTGAACAAAGTCTACCTTCATTTTATCGGTAATATCTTTCATCAACTCTAAACAAAGTTTAAATCCTTCTTCAGATAATATCTTACCTTCTCTATCTACAATTTCATTGCCTAGAAAAGGAAACTTTTCTGAAGTGGATACAGGAGAATAAAACCATGGGAACTTAGGATGTAAGACCCTAGACTTAATCTCGTTGTAGGATTTAAATTCAGTTAAGTTATGAAGATACTGAACTTTAGTATCTTTCATATTAGAACTCCGAATCTGTCTCTAACGCAATCCAGTATTCTATATTTAATTTTTTGTTTATGAAATGAGCAATCTTTGCTTTTGATAATGCAACATCATAATCACCTGGTATTACTTTTAAATTTTCTGCCTTAATATATGCAGTAAATTCTAAATTAGTTTCGCCTACAGGCAAAGAAGACTCAGGTGCATTACTATTCTTTTTATCTAATGCAACTATCTCAACTTTACCACCTTTACCTCTAATCGCAATATCAGGTAAAGATAATGTAGCAAACTGACCTTTAATCATATCAAAGTCTGCTTGTTTCAGGTTAAAAGTAACCGTCTTATCAGGCATTGATATTTCTTTTGATGGTGCTACTAATGTTGATTTCTCAGCAAATGGATATCTAGTTTTTAAAGATGAAGCCTCATCTGTAATTTTTAGATTCGCTGTGCCGTTGAAATTTAATTTAGGTTTTAGGAACTTTTCGAATGATCGTAAGAACTCTGGTAAATCATAGATACCAAACTCTTGTTCAAACTCTTCATCTACTTTTGCTTTTGCCATAATGTTTTTCATTGTTGACATTGTGGCAAGTGTTTTTCCTGGTTTAAACAGAATGTTCTGGTTAATGTCGGAAAAGTTTCTCAATATAGAGATTGTATTTTCACTTAACTTCATATTATATTCTCCTCATAGTTAATAGATTTATTATATAATAAAAAAGGCGGGATGTCAATAGTCCCGCCTTTCTATTTAATTGATTACTTAATATCAATTGTCTTCAGTTTTTTAGCGTCTGGAATAATCTTCTCCATTGACACTTTCAATAGACCGTCTTTTAACTCAGCGCCTTTGATCTCTACATCATCAGCGATAGTAAATGATCTCTTAAAGTATCTTTGAGAGATACCTTTGTGGATCACTTCACCATTCTTGTCTTTTTTGTCTACCTCGTTTTTAGACTCAATAGTCAACATACCGTTCTCACTAGTGATACTAATATCTTTTTTATTGAAACCTGCAAGTGCAACCTCAATATTAAATTTATTGTCACCAGTTTTTACTAGATTGTATGGTGGATAGTTTATCGTAGGTACATCAAACATAGATTCGAAATGATCGAACATATCATCAAATCCTACTGATAGTGGTCTTAATTGATTAAAAATAGAAAGTGCTTTATTAGTCATATTAACCTCCTTTGTAAGCAAAGTTTCTAGTGAGGCCCTATAAGGCGCCTCTAACATATTATATAATAATTATTTATAATATGTCAAGCGCCAGTTTCCTTTTGTCACGGAGTTAAACTGGCAAAGATCACCGATTTGCTGGGTGTCTTTAGTTATACAACAGAGTGACACCCTAACTCATTTACGCCTCTACAAGGACTTACGAATTGCCTAGTAGGTTATAATATATATACAGACACAAAGTGGCGTAAAATACTATAATTTTTTTACTTTTTTACCTTTAACAATAACAATACCATTCAACTCATCCCACTTCTTTTGTGCAAGGAAGATTTTCTTCATTTTTGCTTTATTCTTCTCCCTCTTTTTTTCTGAAGGTTTTTGATAGTATTGTCTATCTCTTAACTCTTTAATTAGTCCGTTCTTTTGAACTTTCCTCTTTAAAGACCTAATAGCTTTTTCTACGTTATTGTTTCTAACTATTATTGTTGTCAATTATATTACCTCCTCAATTCTATTCGACTTCTTTATATTGTACTCGGCACATATCAATCTACCATTATCTATTGTGTGTTGACCGCCCTTATCTTTAGGTATAATAGCGTCACCATGCCATTTAGTATAGTCTAAAACTTCTTCAAATGGTATAGTCTTTTGTGTTGCAGGACATATACCTTTTTGTCTTTCCCAAAATAAAAACTTTTGATTCTTTGTAAAATACTTATCAGGATCTTCTTGTTGTATTAATAAACCAGACGCAAATGCCTCACCCTCTATTTTATTAAGTAAGTATTTTAATCTCCATTGTCTAAAATGATCTGGTATTTTTTTAATTGTATCATCAAAAACATACTCTGAATTTTCACCAGGTATAGGATGTGTTGTATCAACATCTGCTTTTTCTTTTACATATTGTTTTAACCATAACTTATAGAACTCATCAGGTTTTTCTACTTTAATATTATTTAATTTGTAATTCCAAAAGGTTACAAAGTAATCAAACACNGCATTTGGTTGTAAGTGTTGAGTGCCTGATTCAAAGTTTTTCATAACTTGTTTTAGTACTGAATTAAAATTACTATCTGATTTAAACAATCTTAAATACGTAGATAGATCACCTCTNGTAGTATTATCAAAATATATTTTATCTAACAATACTTTTGAATACTCACCTTTGAAAGCATAACATGCCATCTTAGCAATATATTCATCACCTTTTAATTCTTGTATATCTTTATTACCTAAAAATTTTGATAATGCCGTCAAATATTTTTTTCTATTATCTCTAACATATTGAGCAAAATCACTAGGATAAGAGTGCCTATATTGTTGATGATTTAGTGGCATACCTTTATTTAAATTTCTAAACACATCTCTACATTGAGCAGATGTAATTTCTGTAAATACTTTTAAATCAATTTGTGTATCATTATATTTTTCTTGTAATACACTTGGCATAGTCGAGTACTTATCAAAATCTTTTTTGATTTCTGAACTACCTCTATCATACAAATATGATTTATGTAATGCCTTAAATAACTCATTTCTAAAATCTTTATAAGTGATTGATCTATTATTACCATCAATACTTAAATACTCAAATTCTTTATCTAATAAATTTTGAAAGTATAGAACTGAATCAGGACTAGACTTTGTTTGTAAATTATATTCTAATGCTGCCTTAACATCTACTAACACAATTGGGTTTACAGCAGAACCTAATAGTGTTGAATCTATAAATTCTTTTTTGTTAGTATCTTCCCAACTAGATTTTTCGTCNGTACCTCTTTGAAAAGACTCATCTAAAAATATCTTTTTATCTATATTTAAATCAGTAAAATTTTTTACACTTATTGTTTTAGTTATTGCTTTCATCATTCCTCATTATTAGGATAAGGGCGCCAATGGCACCCTTATCTGGACTTACACTATGAATAGATTTTAGGTTACTCAATGGACTAAACATTTATGTCGTCCTCTTCGCCATCCTCACTATCATCGGAATCTGGTTGTTTGTAAGACTCTAAATCAGCCTTCTTCTTCTCTTCTAGTATCTGATCAACACTAGCACCTGAATCAACTTTAGTATATAATTCAGTGAAGGAGTTTTTAGTATCTTCATCAAATCTATTTGTACAAACAGCAATCGCCTTCATCTTATTTTTAAAGATACCGTATGCCTCACCGATATGTACAAGTCTTCTAGTACTGATTATCTCATCAATACCGCCATCTTTGTAGGTTTTTCTGATAACATCAGCCCAAGTCACTAGATTATGAGCAAACTTTTGATCTGCCTTACCAGCAGATTTTAAAGTATTCGCAACAATCTTCTCTTCAACTTTAGCAGATGGATATTCCTGTTCGAAAGTCACAGGAAATCTTTCTAAAAATGCCTCGTTAAGAACATTAGTACCGATAAACTTACCGTCATCTGAACCTTGACCTTTAGTATTAGCAGTAGCGATAACATTGAAACCAACTTTAGGTTTAATGAATCTGTTTATCTTTTTAATATAGATACCAGACCCTTCTAAAATAGGTTGTAAACACATTATCTTATTTGACGCAAGGTCAATCTCATCTAATAATAAGATAGCACCTCTCTTCATCGCCTCAACCACTGGGCCGTCTTGCCAGATTGTTTGACCATCTTTAAGTCTATAACCACCTAATAGATCGTCCTCATCGGTTTCTATTGTGATGTTAACTCTAATCATTTCTCTTTTAGTCTCAGCACACGCCTGGGTTACAGACATTGTTTTACCATTGCCTGAAAGACCTGTGATAAACGCAGGATAGAATTTTTTAGATTTAACAATATTCTTAATATCAGAATAGTTACCGAAGTTAACGAAGTTTGATATTAAACTAGGAACAACATTGTCGGTCAATGAAGACACAACATAAGCCGCCTTAGTATCAGTTTTTTCTTCAACTTCTTTTTTAGATTGTGTATTGTTGTTTAAAGGTAATTTGTAAACACCTCTATCAACTTTATACTTGTCAGATTTTAACCACGATGGATTAGCAATCTTTTTTTTCTTAACTAGATCATTTATTTGTGATCTAGTCACCGTATCAGTTTTATAAGTGTCATATAAAACTTTAACAGCACTTTTTTGTTTCACATTTAGTTCCATAATATAAGCCTCCTTGTTTTTATTGAACTATACAACCATGCTATCATTAATTGAGTTTTTACGCAATAGCGCAAAATGTCGCACATCATGGTCAAATTATGCAACCTCCTTAATGAAATTCTGTAATACAACTCGGGATTGAAGTCTGCCTTTCATGTTTTTAGAAAACGCCCTCTTAATATCTGATTTTTTCGAATCTTTATTTATTGTGTCTAAATTAGCACCTTCAACCTTTGTATCTGATTTAACAAAAAAGTAAACATCATAACCTTTTTGTCTATCAGCAACATACTTGTTTTTATTAAAGAAGNCTCTCATTTTATCTTTAATAGATTCTGTTGTATGATATAATTGATATTCTAATCTTCTCCACTTTTTAACTAGATAGAAACCTACCGTTTTGATTTGATATTTCTTTTTCAAGTATCTTAAAATATTATTTGTTAAAGAGTTAGGGCCAGAATAATCACACTCTACATAATTCTTACCTAGTTTAACATGATAATCACCCCAATCGGTCATACCGTGGACACCGTTCATACTATTAGCACCGCCATCAGTTAAAGAAACAAAAATTGTTTTATCAACTTTATATTGATTTTGAAACATAGGAATAATTGTATCCATTGCAATCAATGATTCATCTAATGGTGTTGAACATAGATAATAATCATTATGTGGTGACGGTACTGAAAAATCATCAACTAAATTATAACCTCTTCTAAAATTATATCTTTGATGACCCCAATAGAAAGACATCATATACAAATACTTAGCAGAATTAAGCATATCTTTTTTAGTCATCTTTGTAGCAAACAATTGTACAAGTCTAGTAAATTGATCTACTTTTAATTCACCGTGATTTGAAGTAAATACTTTTTTATCAGAATCTTTTTTAGCGCCNAATTGATGTTTACCATTATTCATAAACGCATAAACTGAAAAAGGTATATTAACTTTTTTAACAAACCATACAAGGTTTAATAATTGTTCAACCGTATTGTGTATTGTGTCGCCCATAGAACCTGACCAGTCTAATAAGAAAATCATACCGTGGTTCTTCTCATTAGGTACAACTGATATTTTTTTGAAAATATCTTCAGCATATTTGTATGAGTGTAATTTTAGAGGATCAATAATACCAGTTTTATCAGTAGCCGATCTTGCGTGTAGTCTAGCATTTTTTCTCATCTCAAATTCTTTAACTAGATAATTAACAATCGGATTAGATTGAGTTTTAAATTTCAAAAACTTTTCTTCACATTTTTTTATTCCGTAAGCATAATCAGAGTGTTGCATTTGATTACCATAATGAACAACTTGATCTTTTATAAATTGTTTGTAAGGAATAATTAAATCTTTTAATATAGGATCAGGTAAAGTACCATACATTCTACCTCTTTTATTCTCATCTCTAATTTTAGGACTACCAAATGCCTCATCTGTAATTGATCTAATCTTAACATTACCACCAGCACCAGTGCCTTGTTTACCTGTACTCTTTAAATCTTCTTTTTCAGCATTATCTTTTTTGTCAGGTTTTCTACTATTCTCTTCCTGATCTTTTTTATCTAACCAATCTTCTAACTTGTCACTAGAAGATTCACTAGAGTCTGATTGTGAATCTGAATCTGAAACATCCTGTTGATTGTCACTTTCAGGTTGTACTTTATAAGTCTCTGCTTTTGATTTGTCTTTTTTTAATTCTTCTTTACAATAACCTAATATCTCTTCAGCAAGTTTTTTAACATCATCAAAACTTTTTAGATTATCAACTGCCTTAATAAAATGATTTTCTTTTTTAGAAAATGCAACAGGTAAAGTTTTTGAAGATTTATACCAAAGATTAATTCTATCAATAAGAGCATAGTCATCTAGTTTTNTATCTTTAGTTTTAAAGAAATTGTCTTTTAATAATTTTGTAAAACCTTTTTTGTAGTTAGAAATGACACCAGGATATTTCTTTTGAATAAGTTTATCTATTCTAGTGTCTTCTAACACATTAACAAAGGATCTAAATTCATCTGATCTATCTTTCATATCTGCCCAACCATCAGCAGGNGTATATAAAGCGTGGGAAACTTCATGTGCAATAAGCATATCAATTACGTTATTGTCATCATGTTTGAAAAAAGGAATTGTTAGTACCCTATTCTTTACATCAAAAGAAGCGGTCTTAACTTGGTTTTGTAAAACTTGTATATTTTCTGTTGCAAGTAATTTTGCAAGATTAGATTTTTGAGATTTAATATTTGTATAAGTCTTTTTTGTCATAGATACACTTATGCTATACTATAACGGTTTTTTTCACAAGCACTAATTGGTACGTGAAATATAGGTTTTTAGGGGTGTGTCAAATTGCGCTTTGAGAACAAAACGAGAACACTATGGTTTTTTAGTCTTTTTGCGACTCTTCTTCTTTGGTTTCTTAAAAATCGAATCAAAGTTTTTCTTATATTNTTCAGTAGGTATTCGGGATCGACCATCCCATTTTCTTCCTGATTCTTTACTCATTACTTTGTGCCTATGAATATAGGTTCGTATTTTCTACCTGGCACATCAGGTCTTGCATTTTCAAAACGACCTATATAGTTGTTCTTTTGTTTTACTATTGTCTCACCTTCTTCTAGTGTATTTTTAGCAGATGTACCTTGTTGTGTAGATAAAGATAACCACCATATTTTCATGTCTTTGAAACCTGCCTCAACCATGCAATCGTAAGTATCTTCTTCAAATGTTTTATATGATTTTACATTAGCAACATTAAAGGCAGCNCATTTACCAGGTTTTAAACCATGATATGCGTTCTTAATTGTTTGTAATAAGAAACCATTACGCCATTGTTCTTGTACTGGAAACTTCTTAAATGATTGTTCTTCTTCATCACCATACATTTCATGTCCTAAATAAGGTGGACTTGTAAATACAAAATCTAAACTATTTTCTTCAGGTATAAATGTTTCTGATCCTTGTCTTAATAAAGTATATTTTCTATCTTTATGACCATATTCATCTCTAATCATTTCTAAACCTGAATACGTAGGAACACATGGATCTGTACCTATATAATTAACACCAGCTGCAATCGCACCTAGTAAACGACCCCCATAACCCATACTAGGATCCCATACCGTACCTGGTTGTTCATTAAATAATGTAGAACCTTTTTCTACAAATATATCATATAAAGTTGCGGCTGCTGTAGGTCTAAAATTAGAGACCATTTGAGTACCTGAATATCGTCTCAACATTGATCTCATGTCTGATGGTGTAATTTCGTGTGCGTCTTTTTGTTGAAAGAAAGTGCCTGTAAGTATCTTGTTAATACCTTTTTCTAAATGTTCTTCATCTTCCCATATCTCCATAGGTGTCTTCATCTTACCACACTTTATTCCCCAAGCGTGTTTCATATAAGACCATGCAAGAGATAATCCGTGTGTTGATTGACCTATAATATTATGAGTTCTATCCCAAAGATTTTCTCTTTTAAATTCTGATAATGACGAATATTCTTTATCACGCCATTTTTTATCTTCAGAATAATAAGGAAATCCTTTGTTATCTTTCCAATCTCTAATTACTTCTTTTGCGTTTGACATAAACTAAACCAGGGAGTGTGCCTTTTGCCCAACTTGTTTTCCCCACTTTCTTCATTCCTATGCTATCATAAAATCCACACGCTGTCAAGTTGTCTGATCTTACTGATAAATAAACATCTCTAGGACACCATTCGAAGAAAGCTCTCATTATAGATCGAGCATTACCATCACCTGGATACTCACTTGCTATTTGATGTAATACGGTGTCGCCTTTTCTTAAATTAACATCACCTATTTTCTGTTGTCTTTTACAATGATGAAAAGTTATAATTACGCAATCCTCATAAATGATTTGTTGTTTATCAATCATTCTTTTCATGTAATCTGTTCTTACATGAGGAAACCATTTCTTATGTTTATAGAAAATTTCTTTTATTTTTTGAAAATCAGACTTTTGCGCTAATAACATTTTCTAACCTTGGATTCATATAACAATCTATAACTAAATGTAGTCTATCATAATCCTCANAATTGTCAACAGCATGAGGTTTAGATACATCTACATAGTAATATTTACCTTGTTCTAAATTATAACTATGTGCGTTCTTACCTTTCCATAATGTCATACTTACTTTAGGTCCTGTTTTTAGAGGAACATGAAGCCTTACTAATTTGCCTTCTTTAATTGACTTATCTACCTTATCTGTATGTTTAGATATTTTAGTGCCTGATCTTAATCTCATTACTCTTACTCTCTCAAACTCAGCAGGTATATGAGACAATATCTCTTTAATAGGTAATAATTCNCTTTGTTCATATAAGTGAGTCCATCTTAAACCTTTATCTGTGCCTTCAGTTTTTAGAACACCTGGTTTTAAAATATCTTCTACCTCATCACTATAACCTCTAATAGATATTGCTTGCCATTGTTCTTTCTTATTNAATTTTGTTTTTACAGCAGAGTATTTACTTAAACTATTTAAATAATTTACAGCTGTATTGAGTTCTTGTTTATAATCAGGTAAGTCTAATTGTTTTACGGTTAGTTCTTTATTATACATTTGTTACCACCAGGTTATAACTAATTGCTATTCTGCTTTTAGTTTTATTATGAAATACACTATGCACTACATCTGATCTCCACATTGCATTTAGACCAGTTCTTGCAGGACAATGTACCTTATCTATATTTAATATGTTCTTTTGTTTCACTGGCATATTTTGCCATATATCTCCCCATACTTCAGGTTTATAAAATACTAAAGGGCTTGAACCCTCGTCAGCGTGTACATAAAAATTACCACTTACTTGACAATAAGGGTGATGTACATGATGAGGATGTGATCCGCCCTCATACATTTCAGATACCCAAGCATTAGTAGCGATAATTTTAATTTTAGTTGTATCTATACCACACTCATCTAAATAAGATACACACTCATTACCTACAAAATTTCTAAATTCTTTCCAAGGTTCTTCCTCTATTAAGAATAGATTTTTATCCTCTTCAAAAAAACTTGTTTTACCACAAGGATAACTATTATGATCTTTACACTTACTTAATATTTCTTTACTAGGATTAAGAAGTCTAGTAGCCAAATCTTTGTTTTCATTAAACCTTGCTGCTACNGAAAATATAGATTTAGTTTTTACTTTTGATTTGTTATCTGTTGCCATTGTCTTTTTACTTTCTTAACCACATTGTCTCTTTTTTTCATTGCAAATTGTAATTTAAATTTACTTACTTTTTCTGTAAATACAATACCTTGCATATGATCAAATTCATGTTGATATATTCGAGCAGGCATGCCTGTTAAGTTCTCTTCAACCTTTTTCATATTCTCATCATAGTAAACTACTGCTACTGCTCTAGGTCTTTCTATATCTATAAACAAATAAGGAAAGGTTAAACAACCTTCTTTATATTTTATTGTTTCTTTACTATAACCTTTTATTTCTGGATTATAACATACCCATTTTTTACCCTCTTTTATATTAGGGTGATCACCCATTACAAACATTCTATATGGTTTACCACATTGATTTGCTGATAGACCTATGCCACCATATTTTTTCATAGTCTCAAACATATTGNCTGCAAATTCTTTAGTTGTANTCTTCTCTTGTTCTTTAAAGACTTTTTCATCAAACGGTGCTATAGATGATAACACTCTTGGATCAGTAGGTGGTATTAAATCGTATGTCATTGTAACCTTGTAAAGTTTTTATATTTTTCAAATTTTATTATATTAGTNAATTTATCAAACATTATATCTCCTTTATGAGATATGATAAATGTATTTTCTGTTGTAAGTTGTTTTAGTATTTTAAAAAAGTCATCTGTTCCTGTTGAATCCAAGGATGAGTCAAAGACCTCATCTAAAATTAGTAAATTGGTATTGGTACTATTTTTCATCTTTGCAATAGTTCGCCATGTAAATAATAATGCAAGGTCTATTCTTAATTTTTCACCCTCACTAAAACTATTATAATTAAAGGTATCTCTAAATCTACTTTTAATTGTTTCGTTAAACTCTTCATCTAAATGAAAGTTAACAAAGAAATCCATAGATTGTAAATATTTATTTATTAGTTGATTCATTATAGGCAGATACTTCTTAATAATTTTTGCTTTGACACCTGTATCATTTAATATCTCTCTAGCAATGTCAATGTATTTTTTCTCTTCTACTACTTTTTGTTTTTGTACATCTACATCTTTTAATTCGTTTTTAATATTTTCTAATTCAAAAGCGACCTTATCAGAGTTCTTTTTCTCTACTTCTAGTTTTGCAATCTCATCATTTAATCTATTTGATTGTCTATTGATAGAATCGATAGAGGTATTAATTTTTGCAACCTCTACATTTAGGTCACTTAACTTTTCAGATAGTATATTTAATTCATTTACTTTTGTTTCGTTTTTAGCTACCTCACTTAATAAATCTTTTAGACCAGACTCTAATTTACCTATCTTTGTTTTTTCGTGTTCACATTTTTGTGCTTTAAAACCTGCTTCTATTTGTTGTGTACAAGTAGGACAAGTATTGTTTTTTTCAAAAAATTCTAGTGTCTTTTTATGATTTGAAATATTTGTTTCTATCTTTGTTTCTAATTTTGCAAGTTGAGTTGCCTTTTTATCATGTTCATCTTTATGCCATAGTTTTTGTTTCTTACTAATAATTTCTTCATTTATTTTTTCTAATTTATCTTTGTAAACTAGATTGTCTTTATGGTTATCAGCAATTAGTTTTCTTTTATCTTCTAAATCAGCATTGTCTCTATCAAGTACTTGTTCAAAGTGTTTCTTTTGCATATCATATTTTTCGGTCATCAAGTTGTATTTAACTTTAACATCTTGTACTGATTTTGCTAACTCACCTTGTTTCGCTCTTAACAATAAATCCATATGAGTAAAAACTCTTATGTCTAATATTTCTTCTACGACCTCTCTTCTATATCTTGCTCTTAGGTGCATAAAAGGTTCATATGAAGAAGAACCTAAAATTACTACTTGACAAAAGGCACGATAATTACATTTTAAAATATTACTCTCTAATGTGTTTTGATAATCTACAGCAGAGGCGTCTTGGTTTATTAAAACATTGTTATTATAAATTTCAAATATATTTGGTTTAATACCTCTTATAACTTTATATTCATTATTACCTATTTTAAATTCTATTTGTATTTCACAATCATTTTGATTTATTGTGTTTACAAGTTGTTCTTTTTTAATATCTCTAAAAGGTCTATTAAATAAAACAAAGCATAATGCGTCTAGTAAAGTTGATTTACCTGATCCATTTGCACCTACGATTAATGTAGATGGCGACTTTTGTAAATCTACTTCTATAAATTGATTNCCTGTGGAAAGAAAGTTCTTCCATCTAATCTTTTTAAAATATATCATTCTTTAATTATTATATCAAAACTAATAGACATTCTTTCTTCGTCTGTTCTACTAGGCTCTACAAAGTGTTCAAGGAAAGAAGGCCATAATAATAATGAGCCGTCTTGTATTGTATCTATTGTTTTAAGTTCACTACCATCAAATCTTTCATTAAAAAAAGCATTACTCATGGCTGCAGGTCGAGGGTCTTTAAATCCTATTCTACCTGAATCTTTAGGATATTTTATATAGTATATTCCTGAAAAGTGAAAATGGCCATGTTGATGTATTATATTCCAATCACCTCTTTGATTTATACTCATCCATATTTGAGGTATCTCAATCTTTTTAATACCTAATTCTAATGTTTTTAGAACATCAAATATTTCATCACATAAAGGTTTAGTTTCTTTGTTAGGGTCTAGTAAATCACTTTGCCAACCACCAACATTTGATTTTCTAACACCTTTATCTTTTTCTTTTAATCCTAACCCATAAGAAAATAAATCATCATTATAGTTTACTCTTGTTGGGTGTGTCTTAAATTCTTTTAGTACTACATGCCATAAGGGTGTAGTCCACCAATAGTTCTTTTCAATTTTTCTGTGCATTAGAAATAAAACTCATGTTGCCTATTTTTAGGATCGCCCATGCCTGTTGCTGTTTGTAAATTTTCTTTATTTACAATAAATATGTTGCCTGATACACTTACTCTTTCAACATCTGTATGAAATGGTATTACATAGTGTTCAAGTAAAGAAGGAAACATAATAAGTAGATTTTTTTTAGGTTGAAACCATCTTTGTTGAGTTGTCCATTTTCTATCAGGCGCTGATGGTTCACCAAAAGAGAACCCTACGTTACCTGGTAGATTTGATCTTGCCACGTGATTTTTATATTCTTCGCTTAAATCTACATCATTTAAAAAATAAACAAAAGAATAATCATCACCATGATTGTGCATAGGATTTACCTCATGTTTTTTCATAAAGTTTACCCACAATACTCTTGCGCCCCACTCTAATTTCTTTGGTGTTAATTTATGAAAATCACAATGTATATTTCTATATTGTGAAAAGACAGGATTAAATCTTCTATAAAATTCTTCTCTTATTTTATCAGGAAAATAATATTGTTCTTTTAATTGACCTGCTAAATTTTTATTAGCAGATAACTCTTCGTTACCTCGTACTTTATTTGCCTCTTCTAATAACCAATCAGTTAACTCTTCTGGCATTTCAAAGGTCGCTAATAAAGGACCGAAAGCATGAATATCATATTTTTTCAAACTCATTATTCTATTATACCTTGTATTTCTGTTTCAGGTGTTAAGTAGTAAGTTTTATTATCAACTTTAATTTCTCTAACAGAGTGATAAGTAAATTTAACTTTGTCACCTTGTTTAACCGTCATAGGTATTCGTGTGCCTTTTGGTGTTTTTAGGCCAAGACCAACTGCAACAGCAATACCCTCATCAGGTTTTGCTACGTTAGTCATAATTATACCACCTTTTGTTTTGTCTTCAGTTTTTTGTTCAACATCAATTAATACTAAATTATTTAATGGTTGAAAGTTTATTGCCATATTTTATACCTCACTTGCTTCGACATATATAGATTTTAAATATTCTTTTAATTTTTGTTTACTTACATCTGTTTCTAATTGATCTACATAGTTATGTAGGAATGTAAGTGTATCTTCACCCATTTCTATTACATCATCTTTTACGGACGCCTTAATATCAGAGTAATCTTCTATAATATTTAAATCATAAACCGTTATATCATTATACAACTTTTCTACAAAATTGTCAAACATCTCTTCATTTGTCTTATTTAATACAACTAATTTTATGAAGTGTTTATTATATTCTGTAATATCTAATGTATTATAATCCTTTTTAGAATCATCATAAATTATCTTTTTGTGTATTGTTCTAGGATTAATTATTCTTTCTAACTCTCTTGTTTCTGTATCGAAAATATGAAAACCTTTTGGGTCTTTATAGTCTGACCAGGTTTGTTCNTATTGAGCACCACAATAATAAATGTGACCATCATCTGTATGTTTATGAAAATGACCTGATACAACCTTTTCAAATCTTTTAAACTCTGATTTTTCATGGCCGTATTGATTAATAACTCCGTTTTGCATTTCAATACCTTTTACTTCTAAATGACCAAACACTAAATCTGCTTTTGCTGTTCTTATCTTTTCATAAGACTCTTCTTTATTATCATCACATATCCAAGGTAAAAATAAAATAGGCAGACCATCAAACTCTACAACTTTAGGTCTAGTGTAAATGTATGGTTCATTGATACCATCAAAACTTGTATATAAGTTTTCTACTGCGTTTACTTCATTTGTATTTTTAAAATAAGTATCGTGGTTACCTATGATAATATGAGTATCTATTTTTTCTTTCCACAATACATCAAAAAACTCTCTTCTAAAGATCGCAGCTGTTTGGTGGTTGATAAACTTTCTTCTATCAACTACATCACCTAAATGTATTAGTGTTTTTATATTATGTTCTTTTAAGTAAGGAAAAAATTGATCTCTGTAAAAGTCAACCTGATAGTTTCTAAATGCTTCACTATCATTTCTTACACCAAAGTGAGTGTCGTTAAGTATTGCTATTTTCATTTTGTAAATAATCTATTTGTTGGTTTAGTGTTTCTTTNCCACTTCTTAATTTCATAAGGTATTGTTTGTGACCCATAATTGGACATTGTTTATTCATAGGATCAGTTTTAAATGTTTTAATGTGATGATCTACTTCTTTTTTAACAACATTTTTATTGTGTTCGACTAGCATATCGTATTCTCTTTTAAGTGAGTCTATATTTGCTAATTCTAATTCTTTTAATAATACTGCAAAGTTTTGAGCATTAAATAATACATAGTCTGTTTTAAAATCTTCTTTTATAGGCATTCTATCTGACCATTTATCTAAATTGTGTTTTAATGAATCAGGTAAATTAACTTTAAGTTCTTTCCAAAATTTACTATCATTTCTTTTTACAATATAGTGTAATAAAACAAAGTCTCTAATGTTCTCTACAATATGTCCTACTTTTGTATTGTATTGATCTATATCTGTTTGTTTGTAATTAATTAAAGTGTGCATTAATAAAAAAGATTGTTGAATAGAAGTTCCTATTGATGACGCCTCTAATGGTTCTATAAAACTAGCACATAGACCCATTGCAACACAATTACCTATCCATGGTCTATCTAACGCACCTGCGTCAAACTTAATATTCTTTGCAACATTAACTTTAAATCCTAAATAATCTTCACATTCTTTTTGTGCTTGTTCAGCATTTATATATCTGTTATCGAAAACATAACCATTACCCCAACGACCGTATGTCGGTATACGCCACATCCAACCTGAAGACATTGCCTTTGCAAGTGTATATGGCGTATATTCATCCGTGTCAGGAGTAGGAAAGGCTATTGCCTCATTCATAGGCAGATAGTCTTTGTATGAAACCCACTTTGCACCTAATTTAGATATTAAGTATTTTTTAAATCCTGTACAATCAATATAAAAATCTGATTCGTACCAACCCTTATCACCTCTAATTCTTTTGATACCATGATTGTCTGTTTCAACATCTGTAATATCATCTGTGTGTACTTCGATACCAAAGTCCTTACATTTTTTTAATAAGAAAGTGTTTAGTTTATGTGTGTTGAAATGAAATTGTGATGGTATATAATTAGGTAGTACTTCGTTATTAAAACAATGACCTGAGGTATATTCATCAGGTTTAAGTTTATTAATTGTTGCGTAAGCATAACCAGCATAGTATTGACCTAAAGCAACTTTATGTAGTTCATTTGTAATATTATGAAAATATGGTTCTTTAGTCCAGTCTTCAAACATAATACCATATTTAAATGTTGCGTCTGTTTCTAATAAAAGTTCTTTTAAAGGAACACCTATAAATTCCATAAAGTCTTTCCAGTGTTCAGTAGAACCTTCACCTACGCCTATGATACCTATGTTGTCAGATTTAACAACCTCTATATTTAATTTTTCAAATCTAGCTTTAAGAACAAGAGCAGATACAAGACCTGCTGTTCCACCACCTAGTACCGTTATTTTATTGACCGACATAATGTTTGTAGTAATCGTTTGTTTTAACACAATTCTTTTGTGCGTAATTAAAAAACTCTAAAGCGTGTTTCGTTTGATGTTTTGAGCTTTCATATAAGTTATATTCTTTTAACTCTCTTTTAACCATATCTCTATCAAGTATATTCATACCTTGACTTATATTTAACCATAGATTATCATCTATGTGATAAAAATCGTTTCTGTTTCCTCTAGCAAAATCTACTAGTCTTGGAGTTCTAGTTTGCCACATCGCTAATTTTTCCATCAATTGTGGTGACCATCTTTTGTGTGATGAGGCTTCTTTCCAATATTCAGTATCATTTCTAGGAGTAATATAGTGATAAACTATAAAATCTTTTATTGCATCCCACATATTAGTCATATCGTCATTATAAGAAGTTTGTAGTGCCTCATTATTAAAGTCTGTTGTTTCTGTAAAATAATATTGAATCCAATGTTTTAATTGAAATAAGGTAGCATGAATAGATGTTGCCTCTAATGGTTCTATAAATGCACTTGATAATCCTGTTGATATAACATTTTTTATCCATAACTTTGTAAATCTACCAGAGTGAAATTTAATATCTTTTTGTACTTCTATTTTTGTCTTTAATACTTTTTCTATTTCTAACTTTGCTTCATCAGCAGTGGTAAATGAATCATTAAAACAATACCCAGCACCATATCTTTCTTGTAAAGGTATCATCCATAACCAACCATATTTTTGCGCCCATGCGTGTGTATAGTTTCTAATAATAGTTTTATCTGTATAAGGTAAATGAAACGCAAGTGCTCTATTATTTAATAATTGATCGTCATATCTCTTAAAGTAGTTGTTGTATGACTTTAGTAATATTCTTTTAAAGCCTGAACAATCAACAAATAAATCTCCTGATATAGGTTTATCATGTCCTCTTTTTTTACACCATACAGACTTAATTGTTTCATCTTCGTTTTTCTCATACCCTAAAACTTCATCATCAATATATTCTATATTGTGTTTACTTAACACAAATTTTTTTAAAAATTTTCCTGTCTTGTAAGTATCTAAATGAAGNGCTGTGTTGTTTTTTCTTAAATCTTTATAACCACCATAACCCATTAATTTTTTATAAGGATTATTAGCTGGGTGGTCTGCTCTTACAAATGGTAGTTTATTATGTTTCATACAGAAACCTTGTAAACTAGAATTTTTTAAATTCTCAGCAACAGCGTACATCTTCATTGCGTCATAGTCATCACTTGGATATGAGTTAGGTGTATTTAAAAACTCACCTATAGGTGAATTAAAATGTTCACCTTTTTTATACCAATCTCTATGTTGAATACCTATCTTATGTGTTGCACCTGTTTCTTTCATAAACACACCTTCAGGTATGCCTACTTGTTTTAGAAAGTGATTAAATAAACCAGTAGTACTTTCACCCACACCAATAATAGGTATCTCTTCCGAGGCAATAACCGTGATCTTAATATAAGGTGGTGTTGTATCTCTTAAATAACAAGCCGCTGTCCAACCTGCTGTACCACCACCAACTATTACTATGTTTTTAATTTTTTTCATCTATGACAATTTCTAAAGGCGTTTTCTTTGTTCTTTTTCTTTTTCTAACTTTAATCTCTTTCTTTTTAGGAAGTTCATCTGTCTTAGGACTATTCTTTCTTAAAAATTCTATAAACTGATTCTTATAATCTTTGTTTGTGTCATTAGGGTCAATATGTAAATCTGCTAAATTAGCGTCTTCAATAAGTTTTGCTTTTATATTTACTTGTTTCTTTTCTTTTTGTATTCTTCTAATAAAAGCATAATATATTATCTGCGTAAAATATGCAAATGGGTTTTTAGATTTCTTTGGATTAAAATTACTTAAATATTGTAAGCAGTTCTCTATACCATCACTAATCATATCATCTCTAAATGTGTAATTAATAAAGTTAGGTCTATACGACAAGTGATTTGCGATTTTTAAAAAACACTCACCAATGTAATTAGTCACAGGTGGTTTTTTTCTTCCTCTTTTTTCTGCCTTGTCGCAACGCTCTTTAAATTCTGTCATTGCTTGTAGAAACACTTTGTTATCTACATAGTGTTCACTTCTTTTTCTTTTAGTCATATTATTATTATACAACAATGGTTGTATTATGTCAACTCCCTCTAATAGTTGGTAAAGGATATTTTATGTTTTTATCCTTTATGGTTATCTCGTCAAAAAATGTGATTAATGTAAGTCTGTCCTCAAGTCCTTTGTGTACATGAGCATTGTGATAATTGTGACCATCAAAACATATCATTCTATTATATCTGCCTTTATAAGATATAGTTTCGTTGTAGTCACTTACCCAACTTTCTCTTGTTTTGTGATATTCTTCTTTTTGTTCTTTTGAAAAACTATTAGGATTCTTAAAAAACTCTCGTTTTATACTATCATCACCAGGTGTATAAAAAGAATCTTTTGGTTCATATATTGATGTACCTGCGTCTGACTCTGATAGAAATATAATTGCTGTTAGTATTGATCTTTTGTCTGTATGCACCCAACCATCATAATCTATACCTGCAGGTATTTTTTGAAATACTGAATATGATTTGTATTGTATTGTTTCTGATTCATTTGGATATAAAGAAGATAAAATCTTTACATTTACATGATTATACAAGTTATAATTAACTTTGTGTAAAGGTTCTGATCTTTTACCAGGTGATACACCGTCATTAGTATATTCACACGATTCAGCAACTTTAATCACTGCTTGTGGATTGTTTAAAAAATTATCTATACAAGTATTCGCAAATAACATTATTTCTTTTTCATTGTAAAAAGTTTATCTAAAAAGTAATACCATACACCGTTTATACTAGGTTCTATTAATGCAACTAGTCCTGCCTCAAATAGGCTTGCGCCTGTTAATGTAGAAACAACAGANATTGCAATGATTATGTGGCCTATTGTATATANTAAGGCTCTACCTATACTAGTGTTTGCTATAAGTTTAAATATACCTTGTCTAAATTCACTCATAATATCCTCACTACTTGACAATTTTTGTTTTTAGGTGTATAATACCCATGTGGGTGCTTCACCAGAAAACTTAGCTACCTAATGCAACTTCTTACTAGGCATTCTTATCTTTTCAGCNAATTCTTTTAACTTCTTCTTTGTTTCTTCAGCATCGTCCAATTCATCAAGCATTTGATCATAGTCGTCCTCTGACAAATCTCTTTCAATATAGTCAGGTAATTTTTGTGGTACTTTGTACGCTAAAAGTTTTTTATAACGATTCGTAAATGGTTCACTAGCATTACAGATTGTTAGTATCTTATCTTTTGGTATTGTCACTATTTTATCATCTGTAAAACCAACCCATTTAACAAGGGCGATGTAATCGGATACACCCATTTGCCCTATGTGTGGCACATACTTAATTAACATTGGTTCATCTAACCTCAATAAGTTAGACTTCTTTGTTAATTGGCTTTTTGATAATGTACAACAAATCTCTTCACCTGAAACCAATTTTATTATTTTAGCATTTTTAGTGTCTAGTTGTTCGTGCATTATGCTTTTAGGTTTACATTGTGTATTTCGTATGCAAACCCCTCCTCGTTGTAAATATTTATTCTTTCCTGAAAGTGTCCTAGCGTATAATTCTTTTTATCTCGGTGCGTCAAATCATCAGCAATATCATATAAGGTAGCCTGTGATTTATTCTCACCCATTCTTAAACCTCTACCAATACTCTGCAAGTTTCTAATACGAGATTTACTAGGACTTGCGAAAACTAAATTATGTAAATTTCTTATATTGATACCTGTACTAAATGTACCATAACTTGCAACAATAATAGCGTTATCAGATTTTTCNGTAATTTCTCTAACCTTTTCTCTTTGTTCAGCGTCAACACCACCATATACAAAGAAAACTTGTTTGTCATCACCTGCTTTTTCTTTTATCATTTTATATAATTCTTTACCATGTTTTTCTACTAACTGAAATAACACTAAACTATTACCTTGTAAATCTAAGGTTAAATTTCTAATAAACTTATTTCTAGTTTCATCTGTAACCAAGTATTCTAATTCTTCATGGTACTTTGAACCAGATAATCTTTTAGCAGTACCATCTAGGTATTTTAAAATTAAACAATATACTTTTAGATTAGCAAGTTGTTTTTTCTCTATAAGTTTTTTTGTTTTTGCTACTTGCATTACAGACCCAAACAATCCTTGTAAAACTAATTTGTGTGTTTTACTATCATCTAAAGTACCTGTCATACCAATACGCCAAGGACAATCTACAAGTTTTGTCATTATTTTAGTTAATGATACTGCCTTGAANAAGTGTGCTTCATCACCTATTACAGCACCAAACTGAGCAAAAAATTCTTTAGGTAGTTTATATAAAGATTGCCAAGTAGATATTAACACAGGTTTACTTTCATCTATTTCATAACCATGATATTTTCTAGTAATTACATTATCTACATCACAACCATAATCNTTGAAATCTTTATACAACTGCTCTACTAGTGAGGTTGTAGGTACTATGATTAATATTTTTTTACCTTCAGGTAATACATCACCCTCACCTTTTTTACCTAGGTTACCTTTCATCATAAAATACTTAACCAACATATATGAAATAAGAGATTTACCAGAGGCAGTAGGCGATAGNAATAAACATCTTTTTCTATCTAATGAATATTTAAATGCACTTGTTTGATAATCTCTAGGTGTAATTGATAAATTAAATTCTTCAAATATACGTTCCACATCCTCTTTGGTAAACATTTCTGGTTTGTAATATAGGTCGTCTGGTCTATCTACTTCTATATTATTCTTTGTGCAATAATCAATTAAATAATCTAATAGACCTACATAGATTTGTCCTGTGGCATAAGAATATAATCTTATCTTGCCATCCCAAACTCTATTTCTATATTGTGGAGTAAACTTATATCCAGGTACTTCAAAAGAAAAATAATCTGATAAATCTCTTCTAATATTAGCGTCAGCCTCTATTTTGAGATATACATCATTAACTTTTCTTATCTTTAGAGTCGCTGCCATTTAAAACATCCTTATATTCTTCACCATTAGGTCCATACTTTCTATGACCATAATCTTCAGGATTAATATCTTCTTTCTTTAATCTACCGTCAATTATGTCATCATGTATTGCCTTTACCTTTTTTCTCTTTTCGATATTTACAAAATCACCTGGCAGAGCGACAAAAGGCCTAGTATCATATTTTGTTATTTCGCCATACGGGCCTTCTAAATTATTATAATGTAAAAATACTTGGCAGTGATTTCTGCCTTCAAATGGTTCTCTCCAGTGATCTATTAATGCACCTTTGTAAATAATCATATCACCTGGTTCCATATGTACAGGTTTACCAGGTAAACCTTTATATGAACCAGTCTCTTCTACAAACATCGGCCAATTGTATTTTTTATCTTTCATGTTTGATATATCGTAACCTAGACATAATGTTGTTGATATTTCACAACTAGGTCTGTCTTTATGTCTGCGTAATATATCGCCGTTTTTGTATAATCTCCAATAACTATAAGTTGGTTGTAGTTTCATACCTGAGTTTTCTTCCATGCCTTTTTGAGCATATAACAATAGGGCATCCATTACTGGATCACCATATCGTTTAAAAGTATTAGGTACTTGTTGATCGCCAAATGCGCCATGCAACTCTTCATTGTATCTAGGAAACTTTGTTTGTACCATTACATCAGCTGCAAGAACATATGTCTTGCCATAATGATATAAGAAGTCAGCAAGATTCCTAGGAAGAAACCCTTTTATCAATAGATAATTATGTTTCTTAAAAAATTCTATATTTTCTTTTTGTGTTTTCATATAACTATTTATGGATTATTTAAATGGGGGTCCTAGTGTCCACAATACTAATGAATATCTAGTACCTTTAGTGACAGGCGTAACCTGGTGCATTAAAAAACTAGGAAATACAATAATACTTCCTTGTTCTCTTGCCTCTTTTATTGTATGATACCTTTTAGCAGTATGAGTACCAAAGTCAAATTTTAGATCACCACCTTTATAATTTGCCTTATCTGTTAAGTTAATAGTCACTGATATTTTTCTATTCAACCCAACCATGAAGTCATTATCAGTTAGACCTTCAGTAAACTTACCATGTTTATTTTTTTTATTGACACCTGGTATTGCTTTCTTATAACTACCGAAGTGATCTGATCTACCATCAGAGTGCCAACCATAGAAACCACCTGGTTTATAAACCGTAAACTGAAACATCTCACTATCTTTTATATCAAAGTTCCAACCTGCCTCTTTGTTTGCTGTATGTACTTGGGGTAAAATAAGATCGTATATCCATTTATCGTTTAACCATGATGTATAACTATCTCTTACGTATGTGGTATTTAAGTTAATACCTTTTTTCTTTGCAGCCTGTTCAGACATACTGCCCATTGCAGTTGTTAATTTTTCGTCTGTTCCTTTTTCTTTGCTACCATATGTCGTTGCAACAATACTCTTAGGATCATTTTGTTTTTGTACATTCATGGTTGTTAAACCATGTTGTATTATTCTCTGACAATTTTCTTTAGAGATAGCACCTGGAAATGTGTAGTAGTTGTGTCTTAAAATCATTAAATAACTCCACTAGTAAACTTACGCCACTCAATTGCATTTTTAATTTGAAATGTTCTATTAGTTATAATACGAATAGTTTTATCCAAATAATCTACAATACTTTGTATATAAGTTACCTTTTGGTCAATTCTAATTATATCCTCATCTGACTTTAAATATTTATCTACATCTTGTTTTAGTATTTTAAGATTGAATGGTTTTACTTGATAAACAGATGGTGCAGATTTGCCTGTATAGTATTCCCATTTTTCTCTAACTAATCTATCTCTTTCATTTTCAGTTTTCTTTAAAAGATTAATAAATTTAGTATGAAATTTTGAATACTTGTTATGTAATTGTGGTATTTTTAATGACTCTAAATCTAATTCAGTATCATTAATTTTTAAGTCTTTATCAGCTAATTCTTGTAATTCTTCTAATGTCATATCACTCCAGTTCTTTTATAATCTCATTATATATTATAACACCTTTTCTTTAAAAAGTCAAGGTTATGTAGTAGTTTCTACGGTTGTGCTTGATGACACACCTGCAAATTCGTATATCTTATATGCGAAACTGACCGTAGCGCTTAAATATTGTATATCTGTTTCTTGTTGATTGTAATCTAATCCTGATAATGATATAGGGTATAAATCTCTAAATCTAACTTCGAGGTTCTTCGTATTTTTACTAGTTAGGACTGACAAGGTTGCGTCAGAATAGAGGCCTCCGTCATCTTGTACTGCTTTAGACACTTTTCCTAATTCTTTACTTATACCGACATTTGAGGTAGTAGGAAATCTATCACTACCTGCGTTTTGTAAATTTCTAAATTGTAAGTGATCTTTAGGAAAACCTAGACCTGTTAACCAACCATGTATTTCTCTGTAATTCTCTAAATTCTCATCTACTAAAAATGATATTGTAAGATTGTCNTAATCTAGTTTATCACCAGGTAATGGTACATCTTTAAGAGGTGTAGGTTGATTTGCTTGNCCTAGTGAGATACTAGGTATATTTGCAGCCGTACAAAAATACTCTACTTTAGGTAGTTTAATTATACTAAACTTAAACTTTGTAGGTTCAGCATAATCTAATTTGTCTGGTTGTCTATTGTACGAGTCTAAAATAGTCATACTACTATTTATCTGTTTGTTTATCTACTTCTTCCCACTCTTTTGTTTGGGATTCTGTCTCTAACTTCTTCTCGTTTTCAGTTAAAACACTCTCTTTTTGAGCTGCTTCGTCAAGTCTTTTCTCTACATTTTCCAATGCGTTAGGTTTTTGTAGATAATTAAGACCATATGCTAATAGTCCTATGAAAGAACCTATTAATATGATACCTGTAATTGCTTTTATGATTGTTTTCATACTTTTATTTATGCGCTTAAAAAAGGGCGACACTAGGCCGCCCTTTTAAATTTCTTACGAAAAAGTAAGATTACATTATGTTTGTAACCTGTACTCTTCTGTAATATCTGTTTGCGTTGATATTTCCAACACCATCAGCAGTGATTGAATCACCACTTCCAGCACCAGCAAATGGGTTCGCAACTAAACCGTATCTAGTTTTGAATCCAATTTTTGGTTGGAAAGTGTCTTGTCCAACTGCTCTTACCATTTGTAGAGGTACATACGGACAATAGAATAATCCAGCGTCGTATGGTGAAGTACCTTTGTAACCAACAACATAGTATTGTTTACTAGGTGAAGCATTTGACGCAAGGTTTGACGCATAAGGGTCAATGTANACTTTGTATCTGCCGTTTAATACGCCAGCAAAAGTATTACCTGTGTCATCTACATTTAGGTTGTTATTAAGAGCAGGTGTGTAATCTAAAACACCAGCCATTTGAAGCGCAGAGGCAACATCTGAAGAACAGATAATTATGTTACCTTTTCCTCTTCTTGTTCTCTGTGCGATTGTGTTTGCGTCTCTCTCAACTTGGAACATTAGACCTTTGAATCTCTCAACTGACCATCTACCATTTGAGTCAGTATCTAAATCAAAGATACCAGCCGATGTAGTATTGATAGCCGCGTTTGAGTTATCGTTGTCAGCAGCACCAGCTTCAGCAGTTCNGTAAATTGTTCTTACTACTTCTCTGTTGATTTCCGCAAGGATCTCAGCAGATAAGATGTTTGACAATTCTGTCTCTGCGTCTAATCCGTGTATTGCTTTAAGGTCTTGTGCTAATTCCATAGTGTACTCTGCTTTAAGAGCTCTAGATTTAGCAGTCACCGTTGATTTCTCAATTGAGAATGCCATTTCAGCAAACTGATTACCAGAGTCTTCCCCTAGTTTTTCAGCAGCTGCTGTTGTCATACCTGTACCAGTTGTGTAACCAGTAGAAGTACCGATAGAGTCGTTAAGCACAGCAGGGTTTTCACCCGCATGAGCNGTTGATGAATATCCATCCACAGATGATCCAGCAGCATTTCTGCCTGAAAAATCTGTATCTGCTTCGTCAAAAAGAGCTTCAGTACCGCCTTGCGTTGAGAATCTACTTCTCATTGCAAAGATCAAGCCTGTAGGACCTGACATAGGTTGAACGCCTGCAATATCGTAAGCGATAAGGTTAGGCATTGCTCTTCTTACTAAAGAGATAAGGATAGGATTCCAGTTTTGAATAGAAGAACCAGTTGCGTTAGCAGGTGCAGCTTCCGATAAGAAAGCAGCGTCTTCTTTTAACGACTTCTCTTGGTTTTCTAGTATTACAGATGTGACCGCTCTTTTGTANGAATCCTCGATTTTTGGTAAATCAGGATGATCCAAAACAGGCTGCCATTTCTGTTGTACGTGTTCTGATAAAAACATTGTTCTATCTCTCCTTATTAAAGTTAATTAACTTTTATTTTTTATTAGTTATTTTACTAATAGCAGCGGCATATGCAGCCATAGAGCCAGATAAATCTGACACAGGTTTGTCTGCCACATCATTAGTTTCGTCTTCACTCACTACTTTTTTCTTTGGAAAGTATGACTCTTTTACCGTCTCTACTTTCGTTCTGAAATCAGCAGCGTCTTTATATTCAATATTATCTGCTAATCCTTTAAACTTTTCTTTTTCAGTTTCAGCAAGATCACTTGCAACATCTACTAGAATTTCGTCTCTAGCAAACTCACCGATTTTTTGGTTAAGTTCTACGGATTCATCCATTGATTCGTTAAGTTTTCTTTTTAACTCTTCAATTTCAGCAGCTTGATTCTCAATAACATTGTATTTCTCTTCTGGAATTTCAATGTAGTGAGATTCAAATAAGTTTTTAAGACCGCCGATAAAATCTTCAGCTATCTCTGATCTTAAACCTTTTTCTATTGCAAGTTCATTTTCTTTAGTCCACTCACTTACAACATAGTTTAGATAAGCGTCAACTTTTTCTACGATTTCAGATTTAACTTCTTCAGTTTTCTCTTCAACCTTAGTTTCGTATTCACTCTCTAATTTCTCAATTTCTTCGACAAGTTTTGCTCTTACAGCAGATTCAAANATTGTTGCAGCTTTTTGTTTAAACTCTTCTGATAAATCTTCATCAGCAGTTAAAGCCTTAACATCTTCTTTCATGTTCATGTCTTTTACTTTTTCTTTAGCAGTTTTCTTTTCATCATCATGTTGCATTTCTTTTTTCACTTCTTTTTCTTTATNTTCTGCTTCAGACATTTTTTTCTTCTCGTCTTCTTTTTCTTCTTTTTTCTCTTTGTCGTCTTTATGATCTTCAGCTTCGTTCATATCTTTTTCTTTGTCAACTTGAGCTTTAAGTTCTTTCTCTTTGTCTTCCATCTCTTTTTTCATAGTTTCGATTTCAGCTTTAATCATTTCAGACTTCTTGTCTTCAGTTTCCTTAACATCTTTTTTCTCATCTTCTTTTTCTTCTTTTTTATCATTTTTTTTGTCAAGGTACTTTTTAAGACCAGCAGGCATTTCGCCTTCTTTTACGTCTTCTTTTTTCTTGTCGTCTGCTTCTTTTTTCATTTCTTTTTCTTTATCAGACATTTCTGAAACTTCTTTTTCTTTATCTTCAGTTTCTTTTTTCATGTCTTCATAAGAAGCGTTCATATCTTTTTTCGGTTCAGCCTCTGCCTTTAAAGATTGCATAGCATCTGGAGCGCCTGCACTTTTTTGTTGTGGGTCACCTGTAATGTGGTTTACCCCTTGTGCAAAATCTACTTTACCATCCGTTGGAGATGTAATTGCTTTTGTAATTACATTCTGAATAGTACTTTGTAATGACTTAGGTGCTTCAGCTGGTGCGGCATTCTTTTTAGGTAAGTCTGCTTGTGTATTCTCAGCCATTGCTTTGTTTCCTTATTAGTTATAGTTAGTTCAATACTACTGACCTATTGATTTTACAATAATGTCAAGTAATATTTATAAAATTAAAGATTTTTGATAAACGATTCGAACACTTTTGCCTGTTTAGCAGCAAGTTCGTGTGTTTTTGCGTTTGACATCTCTAACTTTAATCGGTTTACCTCTTGCTCTTTTATTAAACCATTATCCCATACCCACTCTTTGCCTTCCATTATACCTTCTACAAAGGCCTCTGGAGCACTAGGATCTGCGACTATATCAGCCGCGGTTGCAAGATAAAAATCATTTGATACTACATTAGCGCCGCCTCTATTTGTCAATGTTCCCATACCTCTACTTGAAACGCCTAATTTTGCACCTTCATCTATTAAGTTCTTCACTATTTTTCCATAAGGTGTGTCTAATATCTTAGCCTCACCAATAAAGTTATTGCCATCTGGATAGAGAGCCTTGATCATGTGCGATACTCTTTCTAAATTTACCGTTGGTCCGTCTGGATGACCGAGTTCGCCGAAGGCTCTNCTTTTGTTAATAAACTCTCTATTATATCTACCGACTTCTCTCTCTAAAACATCTTTAGGATATACACGACCGTTCTTATTTTTCATCTCGGCCTGCATGAAAATACCCTTAATTTTATAATCTTTTTTACCGTTGTTTTGCTCAACGATATATTCTGCGTTTTGGATTTCTTCGGTAATTAACTTCATGTCTATCTCTCGTTAATTATATTTATACAAATTGTTATCTAAACTCCACAACAATTGTGTAATTATCCCCATTTGCAAAGTTCTTCGTTGAGAGAAGAATATCGCCTGTAGGAGTTGTTGCGTTGTTTGTAATCTCATTTCCATCTGCTCGTAAGTCCCAATAACCTTGACCAGATAAGAAAACTGCACTAGCATTTGTTGCGCCTGCCCACAATATTTCAACACCAGATTTACTATCTGAAGTGTTTACTGACCAGTAAATTTTACTAATCTTTCTATTACCATCTTCAGACATAAAAGTAGTGTTTGAAGCATCCACTTTTGTGACTAAATTCTCACCTGTACCGTCTGAAAAATTAGTAAATTTACCTGTGAATTTTACACCACTAGTGTCTGCAATTGTTAAACTAGATACCGTATCAGCCATTTGTAAAACCTTTTTCTTTTCTAAATTCTATTAATATATTATATTTTGATATATTACTATCTGTTGACAACAATATATCACCAGTAGGATTAATCAAAGTTGCACCTGTATCACCTTGTTTTATTTTAGGTTCATCTTTTTTTAATCCGTAATTACCACGACCACTAAAAGTCGTTGTAATTTGTTCGTCTGTTTCTGCGTCAAAAAATAAAGTAATTTTGCCTGTACCTAATATCTCATGGTGCACGTTTGCAATTGATACATTAGGACTTGCTGTTGCCTTACTTAACTTTGAAGCGTCTAACAATAATTCTTTGTCTTCATTACTACCACCATTTGCCTTTATGATAACTTTAAAATTATCATCTGCTAATGTCGTAGTAGTAATAGACATTATTAGTTACCAAAACCAGCGGCTTTGACTAACTCTAAATAAACAAATCCATCAGTATTACTTGCTGGTGTTAATACTATATCACCGTCAGTTGCGTTGCCTGGTAATGTTGCACCATTTGTTATTGTATGGGCATCAAATTTACCAGCAGTCACACCTGCAAGATCAATAGCTTCTACAACACCTGAACCTGTAAAAGTAATTGCAACTTCTTTATCTAAACACCACTCTATTCTTTTAATGTCTAATCTATTACCAGAACCAGCAGCGTTTGCTAATCCACTTGCGTCAATGGTAACAGCAGAGCCGTGATCGTCTAAAGATACAAGTACTTTTGTTCCGAAAGCGTTATCTGTTAGTGTTCTATTTCTAACTGCCATTTTATCTCCTTAAAATTGTTAGTGTCTCTTTATCAAAATAATTCATTAATTCTCTATTACTAACATTATGTTTTTTTGCAGCTGTACTAACATTTTTTTCAAAATTAGCAACTGCGTTTTTGTCTGTTTCAATAGACTTATATACCATATCAACAGCTCTTTTTACTTTAGGAGACAACTTGTTGTATTGCCTACTTCTTTTGTAATCATTACCTTCGTCTATTTTAGTTCGAAGATTACTGAGCGTTGTCGTCATTTGCTACCTCTACATTATCAGGTGTATCAACACCAACAACCGTATTTGGTGTATCTGGTTGTTGATATAATGATGTAGCGATATTTTGTTTTGTTGCGTCTAAAGCAGTTGATACTTTGTCTGCCATTGCATTATTAAATGCGTCTTTGGCTTCAACATTATCACCTTTTGCTAATGAGTCAACAAATTTATTTAAGTTTTCTTTTGTCATAACTATATTTATACCTCTGTTTTATTATCTGCAGGTTTATCAGATTGCTCTTCTTGTATTTGATCGTCAATCTCTTTTACCTCTTGTTCATTTTGTTTTAAAATTTTTGTTCTAACATATTGATTACTGAAATATTTACCAACATATTGTTCTAAATCTCTAGCAAGACCTACTCTTTCTCTCATCATTTCTGAATTTTTAAGTTCAGCAAAGTATCCATCTTGTAAGAAACTAAAGTAGATTTTTTCTTTTATTCCATCCCAATCTTCAGGTGCAATAACGCCTTTTAAAATTAATTGTGTTTTTAAAAGATCGTGGAACATCATTGTAAATTTCTTTCTTAAACGACCTACAAATTTAGTAAATTTAACTTCATCTCTACTAATTTCTGCAGCTCTACCAAGATTGAAACCTTGACCACCTTCTAATCTACTAATAGGAACATTTAAAGAACGATATAGTTTCTTTTGGAAATATTCTATATCTGCAATCTCTCCTAGATTTTGACCACCAGGTAAAGTAGTAATTTCAGTACCTCTACCACCTTCTCTTCTAGGTAACCAAAAGTCTTCTAGCATAGACATATAGTTTCTATCGTCTCTTATTTCACCTGTNCTTGCGTCATAAACAAGTTTGTTTCTATATCTTGCCATGACATCTCTTAAATATTGTTCTGCCTTGATCTTAGGTAAATTACCTACATCAATGTAAAATATTCTTCTTTCAGGCGCTCTTGCGATTCTGTAAATTACAACAGCGTCTTCAATCATTCTTAATTGATTAACAGGTTTGATTGCCTTATGTAAATATGACAATACAATATTTTTACTTGTATCAATTAATCCTGATGGGCAATATGTAATTGCGTCTGTAGCAATTTGTAATCCACCTGCATTTGATGTAGCAGTAGGATGTATTCCTTTTTCGTTAAATAGATAAAACTCCTGATATTTGTTTGTCATTGCAAACGAACCAGGCATCCCATCTACTTTGTTTTTTCTAACTTCTCTTACTTTTTTAATTTTACGAGGGTCGATATATCTTAACTCTGTTATACCTTTTCTTGGTGATTCTTTATCTATAATTTTGTGATAAAATAATCTACCATCTACATACCATCGTCTGAATATATCGTGTCCTTTTGTATCAAATTGTAATAAATCTAATACTTCATCAAAAGATTCTCTGATAGCTTTTTTGATTGAGTCGTTGTAATTAATGTGTGATAAGTCTAATTGCACTGAAGCCTGATTTTCATTTGAGACAATTGCTTCTGATACAATGTCCTCAATTGCTAAATCACATTCAGGATGCAACGATATTTCTCTATATCTTCTAATGAGGTCTAATTCGTTCCTAGCATTTACATCAAAACCTCCGTAAGACGCAAAAAACCCACCAGCGGGGACGGTTTGTGTACCGTCATCCGCTTGTGGTGGAACTATATTTTGTCGTGGGTCAACCTTTGAGGAACCTAATCTCTCAATCTTAAACCCAAACAGCTCTGCCATAATATTTCTCCAATTCTACTTAACTATTTAGTCGTCTATTAAGTAGTTGTATTTGTTTCAAAGTACTGGTATCTATGCGTAGCAGTAAATGATTCTACTACGTTGTTAGTACCATAGTCTAAAGCAATATCATCCAATGTTGTTGGAAACATTCCTCTAAACGTGTATGATTTAATCACATTGCCGTTTCTGTCTAATTGGTCAACAAAAGCGTCAACTTGATAGTCAGCAGGGTTAACAAGTCCTTCGTTATCGGACATATTGTTAATACCATTTAACCATCTTTCGTATGCGTTCCTTAGTTTGAAGTCTGTATCATTTAAGATAGTAGTTGTCCATGTAGCAAATGTTCTATCACCTGCAACATATAACTCCCTACCTCTAAATGGTATCGCAACTTCNCCTATTGTCATACCAGGTAAAGNTGTTGATGTACATAGGAAACTCATTTCTTCAGTTTCACCACCTACAGCAGCATATCCTGGGAAAGGCATTGTCACTCTAAACTGGTTAGCACGAGCTCCGCCGCCTCTTAATTTACTTTTAAAGTCATTAATGTTTGGCATGTTTTTAAGCTCCTACTACTTCGTTAAATGCAACGCCTGTTCTAGTCGCTACGAATTGAAGTGTTATAAAGTTGATTGATCTAGCAGGTTTAACAAAAATGTCAGCCTTAAACTCATTTCTATTGATTACATCAGCAGTGTTATTTGAGTCATCACATACTACTAAAAAGTCTGTGATACCTCTTCTACCTTGTACATCTCTTAAAAAAGGTTCTACAATGTTTCTGAAATTTGCTCTTGTAAATTCATCATTGAATTCAAACAATTGAAATTTAGAAGCAGTTGATATTGCCTTCTCTAAAGTAATGAATAGTCTTCTAACATTTATTCTGTCAAACGCACTAGGAGCACTTAATCCAGTTTTATCACCAAACAAGATTGTACCTTGTCCTGGGAATGTAACCACTGGGTTAATTCTAGCTCTGTAAAGTTCGTCTCTCTCTGCTTTTGTGGGATTATAAGCAAGTTTAACAACACCTCTTAAAACTCCTCTGTTCAAACCAGCAGGTGAGAACCATGAGTCGTTAGTTAGGTCTGTTCTTGCAGCCAATCCTGCCACATCACCGTTTAAAGGAACGAATCTAAATACGTCATTGTATTTGTCATATGCGTATTTGTATCCACTATCGAATACTACGTATGAAGATGATCTAATACCATCAAAGAATCCTTTAACATTGGACGTTTGAGTGACACTAGAAGTCACATTAACTACATCTGATCTCTCAGGTGAGCAGAATACAACAGCGTCTTTTCTGTTTTCTGCAATAGTAATTAAGTTATCTATGTGCGTAGCATCGCCTTTTCCAGCGATAATTAAATTGCAATCAATTGTTTCAGCGTCTGCAAATTTTTCGTAAGCATTTTTTAACTGANCAGTTGATACAGCAGAACCGTCTGAACCACCAGATAATGGTGCGTTNTTAACTGAAGTGACTGAAGTAAATGTTAAATTTAATGCAGCTGTACCCCAATTAGTACCACCAGATATGTGATCCATCCAGTAAATGTATTGTGATTGATTGTATATTACATCAGGATAATAGTTTGTATCACCTTGAGGAGTTTTTGCGTCAGAAGCTTTTGATAATGAATCATATACTTCTAATATGTCTCCTGCTTTTCCTGTAATACCACCATCTTCATCAACAACAACAATGTGTAGTTCGTCTCCTGAACCACCTCTATCTGAAACGTAAGGTGAAGTTCCTGGCGCAGCCGATACTTGATCGTAATATTGCCATCTTCTTCTTACATTTGATCCGTTAGCAACAGCAGTATGTAAACCACCAACACCTGAAGGGTGTCTAACGAAAGTTATTGTTTGATTAGATATGTTTGTTATTCTATATTCGTATCCGCCTGTTTCGCCAAAGTTTATGATGTCTCCGACTGAAAAACCAGTGCCAGATTGTACTACGATAGATGTATCACCTACAGCAGAATCAGTATCTTGCGTTGTTGTTTTTGCAGTTTCTTCATAAACGGTTGATGAAGGACAAACCGACACTCTTAAATTGTTACCATGTGCACCTGCAGTTCTAGCCGCCCACGCGCCAACATTACCAGCACCACCAGAATAGTCATTCTGATATGATGTTGTATTGTTGATTAGTAAACCACTACCATTTGCAGTTGCATTAAGTAGACCAGTATTTGTAGCTCTTACAACTTTTAAGCTTGATGAGTATTGTAAAAACGATTGAGCAGAGTAAAAGTATTCAAAAGTATTACTATCTGGTTTACCAAATTGTTCTACTAATTCTTTTTCTGAGCCAATGGTTACAACTTCATCAAGTGGTCCTTGAGTAGATTGTATAGCGATTGCGCCGATCGAAGTCGCAACTGCTGGTACAACATTTGTCAAGTCTTTTTCTTGTACGAGAACACCTGGTGAAACTTGAAATGCCATAATTGTTATTCTCCTTATTAGCTAATAAGTATCATTAATCTCACTGATATTTATAATACTATAAACCTTTACGAACTGATACAGGATTCCACACTTCTCCTTGATCGTCTATGATTTGTTCTTCTTCTAAACCATCATCTAAAAATCCAAAAGGTGCCATATCTTGTTCTATTGCGTTTTTCTGTTCTTCATACATTCTTGCTCGAACATCTTGGTCTGTTAACTCTTTGAAATATCTTTGATTTGATATCCATGCAAAGATTACTAGACACATTGTTAAATCGTCATTAGACCCCTCTTCAGCCGCCCAGGATTGACCTCTCCTTACGAAAGTTGATAGTTCTTCTATAATGTGAAAGTCTTGTACAATTAACTTGTCACCCTCTATAAGTGTCTTTAAATTAGTACAACCTATTCGTTTTACTTGTTTTGTCATTCTAACACCAAGTTGTGATCCTCTTTTAGAGAAACCACCACCTAATATCTGACCTGCTCTTCCTTTCATCATACACATTAATAGATTTGTGTATTCTAATTCAAATTGTAATGCGTCAGCGACTTGATGACCTACATCATTTACTTCAACACATACATGAGCATTGTTATAATTTTTTGCTACTCTCTCTATCGTATGAGGAAATAGTAATGGTTTAATTTCATTGTTTCTATACTTCGCAACAATCTTGTATGGCATTTGTGATACATCAAACACAACAAATGCTGAATAATCTTTTACGGTACCTCTTGCGACATCAACCGTAATTACATAATCTTTTCCTTTTTGTGGTTGTTCATAAACATCTAAACCTTGATTTGATATTAAAGGATTGTTATGAGACAATGTTCTAATTTTAGATGGATTTAATAATGTATCTACTGAACCTACAAACTCACACTCAAACTCTGTAGCAAATTGTGCCTCACTAGTGTTTCTTATAGTTTCTTCTTTCCACTTATCATCTCTACCTGGTACTTCAGACCAATGTACTTCAATAGGTTTGTAATCATTTCTTTTATGTATTGCGTCATTCCACAACTTATAAAACATATTCATACCATGTGGTGTAGATACAATCATCACTTTAGATTTTTTACCAGATGATATTGTAGGATATACAGAGCTAAAAAATTGTTCAGATATATTTGCAGGTATAAAAGCAAACTCATCTAAAAATATTATGTTAAATGAACCACCTCGAATTGCACTTGAAGAAGTTGCAGCTGCAAGTATTTTTGATCCATTCTCTAACTCTAACGAACCTTTGTTCCAGTTTAAAACACCTTGTTGTAAAAATGTAGGTAAGTTTTCATATGCAAGTTGTAATCTACCTAGTAAGTCTCTAGCAGTTGTAGATTTGTTGGCAAGTATTGCAACATTAATATTATCATTAAATATAACTTGATGTAATAGATATGCAATGATAGTAGTTGACTTACCTGATTGTCTTGGNAGTTTACAAATAGAAAATCTGTTATTATGAAAAGTGTCTACCATCTTTTCCTGAAACTTGTACATTTCAAAAGGCACTAGACCATCATCTATATTTACAATTTTTGTATATGATTTAATAAAGTAAATAGGATCTTCCATACACTTTGCAATCTCTCTGATTTGTTCTTCAGTGTATTGTTGTTGTGTATTTGCTTTAAATAGATTAGGATTGCCTAAATAATTTTCACTCATTGACTAGTATTCCTTCTATTGCGTTGTAACCTTTTTTGATAGCCGCATTTACTCTACTACTACCATATTTAACTTTATACTTTTTTTCAACATACTCAANACCACCTGCACCTTTACGAGGTTTATTAGTAATGCCGTATTCAATAACTTCAATTGGATTGTTCATACCCTCATCTAACCAAGTATCTTTATTTTTCTCTTTATGAGGATAAGGCGTCTTATTTGTATAACCTAAATCACTTATCAGAAATGTCTGTTTCTGTGGGTGTAATTGTTTTGCCTTTAAAACTTTTATCTTCATCACTTTGAACATCCTTATTTTTATTCTTCAAAAGTGTATGTAATTCTTTTGACGAACCAACAAACAATGCTTGTTTGATGTTTGTATTTGTTTTATTGGGCACATCTTTTAATGATTTAAGTTTGCCTTGTAAATCTTGTAGTTTATCAACCGTATCAGCAACTTGTTTAATTAAATTACCTGCAACTTCATATGCTCTAGGGTGTTGACTTTCGTTTGCAATATCAAGTATGCCTTGAATAGCGTCTTGTCCTCTTTCGATTAAGTTATAGTAATTTTCTCTACTATACTTGTAATCGTTTTCAACATCTTCTTTATTTTTATCCTCTAATCTAGGAACAGGAGGTATAGTTTTTTTTTCTGGTAAATTTTTAATATTATCTACCGTNGGTATACCTAACACTTCNTTTATTTTATCGTTAATGCCCATAGGACTATTTATAGTTTTTTTAAATAGTCAGACATGGTATCTGCATACTTAGCGTTATAATCAATAAGTTTTTTATAATTATCTACTGACGGTTCAATATTTTCAAAACCTTTTATATTAATTGGCACATCTGCAACACCTAGACCTTGAGCAACTTGAACATAACTTGACATTCTAAATTGTGCCGTTAACATTGTATCAACACAATCATAGTGTCTAATATTGTTTTGTTTTAATTTGTGTAATTTTTTTTCAAAATGTTTAGGTGGTTTATGTTTTGTAGGAAAGTCAATCCAAAATTGACTATCTTTTCTTTTAGTAATATAATGTAGATATACAAAACTTAATGTCTCTTTCATATTATTACCACATATTAAGTTGTACATATCTCTATCATCTTCATTACTTTCAAACCANGTATTATGAAAATGATTAAACATCATCAATTGTTCTATTGTCAAAAATAGAGATGTTGACTCTAAAGGTTCAATAAAAGTAGATGATAATCCTACAGCAACACAATTATTTACCCATACTTTTTCAAATCTACCTGCGTCAAAATCAATTACCTTTTTAACATTTATTTTTTCACCATAATACTCTTCACACTCTTTAAGTGCTTGTTCTTCGTTTATATAATCTGAGTCAAAGATATATCCTCTACCTACTCTATGTTGTAAAGGTATTTCAAATATCCAACCATACTTCATAGCAATCGCTTTTGTGTAAGGAAATAAATCTTCTTTTTCTTTTGGTATTATGATTGCCTTTTTCATAGGCAAATGATCTCTATAAGATATCCATTTTTGTTTATAATGTTCACCTATAATTTTTCTTGCCATACCTGAACAATCAAATACAAAATCTACATCTACACTTTGATCATTGTTTAAAGTAATTTTTGTAATATCATTTTTATCATTAGTAGATAGACTTTCAAACTCTGCGTCTATATGGTTTATACCTCTTTCAATTGCTGTCTTCTTCAAAAATGCAGCTAACATACCTGCGTCAAAATGTAATGCGTATGAAGTATGTTTAGTATCTACTTTATTTTGATAAGATATTAATGGTGAATATTGATAATCTTCTAAATTTTTATTTTCATGTATTAAATGTTTTAAGTAAAATTCAAAGCAGTCATTTGAAAACATTGGGTGTACTTTAAACGGAGTTAAGTGTTCAAAGAAAGCATGAAAATATTTTTTACCATCACCATTCCAGTTCTCAAAACTGATACCATTTTTGATAGTACCATTTGTATTTTTAATTACATCTTCTATTGGTATGTTAAGATAAGTAAAAAAGTTAATAACATTTGGGGTTGTCGCCTCGCCTACACCTATTGTACCTATTTTTGTGCTTTCTATAATAGATACATTGTCGTTAGGTCTGACTTTTTGAATAAAAAGGGCAGTGAACCAACCTGCTGTACCACCACCTAAAATAACAAAGTTTTTTTTCATAATAATATATTAGTATTTATTCGTCTGAATCAGTCTCTGGATTGTAGTTCTTACTATCTGTAAAATTAGTTATTGTTGTTGTGAAACCAAAATCATCATCAGCGTCTGCACTTGTAGGATTAGGAACTACAATAATTCTTTCTTCTCTTTTAGAACCAGTTGCTGTATCTGTATATAAGTCTGCTTGAGTTTCTTTGATAACTCTTTTTGCATATACAGGTCCATACAAATATGTTTTAGCAGTAAAACTCATTGTGTAATTTACTGCTCTTCTTTGTGTAAATGAACCATCATAGGTATCCTCATAGTTAACACTATTTAGAACAACAGGAACATCTCGTTTAACACCCATAGTTGGTATTGCATTTACGGTTATTGTGTAATCTGGTTGAAAGTAAGGTAATATTTGTTCAACAATTTGTAAACCACCTTCAGCAGTTGCTGTAAAAGAATATAAATTAAAACTTATATTGTAAGGTACAGGATTATATTGATAATCTAAAACATCACCTCTATCTGATCTTGTNGCTTTAAATCTTCCTAGTCTTTGTAGTTTACGACTTGGATCATAACTTAATCCTGCAATCTCAAAACCCATACGAGGTAAAGTTATTGCAACTTCTCTTTTATTTAAATCTGATTGTTGTTCTAACCTTGTTAAAAACTTTTCTTTAGGCGAATATGCAAGAGGCACTTTTAAAGATTGTATTACATTACCACTACTATCTTTTCTATGAATAACAATATTGTTAAAGATAGTGCCAAATGCAACTACAATTTTTCTTAATGACTCATGGTAAAAATGTTTTCCGAACATTATTAAAATCCTTCATCTACTTCACCAAAAGGGTTTCTTTCTGTAAAGTCTAATATATCATCAGCAGTGCTTGTTGTACCAAAACCTGCGTCTGATTCATATGTATTGTTATCTGCAAAATCTCTAGTTTGAGTTTGTAGATTGTATTCTTCGTTAATTAAATAGTTTGTTTCGCCAGTAGAAGACTCAAGTAATAATGCACCAGTGCCACCATCTGTTGCCGTCTCTAAACTAAATTGATAATTCAATTGGTCTATTGATAGATTGTCTTCTAATTTATTAATATCAGAAACATTTGTATCAATTTTTTCAGACGCATATTCAAATCNAGTACATCTTAATTTATAAACAGGTAAATTACCTAGTTGAAAGAATGGTTCCTGATCTTCAACAAATTGTATCTCAAAAAAACTATTCATTAGAGGGAAATAAATTAAGTCACCCTCATTAGGTCTGCCACCTTTTATTAATGTTGCAGGATCATCTACTGAATCTGACCATCTTCTTTTTGCAACCGTAAATGTTGTATCTTCTCTAATTTCTAAACCAAATTTAGATACTAATTCTTGTTCACCTTGGAAACCTTCAGTTGTTTCCATATACATTTCTATTAGATAAGAAGAAGTAAATTTACTTAATACATCTTCACCTAATATTAAATCTTGGTTAACCAATGTCCTAGGTAGATAATAGACATCATGCCCATAGATTTTTAGGCCTTCTATTATTAGATTTTCATGTAATCTTTTTTCGGCGGCGTTTCCTATACCGTCACCACCTTGAAAAAAATGGTTAACTGCCATGTAATTATCCTATCATGTAGGTTACAGGTGTTTCGTAAGTACCTCTGATCTCGGTCTCTAGTTTTTCAACATCCTGTAGCGCTTCTGAATAAATTTGTTGTCCGTTTAAGGTTACTCCACCTATCATTGCGACACCATTAAATTTAGATAGATTAGCACCCCATTGTTTTTTAAATAAAGCGGTCACATATCTTTTTAGATATATGTCATTATATACATCTGTCATTGTCTCTGGATCTAATTTTCTATAACATTCAATTACAATATACTCACCTACTGATAAATCTTCAGACCAATCCATATCTATNTAAAGTCTATTNTTATGTTGATTAAATCTTACTGGTTTTTCACCTACTAAAATGTGGTCTAAAAAATCTAAATGTCTTAAAACCATATCATAGTGAATTATACTTGTAGAAGAAAAATCATACAAATCNTTTAATCTTAATTGGTATCTAACATCAAACATATTCATATTATTTTTGTCTGATAAATTAAATATTTTATTAACTGCCAATACACTATCAGGAACAATTAAATAATTGTTTGCTTCTTCGTAAGATGTACTTTCGGAGTTTTTAGTAGCAGATGAAGATGTATTTGAAGTTAATCTTGTTTTATCTGCCTCTGTGTATTTGTATTTTAAATATACTCTTTCAACACCATCATAGTGATATTGTGAGAAATATTGTAGTGCTTCATCTAATCTATCTTCTAATTGAGCGTCATCTACGTTTATTTCAATAACAGGCTTACCTAAATTTCGTAAAGCGTATTGTTTAAGTTGTTCTCTTGTTGCTGGTTCTGCCATTAATATACCTCGTTATTCAGGTATATTTATAAGATTAACCAAGTGCTATTGCTTGTGCAATTGCGAATGGTTTAGTTGATACATCACTACCATTAATTTGAAGTGATCCTGTGACGTTTAAAGATGATGTTGTGATATATGTCTTAATTTGAGATAATCTAATTCTACCTTCAGTACCACCATCAGAAGCCATAAGTTGATCATTATCTACTAAAGTTTGACCAGTTAAGTCAGTTGCACCATCAATATTGATGATTGCCTCTACTGCCCCAAATTCTAATGCTGACCCGCCAGTGTTAACTTTTAAAACTTGTCCTGCACTACCGATTGATAATGAAGCGCCTANACCACCATGTGATAATGCGATAAATTCTCCTGTTTGAAACTCTGCAAGTCCTGTTGCAGTTGATCCATCAAATACGGTTCTTATAGGTACTTTTGCTGACATTAATATCTCCTATCTCTATTTATATATTTTTTCATACTAAAAACTAAACAATTCAAATCTACCTTGCGTACTACCATCTGCCTTCTTAAATGAAGTAAATACTGAAGATTTAGAAGAACCTGCAGCCATAGTAAATGTAGCATTTGCACTACCTAAACCACCTGCCTGTGTAAAGAAAGGTACACTTTTTGTCACGGTACCCTCTGCGTTAGTCTTTGCGATTGCTTCTGTTCCTAGTTTAGAACCTACAGGTAATGTTGCACCAGTAGCAGATATTGTAATTGCACCTGTACCATCGCCTGATATTGTTGCACCTGCAAGATCAATTGTATTACCTGATAAGTAAATATCTCTCCATCTTCTTGCTGGGGAACCTAAGTCATGTGTTAATGTTGTTAAAGGTTCTAAATTTGAAATAAATCTTCCGACTACATTTATCGTATCTTCAGTTGAGTCGCCTGTGTTGACACCAATAACGGTATCACCTTTTAAAGTTGTATCGTTTGAAACTTCTAATGTTGATCCTGATACGTAAACATTTTTAAAGTAACCATTTCTAAATGCTTTAGATCCACTACCTATATCTCTTTGATTATCTGCGTCAGGTACTATATGTTGATCTACGGCAGATAAGTCACTTGCAACTTCACCAAAGTCGTATTTGCCAGTGCTTGAATTATACTTTAATGCAAAACCATTTTGTTGAGCAGATATATCAACATCTCCTAAATCTTTTAAGTCACCAGCACCTCCACCACCAATTGATTGTAGTTGTAGAGTTGTTAGTTGTTTAAATTTATTAAAACTTTTTGATAATTCATCAAGTGAGATATTGCCTGTTTCAATGTCTTCAGTAATTTGTTTTGCGTTTTTAGAAAGAACATCATAGATAGTTGCTGAGTCAACAAACTCTTTTGTTGCAGGTATAGATTCACCTGGTTGAATTGACCATTTGTCAATCTCTGGCATCTGTGGTTTAATATTTTTACTAATAACTTGTTCTACCTCATTTACTAAACCTTCAGATACTTGTTTGATAGGTTGTTTTTGAGCAAATTTAGTTATAGAACCATATAGATCACCTAAAGATTCTAAAAGTTTTTGTTCTTGTATAGGTGATTTTTGTTTAATTACTTTTGCGTTAGTTTCAATTGTTTCTTTGATTTGTTCTTTGAACTCTTGTATACCAAATAAATCTTCTAGTACTGATAATTTTTTAGTTTCAGATAGTTTTCTTTTTTCTTTTTGAGCAACAATCTGTTTTTGTTTTTCTGCTGCCTCTTCTATCTTTTTTTGTTCTTGTAATTCTTTTTGTTTTTTTTCTTCATCTAATTTACCAACAAAATCAACTCCAGAAATATCTGTAAAGAAATTTTCTAGTCCTGTTCTTTTTTTACTCATTATATTTTAGTTGCTTCTGCGTTAACGGTTATGATTCCGTGATGAACTTTCTCTATTGTTGAGTCTGCTAAAATCAATTCTACATCATAAACATATCTAGTATCACCATCTAAAGCAGCTGTGACAACATCTGTTAATTCTAGTTTATACGTTCCTGCTGTTCCAGAAACTATTGTACAAGTAAATGTAGTTGCAGCTGTTGACGCATATGATTTTCTCATTTGCGCCTGAAGAGTTAGACCTGAAATATCATAAGCAGTAGTACCATCAGTTGTAACCGTTAAAGTCCTACTGAAGTCAGCGCCTTGATCTATTGAAAAGTTTTCTGCCGATTTTACGGTAACTGCCATATCTATCTCCTATCAGACTATTTATATGGCTTAGGATTTAGTCTTATATTAAAAGATAAAGATATTCTGTCTGTATCAGACATATTAGGTTTTACAAAGTGTTCTAAATATGCAGGAAAAATAATTAACTTACTGGTTTCTGCAACATAAAATATACTTGAGGATGCTAATAAACTTTTATCATTTCTAAATTGTGCTTGATAATGTATTCTAGGTTTTACTGGATCAACAAAATGAATATTACCACAATTCTCTGGTGTTTGAAGATAGTAAACACCTGACCATAAACAATGTGGGTGTGAGTGTGTATTATTATATCCGTATTTAGGATTGATATTACCCCAAAATGAATGAATATCTAACTCATAATTAGGATCATAATCATAGAAAGTAAATATTTCACCTAATGTAAATTTTAAATGTTTATTAAATTCATCAAATTCAGGATAATTTTGTATATTGACATCACTATGCCAACCTAATTGATTTGATCTTTCTATACCCTTTGTTGTATTTTTAAGAGTATATAATCTGTTTATGATTTTTTTATTTTCTTCTTCAAAGTTAGGTAATACTTTGTGAAATATTTTACTTGCAAAGGTTGTGTCTATCGAAGAACCATTTGTGTTTGTCATATTTAAAAGAAAGTAGGACCATGTACCCAACCGACAATAGCGTGTCTAACGCCTTTTGTCACTTTTGACATTCTATGAGTTATAAAAGAAGGAAATATAATTAATTTTCCTTGTTGTCTTAATGATTCTTTATCTGTTTTACTATTTAAAAATTCTACATCACCACCTTCATAATCTTTAGGATCAGATAATTGAACTATGAAACTTAATTTTCTAGTAGGAAAATTGTTACCTATATCTACGTGCCAATCATAAGAACTACCTTTAGGAAACTGCCATAGAGTAGGTGCGTCATTATCCATGAAACCTCTTAAATCAAATTTAAATTTTTCTGAATCTGCTTCTTTAAGACCTGCTAAAAAATATGTTAAAGGCCAACCATCTGTATTCATAGGTAATGGCTGTCTTTGAATATTTTTGATTATGTTTGTGTCTTTTGTACTAACATCTGACCATAACTCAGGTACGATCTCTTTATTAATAGCCTCACATTGTTTAGTACTTAATATATCTGTATGAACTATTGAACAGAAATTTTTATTTAATCTGATATTCTCTAGTTGTTTTATAGATGTAAGAGGCACATCTTTTTTAGTTTCATTTTCACTCATATTAATATTGTATCACTTTCTTAATATAATGTCAATAACTAGTGGTTTTCGTCCATTATACCTTCAAAACCTGATATAGGATCATCCCACATAAGTTTTCGTTTTCTATCATCTTTACTACCTAAGAATTTAGACTCTTTTAATAACCATCTCCACTTCATTAATGCTCTCTTTTGAGTTGCTTCGTGGTGTTGATGTCTCTCTTCTCTTGTAGGTTCATTTCTTGTTATAGGTATTCGATTAGGATTTAATGATCCTACAAATACATCACCGTGTTCAGCAGCCTTTAACCAATCTCTAATTCTTCTACTTCTATGAGGTTTATATTCTTGTTGCCAACGACCTGTAAGATTAGATTGAACCATTTTACCTTTACCTGCAGGTTTTGGTGGTTTAGTCCACCACCATTTAGAAAACATATCTTGTCCTCTTTTACCTAAATCTAATGCTTTTTTAAGATATTCTTTTGGATTGTCTTTAAATGTTGAATAGTCTCTTAATAATTTTTGTTCTAAATCTTTTTGATGAAATTGTTGTTCCCATCTTCTAAATCTATCTTCTTCATTTTCCATCCATCTTGCACGAAACTGCTCTAATCTTTCTTTAGATACTTTTTCAGGATTTTGTTGGTGTTGTTTAAGTAATTCTTTATAACGTATTTTATTAACCGTTACCTTCTTAAAATCCTCGTCTGGATTTTTAGGAATCTTAAAATTTGTAGGTATATATTTTTTAAAATCGAATCCCATAATGTATTATTATTTAGTTGTTTAAATTAAGCCCACTGAAGAGATACACCGTGTATCTTAACAGCGTTATTTCTTAACTCTAACTTCCATCTCATTGAAGTACCTGATGGTTGACCAGATACATCAGCAGTTCCAGTTAAAATTCTTTGACCAGAAGAGCCTGTCACATAACCACTATCTGATAAAGTAGCCTGTGAGAAGTTAGAACCACCATCTCTACTTACTCTAGCGATGATGTCTGTATTCAATGTAGGTGTAGCAATGTTTTCTTCAAATACTACTATTCTTGCACTTGATGGTGCTGAACCAGCAGTAAATGGTTCTGAAACTAAATCTGTTGCAGTTGTAGCAGCAGCGTTAAATCCTGTTGCAGTAATAAACACATAACCACCTTGAGATGTATTCCAGTAGTTTACACCGTTACCAACACCTGGTTGATATACAGGATCGCCTGAGTCAGCAACACTTGTACCAGAACCTGCAGTTGTAGCACCAGAAGCAACCTGTGGGTGACCAAAGTAAGATGATCCTCCACCACCTGCCCATGCACCATGGTGACCCATTTGACCACCACCACCNCCGCCTGCAAAGAATCCCATCCCTGCACCAGCCTGGTCAGTGTGCATAAATCTTTCTGTTTCGAAACCGTCTGGACCACCAGCAGAAGGGTGTTTTGTACCCGCCTGTTCTTGGTCTCCTCCACCACCACCGTTTGGTCCGTTTGATGTTTGTTCGCCTCCGCCTGCAGCTTCTCCAGTTGTTCCCCCACCAGCACCACCATTTCTTGTTGGTGTACCTAGTGGTTGTGAACCGTTTGCACATCCTCCACCACCAGCAACAAATGCGATTTGTGGTGAAATAGGTGTGTAATTCATTCTTTGTCCACCTGGTGAATAAGGTGGAGATGCCCCAGCAACCTGAGGTGTAGAGTTTGTTGAAACTCCAAAAGTATTTCCTGTATTTTCCCAATCAATCTCTGCAGGACCTACAGATACGTATGACATTGAACCACCGCCACCAAAGTGACCGTGACCCGAAACTCTTTGTCCCCAACCACCACTATCTAGTGAATCAGGAAGGTAAGCATATATACCTGTACCTGGGTGGTTATTATTCATTGGGTTAGAAGTTGGCCATGGATTACCAGGACCTTTTAGTACATGACCATTTGTTGTTTGGTTATCTACTCCAACTCCTATATAAACCGTTTGACCAGCTGTTACCGTTAAGTTACCAGAAACGTGGCCTCCACCACCTCCAGTACCTCTCATAAAGTTAGGTTGGTTATAAGGACCTCGTCCTCCGCCGCCCCAACCTTTAACCGTTATAGTACTTACACTTGGGTCAACAGCATATTGACCGTCTGAATAGTGATGTCCTAATGGTTGATATGATTGTGGGTGAACTGCTTGTGCAGTTGAAGTGTCAGGTTCTGTTACCGAACCAACACCTGTTTCATATAAAAATCCGCCTGCAAATGAACCCATTGGAGATGATTGACCATCATCCTGTGTAGAGTTAATATAGTAATCTGAAGCAGCAACGTATCTATCGTTAGCACTTGCAGTTTCTTCAACTCCTGATTCATCATGGAACTCATCAACAACTCCATCAACAAAATTAAAGACCGTTAAACTTTCGTTAACAGCCATTTTAAAACCTAATAAACCGATATTATCTTTGATTGTATTTAAATCACTTGAAGTAGCGACACCTGTTACCTTAGAACTTGCGATAGCAGCTGATGGACTTATGTCTGCATTGACAATAGCACCATCTGTAATTTCGTTTGATGTAACCGCATTGTTNGCAAGCTCATCTGCTGTTAGAATATTTGATTTNACTTTATCAGCNTCAATTGTTCTAGTTGTTAAATTCGCATTAGTAATCTTTGTTGTCATACTACTATTTATCCTTTTTTAAATTGGTAATTCTCTTATAATAAGCTGCACACCAACTTCTGGNGCAGTTCCTAATGTTAAGGTAGTACCTGAAATAGTGTAGTCGGCAGTCGGTCTTTGTAAGACACCGTTTTCAGTGACTAATACTTTATCAACCGTCATTCCTTGAGTACAAGTAAATCCTTGAGTAGATCCATCACCTGTACTTACTCTCACATTAATTTCTGTTGGTCTATCTTTTCCGTTAATATATCTAACCATTAAATGTCCGTTCCTACTTTTTTAACCCAATAGCCATGGTTTTTGATTTTTCTAGTTTCTCCCTCTGCATTTGAATTAAATACAGGTGAAGATAATTGAACGTATGTTTGTCCTCCTGGTGTACTAGATTTAGCACCATTTTGAGGATTATCGTTAGCCTTTGATCCACTTGGGACTATTGTCTGAACTGCCATACTTCAATCCTTAACTATTATACGTCTTCCAAAACTGAAAGAACAACATCAATTGATGAACCAGCAGAAGCTTCTGCTCTGATTACATCAGCGTTTGAACCATCGTTTTGAACTACAATTTTGTTTCCTTGCATAATCTCAACCGTTGTATTTGCAGGTACTTTTAATCCATTAACAATGTATGCGTCATTTGAACCGTCTTCGTTATCTAAAAAGATACCGACCGTTCTTTCAGCCGCATTTTTATTACAGATTGATATACCGATAATGATTGATTCTAATGCAGTGGAACCAGCGCCTGCAGGTACTGAATACACAGCGTCACCTGACGCACCTGTACTTGTTCCTACATTTGGTTTTGCAAATCTTTTAAAATCGTTAGCCATTTAAACTACCCTTTATAGTATTTATACTTTTTAAAGTATAATGTTTATATTTATATTATAATTAACCTAAAGCAATTGCCTGTGCAATCGCAAAAGGTCTAGTTGCAACTCTATCACTACCTTCAGTAATTGTAGTCGCAGTAATTGAAGAAATCCCAGTAATTGTAGTACTTAAAGCAATATTGAATTGATCTGTAGCAGATACCGTTGCTGAAATATTTGAGTCTCCAACTATATTTAGTATGTCACCACCACTAATAGTTTGTGTGGTACTTGTACTATCTCGTATAACAAAGTTATTAGTACCCCCAGCAGCCTCGTTAATCGCAGCTACCAATGAGGTTTTACTAGAAGTCGTTAAAGCAGTCAAATCTCCTGTGTCTGTCGCATGGGAATTGAATGTTGTTCTTAGCGTTTCTAAAGTATCTGTTGTATCTACACTTCTTACAGCCATTTTACTTGTTTAATACCTTTGTTAATAAACTTTTTATTTCTTTCATTTCGTTTTTAATAGTATTTATTTCTTTTACAGCACCTCTTAAAACGTCATTTGTTTTTTCTCTGTTTTTATACTTACTCATGTAAGCAGTAAATTCAGACGTACTTGTATTTAATATAGCATTTGATTTTACATCTCTTACTAAATTTGTTTGTCCTTGTACTTTAATTTGTGCCATAATTATACCGCAAGAGCAATTGCTCTTAAATCTTTTATTCGTGCAGTGTATGAACTATTTGTTCCTTTAAACACTACTTTAATTTGAAAACTTGTAAACTCTGATAAATCACTTACACTAAACTTATGATCTTTGAAATCTATATCTAATACTTGATCTCCTGTTGATGGATCAACAGCACTATCAGGTGCACCAGTTGTGTTAAATGGTGTAAATGGTATATCTTCTATTCTTCTTGTTTCTTCACCACCACTTACTCTGAAAAATGCAGTTATAGAAGAAGTATCTCTAACACTAGCNGCAAGTCTTACATCTAAAGCAGTAGATTGATTTACTAGATTAATTGGTTTTGTAATGTATTGACCAGCAGATGAACCACCCTCTGTTGCAGTATCTTCTTCAAAGTCAACCGTGTTTGTAATTTTTGCAACAACTCTAGCACCGTTAGTTGGCGCAGTCGTCATTGTTAATGTTGTACTTGAAACCGTAAAGTCTATTTGAGGTGTTAACTTTTTACCATCTTTTCTAACATCCATTATGTGTACATCACTTGGTGTAGCACTTAAAGTAAATCCTGCTGTTGAACCATCACCTATAAATGTGTCAGTAGATGATACCGTAGGATTATTTAATCTGTTTGAAATTGCAAAAGCATTAACTCTTTTTAAATCTATCACTGGTGATAAATTAGCATTTGATGAACTAAATGTTATATTGGACACAATTGATTTAGAACCAGACATTTCGTTTGTTTCATTAATTTCACTTGCAACTAATCTAGGAGATGTAAAGTAAATATTATCTCCTAATACTACATTTTGAGCATCGGATGCTGATTGTAAAGTAAATGGTGTTTCTGTACCGTGTATAGATTTACCTGTTGTTGTTCTTAATGTAGCACTTAAAGAAGTATTAGGATGAATAACATGACCTATTTGAAGTTGTAATACGTCAAATAATCTATTTTGTGTTGCCGTTGCTGTTGCGCCACCAACATCTCCTGTTGCGTTTGCAGCTCCACCAGCAACTACATCATAAGAATCTAGTGTTATATTTTTTATACTAGTATATGTACCGTTAATATTACTATGAGTAATACCATTATATGTGCCTGAAGCAATATCACCAATTGTCACATTGTCAGACGTGTTGTGCATACCATGATTTTTATGAAATACTCTAATTGTAGTTGAACCATTAAATGTTCTAATAGAATTATTATTTAATAATTTTGTAGGTAAAGTTTTATTTGCCAATGTTAATGTACCAGACGCAGTTGTATCAAATACTGCTTTTTTCAAAGTGTATTTTAAATCTTCCATTTGATCTGGTTGCCATGTTCTATTATTAGCAGACTTAAATAATACACCACTTGCTGGTTGTTTAGATACCGTTCTATCACCACCAATTACTTTATCACCTAGTCTTGCAACATAAACATTGTAATCTGTTGAGTCAGAATATAATACTACGCAATATTCTTTTCCCTCTTGTAAGTAAACTGGACTATCAAATGTAAATGTAGTTGCAGTTGTACCATCTGTTGATGTATTTACATCACTTGCATTTAAATATTTTTGTGCAAATGGTAATAATGTAGTAGATGGATAACCATTTACCATTTTTCTAATTTCTGCCCTTACAGGAATAGTTGAAGATTTAGAAGAGAAGAAAGCATCCACACTTGTTATAAATGCGCCATCTTCATCTTCAACAATAAATGATTGTGCTAATGGATCACTAGTATTATTCTGACCATTATCACCATCATTTCCAGTTTGTCTTTGAGCAATAACTCTACTTGCTGATCTTGTTGTTGATCTTCTTCCAGAGGTCGTTGTTCTAATTGTTCGTGCTTCTCTTGTTGAAACGATAGCTTCTTGTACCGTTTCTATTAATCCTTTTGCGTCATAGTCTGCTTCTGCCGAAGTTTCTATATTACTTTGATTTAAAGAATTAGTTGATGAACTTGTTAATCTGAAAACTCTTTTACCTGTTCTCCATCTTGGATTTACACCATTAAATGGATCAGGTATTGCAAATGTTCCTACTACACCACCGTTAGCATCCGTCACTAGGTTACCACCCAATGAACCGCCAGATGGTGTCACATAAACTGATATGTCAATATTATCAAAGAAAGGATGAACTCTAGTATTAGGTCTCATACCTCTTGCAGTAAATGTAATTGTTCTTTGTCTTATAAATGGTGCAAATGCAACAGATATAACTCTACTACCTAAACTTTGTCTTACTGCCTGTGGTACTATTACTGATCTGATACCACTTCTTGTTTGAACAACATCTCTACTTGTTGTTTGCACTAAAGAGTCNCCTTGCCATCTTGTAGTTGTTCTTGGATTACCTGACCATTGATCTTGCCATTCATTCCATTCAGTACCTAAAGGTATTTCAGATGTACTTGTATTATCAAGGCCTAAATCTCTAGCCATGTTATCAAAAGAACCATTAATGTTAACTACTAATTCTGGAGCTCTTCTTGTATCTTTCCACTCATCAAGTGGTGGATCTAATTCTATGTTACCTACCCAATTGAATATTAAGAACGGATTTAAATTTTCTGTTGTAGTTGCATATGGTTGCTCAATCATATTAGTTTGAGAATATGGTAATGTAATTAAGTCACCAGTTTTCTGATAGTTTGCAGCCGTTCGATCTCCTGCAACAATTGTCGTTAGATCGTCATCTATTTCTTCAAATTCTACTATGTCTTCATTAAATAATGTTCTTGCTTCACCTCTTGCTCTATCTATTGCAAGTTTGTAATCATTGTTGCCTACGTCACCAACATTGTGACCACTAAAATTATCAACAACAAAACCATTTTTAAATCTGTCAAAACCATCAGCGTCTTGTATTTGTAAATTTTGTGCATCGGCTTCTAATAAAGAAAGTTGAGTGTAGTATTCAATATTTTTAATTCTATCTTCTATTCTACCAATGTCTCTCATGGTAAATCTTTGATTGTCTTCTTTCTTAATTTTGACATCTCTTGTATCTAAAGTATAACTAGGTATTGTAAATGTTGCCAATAACATATGACCATCTAAATCTGATGGCTCTAATGGATTAAGAGCAGACGCACCTTCAACTGCTTTTAATAAACCATTTCTAGTCATAAAAATTTTGTCTATTCTATTTAAATAAAATTCAAAGTCAGCAGTAATATCTGAACCAAATTTTATAACATCAACCGTAGAGTTACCAGAACCATCAAAACTTCTATCGTTGCCNCCAGAATTAATTGTACTTGCGTCATCTACTCGTGGTCTGAAATCTAAACAATCTCTTAATTCAAATTTATCACCAGTGGTATCTGAAGTATAACTTGGTATGTTTTCGTAATCTACTTGACCTGAATATGAGTCAACATCAAAATAATCACCAGTACCATGTGCAAAGAAATCAAAATTTACAAGTAATCTACCTGTTGGTACAATTGCACCTGGTTTTAATTTTAATCTACCTATATCGTAGAAGTTATCTCTTTGACCAGTGTCTAAATCAAATCTATCTGAAATATCTGTATCACTAGCAGTAGCGTTTGTACTAAAATCAGCAGACATATAAACATTGTTTATATCAAATACGTCAGCCTTACCAAGACCAATAGTACCTGATTCTATTTCTGTCTGACTTGTTTTTTGAATAGTTGAACCGTTTGTTAAAGTTTTTGTTTTAGAACCATCTGTCTTACTTAATGTTGCAAGTATCTTAACTTTGTGACCATTAAAGTTTGCACCAAAGTCTAGTTTTAGTGAAGCACCTGTAGGTGAACCTGTTAATTCAAATATTGCGTCACCCTCATGGTTATTACCAGTTAAGTTTAATACATCACCAACAGCACCAGTTCCACCAGAACCAGTCGTCATAATTGTAACCGTAAAGTCATCACTTGAAAGTGAAGAGAATGTTTCATCAGTTCCTGCGTTAATAGTACCATCACCATTAGATGATAATGTTGAAACAAATTGTCTTCTTATAGAATAATTTGTATCAGTAGCATTACTATTAGCTGCTGTCTTTAATGTTTTAATTGTTTTATAAGGTAGTTTTTTAATTGCAGTATTTTGCTCAGGATTTTGTATCTTNGATCTTCTTCTTGTTATAATAGTAGAAGTTGATACATCAGCAGCCCCAACATTAGCAGTTAAAGTTGCCTGTGTTTGAGATACAATATTTTTAACTAAAGCAGTAACCGTACTACCTGCGTCATTAATAAATGAAATTGAATCACCTATTTTTAAATCTCTTGTAAAGTTTGTTCCTTTACCAATTAAGTTATTTGTAGCATTTGCAATTGAAGCAACACCTACTAAATCTACATTAGCACCATGAGTAGAGGTTAAATCTGTATCTGAAGTATAAGTTGGCGAACCAGCCATACCTATTTGTTTTACTGCTGACACTTCTCTTGTTGTTGCAGCTTTTAATCCTAATACATCTGATTGTAAAGTACCACTTACATTTGAAGTTTGACCAGAAATGGTTTCACCTGCAGTAAATGTTCCTTTAACACTTGACAACACAATAGTTGTGTGTGTAAATGTTGGTGAAGATGAAAAGGCAGTGACTACTTGAGGAGTTAATCCATCTGAAGAATATAACTCAAAAGTATTTGTTGTAGAATTTCTAATTGTAAAAATGCCAGGTGTATATGCTGTTGAAGCAATTGACATTGTACCACCCGATACATTAACTTGTTGACCATCTTTTAATCCATGTGCAGATTTTGTAAATACACCAGCACCATCAGGAGCAGGAGTTGTTGAACAAGACGCACCAGCAAATGAAAGAGTTGCAGTAATACTTTCTACAATACCTGTAGCACCTGAACTTGCACCAGAAAGAACTTCACCAGTTGTAAATGAACCAGTTGTAGTTAATTCTAAATGTGTAAACATTTCTATATCAAATAGATAATGTCTGTAAATTGAAGTCGTTGCGTTAATGTCTAAAGATTCTGTTGCAGATACGGTTTCAAAACCACGAGATTTTGCTCTACCAATTTGAGGTATAGTTGTACCGACCGTTGATTGTTGAGTTCCTCTTACAGCAGTTGCAGTATCAAATAAGTTAACCGTTTTATATGCCTCTACTGGACCACTACCAACAAATCCTATATCTGGTGAACCAAATACATTATTTACATTAATAAAATTTTGAACATCAAATCTTTGTTTGTGATTATTTTGTGTATCAAACTCTCTTGCTTTATTTAATGCAACAAAGGTTGTTCCTATTGTTTCATTTTCATATCCTCTAACATATGCTTTAAAAGGTGAAACACCAATTGCAAGTTTTGTAGCAGAACCGCCGTTTCCTCCAGTAAATATACCTCTGTTAGTTCCTGATAATAAATGTTCTCTTACTTCAAAATCAGGATTAGTTAAAGAATAATCTCCTGACTCGTCAAATGTTCTTCTAGCAAATGTATCTTCTAGTACAGCATATTCTGTATGTCTAACTTTTGATTTAATTTCACCATTTTCTACTCTAGCAATTTCATAAAAGTTATCGTCTTCAGTAGAAGCTAAAGTTTTTTTAGCAAGTGTTAATAATATTTTAAATCTATGAGCACCAGGTGCGTTTAAGTTTGAAGAACCTTGAGCGTTGTCTGATAAACTTGCGTCATCATTAGAGGTTACAAAAGATTCAGTAACCGTAAAACCAATTCTGTATGAAGGTGAGTTTGTATATTTGTCTAATATTAAAACTGAAGCATCAGCCTGTACAAAGAAACCATTAATATAATATACACCTGATTCAACAGCAGCTGCTGAACCTGTTGCAGTTGTATTTACTACAGCAGTTGGTGAACCACCACCACTTGATGTAATTGTTTCTCCATCAGTAAATACGGTTGCAGTATTATTAGTTCCTGTCTTATTATATTTTACAAATAATGTATCAGGATCAGTTCCGTCATCAGCAGATACGCCAATAACTTCAGCAATAACTCCTGAAGAACCACCTGTTATAGTAGTATTATTGTAATCGTTAATTGAACTTGCAGATTTAGATGTTAACTTTACAGCGTAGTATTTTGTGTCAACAGATATTTGACCAGGTATTACACTTGCTCCTTGTTGGAACATATGATCACCAAATCTTTCAATTTGATTTTGTATAATACTTTGTGATTGTGTTAACTCTCTTGCTTGTACAGCAAACGCAGGTCTAAAAAGTATTCTATGAAACTTTTTCGACTCGTTAAAATCGTCATAATAGGGACTGACATTAAAATCAGTTGAAGCTGCCATTTATTTCCTCTTTAATTAAAATTCAACAACGAGTTTGACGTTTTCAGTTTGGTCAGTAGCCCTTGTAATAGGTGCTCTGTTCTCAATGTACATTACATCGCCTGTATCGTTATCTAACTCTGAAGAAGAATAACCACCAGTAAATGAAGCACCGTTAACTGAACTAGAAAAACCTGTGTCTGGAGTACCAGTTGCACTTGAATCTTGTCCACTTACAACAGCCGCAGTACTAAATGCAGTTTTATTACCATTAGAGTCAGCACCCTCATCATTGAATCTTGTTTGTATATAATATAAAATTCTGTTTGTTGAATCGTATTCAACAACTTTACCTACAGCACCAGTAGTTGCCTGATTGATTTCTTCATCAACCGTAAATGTTCCTGGTGTAGGTGAAGCGGCAAATCTTATTGCCTTTGTAGCTCTTAATGTTGTTGCCGAAGCAGCACCGCCACCTGATTGTGGATCTCTTATAAGAGCAATTTTTCTAAAATCGTTAGCAGCAGATACATCTGAACCTGATCCTGATTCAACACCTTCAAAGTTAGTGTTTAACATTACAAAGAAACCACCTAATTCTTTGATTGCGTTTGAACCGTGACCACCTTTTGGTCCGATAATTACATCTAATTCTGCACCTGAACCAGCACCACCACCTTGAGATAATATATCAGCATTTCTAATATATCCGTAAGTGTATCCTGTACCAGCAGTTGTAATTGCAACAGCAGTAATAACTCCTGAAGAAAGTGTAACCGTACAAGCGCCTGAAGCACCATCACCTCTTATTGGTACTGAAGTAATAGTACCTGAAGTAGCACCACCCGATACCGTNTANCCTGATCCTGCAGTTTTAATTTTTACTATATCTAATGCACCGTTAACAGCAGCAGATGAAACCGTTGAATTAGTTGCGACTGCCATAAAGTCAGTAGATAAAAAGTTTGCTTGTTGAGTTGCAGATAAAGTGTACATATATTTCCACTTGTATCCATCACCTGTTGTTAATGTAGAAGTTGAAGTTCCTGTAGGTTCTACCGTTGAGGCAGCCCCAGCGTTATTATCTAAAACTTTGTAAACATTGTAAGCAGATGATACAACAAAAAATGTTGCGTCAAATAAATTTGTAGCACCACTATTAGCACTTTGAGTAGAAGTTCCGCCAGTAATTCTTCTACCGTAATCATGTCTGTAATAGTCGTAAGTTGTGCCAGTTGTCCAGTTTCTTCTTGGTATCACTATTGATACGTCTGAACTTGTAATTTTCTTAGCTGCGATTGCGTCATCAAAAGTATAAAACTCATCATCTACTGAATCAATCGGTGCGATAGGTGCTGAGTCAGTACCTTCGTTTTCTGTTCTTGCGTCTGGTCTTGTTGATGTTGCGAAAGGTTGAGGTCTTCCTAACATCATATAATAAACATTTGCTCCGCTTTCTGAAAAAGACTCGACAAATTGTTCTTGGTTATGAACCCTAAATTTGTTGGTTACTATTGCTGGCATTTTAATTCTTCCTTATTCATATTTATATGTTATCCTAAAGCAATTCCCATTGCTATCGCAAATGTTCTTGCGTTATTAATTTGAGTTTGAACATTACTAGTCACTCCGTTTAAGTGACCAAACTCTGTATTATCTACCGTTCCACCACCTATATCTGTAGCAGCGATACCTCCAGTAAAATTGATAGTATATGTACTACCTGATACTGAACTTGATAGACCAGTACCTGTATTAATTCGTAAATCACCCCCTAAAGACACTACCCCAGCAGTTGAACTATCATCAATTAAATTCAATGATGGGAATGTGTTGGTAACATTAAAAGTTTTATTAGTGACTGATTGTGTTAATGTTGTAGTAAGTACGTTTGCAGGTTCAAATTTAGAACTTGAACTATTAAAAATTAAACCTTGATTTGCACTTACGCCTNTAGCATTAACATTAAAACTAATAGATGATCCATCACCTATTGCACTATAAACTTCAGAAAAGTTTGCATTAACAATCTGACCACCTGCTCGAATAGTACTACCCGTTCCGTCATTGACCGTTGTACCTACATTAATTATTTGTTTAACCATTGTTAATCGTCTTCTCTAACTTCTTTTAAAACTCTTATTCTGTCATTGATTTCAGGCGCAATTTTAAAAGTAAGATTACCATTTTCTATTGTGTAATCTTCATTTTTTTTCATAACTACACCGTTCACCGTGACTAAAATTTCGTTATCTATACTATTTATACTCATAATTAAGCCTTATCAAATTTTATACTTCCACTATCAAAAGTTGCAAGTGTTTCATCAAAACTATCATTACTAATCTGCCATATCTCTGAAGGTATTGTAAAACTTGATTTTAATTTAAACCCAAAGTCTGATAGATTATTTAACTCTCCATCAATTGATGTGTTTTGTGTGCCTTGTAATCTTATACCAGCCACGTCAGAAACACTGACCTTTGTTGCAAAATGTTGTGCTAACATTCTATGAGATAATCCTTTTAATGTAGGACCTGCAACAGGTACACCAAATTTAGTAGAGTTGCTTCTGATAGCAGTTGTTTCTTTTACAACACCACCAGCAGACTTTAATATATATTGTCTTTTTAAAGTGACATCTCTTGTATTAGGTGTAAAGTGATTATGTGTTGAGTCATCTAAATCTGCAGGTACACCAGCAAGAGGATTTGCTCTTAATGAAGTACCATCATCAACCGTACCTAGTTTTCTTCGTAAGATAGTTGTAAATATAGTTTTGATTACTCCTAATATTTCTTCGGTTACTGAACTATTTAATCCAGTCACATTTTTTAATCTCATGTTTACATTATTTGTAATATCTACTTCACCTTTAAAATAGAAACCAGCAGAGTGTAAAGTTTTCTTATAAGTGTCTCTCCACTCATTAATAGAACGACCTACTTTTATAATGTAAGAATAATCCTGATACAATAAACTATCTTGTATTCTCATTGAGTCCTCAGATATGTGACCATCTTGTCCAATGTATGCACCATCAGTGTCAACAATTACATCAACNGTTGCTGTTGCAGTTGCCTGATCGACATGATGTATCGTTGCAGTGGTACCTGAAGAACCGCCTGAGATTTGTGTCTCAGCAGTAAATATTCCTGACGCACCTGAACATTTTAAAAGATTAGTATTTGTATCTAAAGAAACTACCGTAGCAGTAACCACACTTGAACTTGCGTCTAAACCTGTAATTGTTTCGCCAATTGTAAAACCCGCTGTTCTACTTTTTAATAATAGATAAGTTGGTAATGCAAGTGAAGGTGGTGATGGTGAGTCACCATAGTTTGCGCCTAACTCTGTTGTTTTTAATTTTGTAATTCTTCCTACTTCACTGCCTTTTGCAAATATGCTAGCATTATTACCTGAAGTAGATGTTATTGTTAAAGTTGGTAAAGTATTATAACTACCACCAAGAATAACTCTGACATCTGTAATATCATTTGAACCTGTGTTTGCCTCTTGTACTATTTTATTACCTGTATATGAATCACCTTTAGTTGTTTCATCTTCAAGTACAATATGATCTGTTGCACTCATGCCTGTTGTATTATCTTCAGGTGCAATACCACCATTTACAACAGATACTTGAGCCGTAGCAGTACCAGTGTTAAAATTAATTGTATCTCCTATTTCATATCCAGTACCACCTGCGTCAACATAAATTTCTTCTAAGGCACCTGAACCTACATCTTCAATATTAATAACAGCCCCATTACCACCACCAGTAATTACGGTTGTGTCGTTTGGATTATAATATGATCCATCATTAGTTAAAGTTTTTGTAGCAATACTTGCCATTAATGTACAACTAATCACTACATCTGAATCTGTGTTATCAACGCCAGTTATATTTTGACCAGCAATAAAAGTACCATCAATACTATCTTCATTTAAAATAATTTCTGTAATAGTTTCACCACCTATTGAAAACTTAAATACGTTTTCTACAATGGCAGTCGCTTCATTAATAATAAGACTTGACGGTACGTCTGCTTGAGTTATAGTTTGACCTATAAGATTTAATGATTCTGAATCACCTACTTCTTTACATCTTAAAACTTTTTTAATATCCCAAGTACCATCAGATACTCTTAACATATTTTCTTTAGGAAAAGTTAATTCTGCATTTTCATTAAATAATAATTTAAAAAATATTTCNGANGCTCTTTTNGTACCTTTTGCTCTGATAAAGTGATTTAACATTTTTAATTAATTTTCTTTTGTTTAAACCAGTTGTTAAATTTTCAGGTATAGATTGTAGAAAAGCATTTCTAAACTTGTTTAAGAATCCTTGAATTACTTTATCAGGATCAGGATAGTTTAAAAGTTGTTGAATATTTTGTACTGGGTTTGCTCTGTAAGTTGTAATTGTAGCAGTTGCACCAGAAGTTGAACCTGTGATTTCTTCNCCCTCTTGGAATTTATTATCATGTGCAACAAATAATCTTTGACCACCATCTATATCTTCAATTAGAATAGTTGTAGTTGCACCTGTTGTTGTGCCAGTTATTGTCTCACCATTTTGAAAGTCACCAATAGTTGAATCTTCTAAAATTAAGTTATCACCATCATCTCTTTTTTGTCTGTTAGTAGAGTTTAATAATATTCTGTTTANATTAGCTGTTTCAGTTTCTAATAGTAAAGTATTAGGCGCACCAATATCTTTAAGTTTCATCTCAGCACATTCTAAAAATTTGTAATACTCTTTTACAAAATCTAAAAAGAATGGATGATCTTCAAGTACAAACTCTGGTACTTGATGTTTTATGATATGGGATATTTTATCTTTAAAGTCTGCCATTTACTAATAACTTGATGTTGTAGTATAACCAACACCAGCATTAGCAGAACCACCTACAAGTGTATCAGCGGCTACCGTAAATGAACTATTGGTTACATCTATGTTAACTATTTGATTTCTTACAGGCACTACATCATTTGAACTAGGAGTAACCGTACATTCAATAACACTTGAAGCAGATCCTCTTATATTTTCAACACTAGTAATATTAACTGAATTGATTGATAATGATCCTGCTGAATAATCAATTGTACCAGCAGTATTGTCAACATATGTTCTAACTTGGTTTGCAAGATAGTATCTTCTTATGTTTCCTTGTCCATCATCATCAAAGAAATAAACATTAGTAGTATCTCCTGAAACTTTAAAACCTGTTGAAGATAATATACCACCAGCACTTGAATTATGGCCTGAGTGTGGATTATATAATGCGTTATTAAATGACACCGTATAGTTTGTTGCAGTGCTTAAAGTTGGAGTAAATGATTTTCTAATTTTCACCGTTGTAATATTTGATAATATACTTGAGTCAGCGTCATCAATCAATTCTATAACTTTTGAATATCTAAACACACCATCAAATTGATTTAATGTGTTATCGTTGTAATTAGTTAAAGCATTTGTAATATCTGTTTTAATAGTTTCTGTTCCTTTAGTTGTAGCCTGTTCATNATATTTTACATTTGATGTTAAAANAATATCAGTTGTTTCTGGATCAAGTATAACAGGAGTAACCGAAGCAATAGAAAACTTTTTTAATTGATTTACTATATCTGTTTTAGTTGTCTCTGTTAAATTAGAACCTGATTTTGCTTTTATTGAAATGTAAACACGACCATAAAAAGGTGTNTCGTTATCTTCACCACCCCAAGCAGAAACAGATTTTGCATTAGCATAAATCTCTTGTACTTTAACTTTATAATCTTCTACGGTTACTGCTCTATCCTGTGCAGAGTAAGATTTCGGTGCATTAAATTTAACACTTGCATTTGTCTCAGCNTCTGAACCATTAGCAGCATTTGAATTAGTTGTTATTGTTGTATCACTAAAACCACCAATGTTGCCATTTAGTGTAAATGTTGTTGCACCATTAGCAGCAGTTTTATTTGTCACAACATATTTTAAAATTACTATATTACCATCTTCTAATTTTTTACCAATAACACCATCACCAAAGTACACTTCAAATTTACCATCTTCATCTTCTTGTAAAAAATAAACTTTAGAAGTTGAATCTAATTCTGTAATTGAAGTTGCTTTAGTGTAAGTATTAGTTGTTGTATCACTGGCACTATTTTGTACCGATACAGATAAAGTTGTTGTATCAGCATTTGCTGATTGTATTAAAAACTTTTGATCCAGATCTGCTGTATTTGCAGTATATTGAAAGGTTACATATGTACCTTCATAAATTTTAACATTTGAAAAAGTGTAAATGTTATTAATAGGTGAAATTGTATTNGATGTGATGGTTACAAAGTTATAAGTTTGACCATCAACCGTTGTTGAAAATTTTGTACCAACAGGCATTGTTAAAGTAGAACCTGTTGCNTTGTTAACTACAATATTTAAATCNGCTACTGGNGATCTTGGTGAGTTAGGTGTATAACCAAGTGCCTTTGCTAAAGATACAATGCTGTTTCTTAAATCAGCAGTATCAATAAACATTTCATTTGCTAAAATGTTTGCATTGTAGGATAAGTAGTGTGTGTTGTAAGCAAGTAAGTCCAATAACACAGACATACCTGATCCTTCAAAATCATAATCGTTAAAAGTATTTTGTTGTGATAAAAATCTTTTTAAGTTTCCTTTGATTTGATCAAAATCTAATTGTGATATATTTAATTTACTTGCCATGTTATCTTAATCTTTGTAAAAATTCTGTTATGGTTACTGGTTCAGGTCTATTTAAAACATAGAAAGTAATCGTAACCTTATATTGATTTCTATCTATATCATCTTGTACAATGATCTGATTTATATCTACTCTTGGCTCAAAGTTTATTAAAACTTCTTCTATTCTATCTTGTAATAAAACAGCAGATAGAGGACTAATAGGTTCAAATAATAAATCTCTAACACTTGACCCGATTTCAGGATGAAAAGGTTTTTCAAACTTGTTTGTAAGTATTAAATTACGAACCGATCTTTTTACTGCCTCAATNTCTGTTAATCTTGCAACATCATTAGTCGCAGGATTTTTAGTAAAATTTAAATTTAGATCGCTGTATGTTCTAGTCGATCTAGTCGAGTTATTTTTACTTTGTGCGTCATAGTTAGATAGTGCCATAGTGCTAATATTTATACACTATCCACTGAAGACATTAGAAGAACCTGAGGTCATTGCGCCTGCGTCTGCACTATCACCTATTCTACCTATTGCAATACTATTAATAAACACCGTACTTGATCCTGCGTTTAAATTTGCAACATGATCAGCACATGGAGGGTTAGGTGGGAAAGGGTGAGGAACCGTAGGTGTGCCTACAACAGACACTAATATACTATTTGAAAATACGGTTGATTGTAAAGGTGTTGATAAAGTCGTTGTACTTGAACAAATATGACCTGTACTTAAACTATCACCTTTTCTACTTACTGCTGGCATTATGCACTTCTTACTACTCTTCTTGCTTCTAATTTTGCTTTTTGTTCAGCTCTTCGTTTTTCAACTACTATTGCTTGTCTGATTTTTCTACCTATAGGTATTTTAACTGTGTCTGTTATTGATTTGCCTTTTTTACTAACATATTCAACACTTATAAATTTATCATCTTTATAATCGTTTTGAACAGACATTACTGCCTTTTTTAAACTCAAAGCTTCTTTTTCTTTTTCTTCACCTGCTACATTCCAAAATTTGTACATTCTCATTTTTGCCATTATATGATTCCTTTATTATATTATTCTACACATTCAGCACATCTACAATCATCACAATTGTCCTGTGTATTTACGTTATTACAATGCTGAGGAGCATTGCAATTGCTACACAATTCTGTACCTTCGTTATTTTTAGCCATTTTAGTGTCCTTTCTTTACGGCGCCTTTAAAAAAAAAGGCGCCTAAAGTTATACTATTATTTAGTCTTTATCTTCATCATCATTATCATCATCATCTTCATCAAAATCTTCATCTTGTGGTGCTTCAATTTCTAAAACTGACTCAATTTCTTCAATTCTTTGCTCTAAATTGTCAATTTTTTCTTCAAGTCTTTCTAAGATGTTTTTATTTTCTTCGGCCATGAATGGTTCCTTGTTAATTTGTGTTTTTCAACGCAATTTTCAAGTTTATTTTCTAAAATTATAGGGAATGATTCGAATCTATTTATAGAAATCGGTAAATTTACGGAAAAAATGAGTAAAATAAAGGGTTTTTGTTCACATTTTGTTCTATACACGCCAAAATGCCGAGGGGTTACGGAAGAATCGGACAATTTTCACCATTTTTTGCTTGAGGAACTTGACTTTTTCGTGTAAATTATACTTATAAAACAAACAAAAGGAAAACACTATGATAAATGTTAATTGGACTGCTAAAACATTAGACGAAGGTATCTCAAATATGATGTCTGGCGCAAAAGCTGACTACGAGAGATTTCATACTTCTAATGGAAAAAAAGAAATAGTACCTGGTTCATATGGGGATACTGAATTGAAGACGTATGACAGTAAAACAAAAATAAATCACGGTAAAAAGTACATTAAAGTTGTACAAGGAAACACTGTTTTTGCTTTTATTGTAAAAGAAGATTTTAAACACTTTAAAAAAGGTGATATATTGAAACCTGCTGGTTGGAATGCACCTGCTTTAAACTCACCAAGAGGAAACGTACTTACTGGTAATTACAATATTCAATGGACTGGTCCATTATACTTAAAATAAGGAGAACACTATGTTGAAAAATATATGGGAAATAACTAAGGCACTTGTTGGGACTGCTTTCGCAATAGGTTTCTTTTATGCGTTGTACATAATTATGTGGGCAATGTCACCTGAAAACGGTTTAGGGTTGTATTAGTACAACTCAACATTAAAGGGCGCTTTTGGCGCCCTTTTTTTAAGCTTATTATTGAAACTTTGTATTACTATGTTTTACTGATATATGTCCTAAAACTCTACCTTTATTAGGTCCTTCTTTAATTGTAAAACCAGATGTTCCGTTGTCGTTAATGCCAACTTCTTTTCTAGCTCTTAAAAGAACATTCTCTTTTTTTTTATTAAGAGAATTATTTGCAAAGTTTTTTAGGAGTTCGGTAAATCTTCCCATAACACCCTCCTTTGTATATTTAAAGTTAGGTGCGTTCCTTCAGCGATTGCTTACTTCCGACTCATATGAGTTGAACGATATTAAGTATTTATATTACATTTTAGATAACCATTTTTGATAACTATAATCTTCACCAAATTTCTTAATATATTCTGCTGATAATTTTCCGTACCTTAATCTATTATATAATTTAAAAGGTAGTGTCCAAAAAAAGTGATAAAGTATACCGTAAAGTATAACTATGTAAATTACAACTAGACAAATATTTTCAAATGTCCAATCTATTTTTCTTTTATCCATTTTATTACAATCCTTTGTACATCAATAACTATAATTAATAATAATATAATACAATATTCCTCTAATAAATTTGAACCAAAAANNTNTAAAGATTTTTCTTTTCCTAAACTAGCAGCTATAATNACTATGGTTATATATGGTAAAAATAACCAAGCAAATAACCTATTCATTAAAATATCTAACTAACTTAAATTCACCTTCGTGTGTTTCAACAAGTGCTGTTAAACTTTCTACCCAATCACCATCATTCATATATTCAATACCATCTATAACTTCAATTGCTGGTGTATGAATATGTCCA
>NZEU01000036.1 GCA_002689135.1 Porticoccaceae bacterium
CTAGTTATCGGAAATCTTCGCGCATCTGCAGCAGTATCATCTGGACTAGCGGAGGTCTTCAAAGATGACTTCCATTTAGGTACAGCAATATCTGATGCTACCTTGAAAGACAGTGATAGTAATTTATTAAATCTAATCGCACGTGAATTCAACACGATCACTGCTGAAAATGCCATGAAGTGGGAGGGCTTACAACCAAGTGAAAATCAATTTTCATGGCAACTAGCAGATGACTTTGTGAATTTTGGGCAAAAAAATAAGATGCTCACGGTAGGACATACCCTTATCTGGCACTCACAGACGCCGGAATACGTCTTCAAAAATAAGGTATCCGTCGCCTCTCAAGAAACATTACTTAGGCGCATGCAAAATCACATTGGGACGGTGATAGACCGCTACAAGGACTCTATAGCCGTCTGGGATGTGGTCAATGAGGCTATCGAGCAGAACAAATGGCGACGTAGCAAATGGTTGGAAATTATTGGAGAGGAATATTTTGCCAAAGCATTCGCATTTGCTCGGGACACTGATCCAACTGCGCATCTAATCTATAACGACTACAACATGCATAATCCAGATAAACAAGAATTCATTATAGCCCAGGTGAATAAATGTAAGAGAATGGGTATAAGAGTGGATGGTGTCGGTATGGAATGTCATGCCACGCTAGATGAAGGTCCTCCCATAGATGAAATAGAAACTGCTATCGTCAACTTTGCCAAAGCGGGGTTGAGGGTACATATTTCCGAGTTAGATGTGGATGTGCTCCCATCCGCTTGGGACTATCAGGGTGCTGAAATCGATGTGAACTACGAGTACTCGGAAAAGATAAATCCATACAAAAATGCGCTCCCAGGCGCAGTCTCTGAAAGGTTAGCGGAACGATATAGAGAACTGTTTGAACTCTTTATAAAACATCGAGATAAAATCGCTCGGGTTTCATTTTGGGGGACAACTGATGATGAATCTTGGAAAAACGACTGGCCCGTTGCAGGAAGGACAAATTACCCACTCCTATTTGACCGTTCCCGAAGCCCAAAAGCCCCATATTTTGCTATAAGAAATATTAAATTAAAATAACCTATTGTGAGCTCGCTTAAATTAATGGACCGACGAAAATTTATCTATCGTAGTGCACTTGCGGGAGCATTACTCTCTGGGACGGCTACCGAATTACGGGCGAAGGCTATAAAAAAAACCGGCCTTGCCGAGGTATATAAGGATTCCTTTAAGTTAGGAACCGCCATGTCAACAAAAACCTTGAGCGGCAAAAACCCGTCGATGCTACCACTTATCGCTAGAGAGTTTAATGCTATCACGGCGGAAAATGCGATGAAATGGAGTGCAATTCATCCAAGCCATGATCGTTGGATTTGGAGTCTGTGCGATCAATTTGTAAGGTTTGGAAGAGAAAACGCTATGTTAATGATCGGCCACACCCTCGTGTGGCATAAACAGACTCCCTCCTCTGTCTTCATCGACAATGGAAAATTAATCTCTCATAAAAAATTACTCAAACTCTTGGAAAATCACATTAGTAAGGTGGTGGATCGTTATAAAAACTATGTTGCTGTTTGGGACGTGGTGAATGAGGCATTCGATGAGGAAATCGGTTGGCGTAAAAGTAGCTGGTATGATGTCCTTGGCCCTAGTTTTTTAAGTCAATCTTTTGAAATTGCTAGAGAAGCCGATCCAACAGCGCACCTGATTTATAATGATTTCAAGCTCGAAAACAAAAAAAAGCAAAGGTTTGCGATACAGCAAATAAGAACTCTAAAGAAGAAAGGTGTCAGGGTAGATGGAATAGGCCTTCAGTGCCATGTGGAGCTGAACCCGAATAAGCCAACAATCGAGCAGCTTGAGGAGACTATAATAAACTTTCATAAAGAGGGCTTGCAGGTACACGTCACTGAGCTAGATGTGGATGTCCTCCCTAATGCATGGGGTTACAGGGATCAACATATCAATGACCTTCCTGAAAGAGCGGGCAAATTAAATCCATACAAGGACGGACTACCCGAAAGGGTGAGCACACTTCTTGCTTCAAGGTATGAAGAACTATTCCGATTATTCATCAAGCATCAAGATAAAATTCCAAGGGTATCTCTTTGGGGAACATCAGATGATGAGACATGGAGGAACTATCGGCCAGTGGTCGGAAGAACAAACTATCCGCTCCTGTTTGACTCGCGACAACAACCGAAAAAAGCATACTTTGCGCTCCATAAGCTAGGGACTGACTCTTAATCAAAGACCCACTTACAACCGACGAGAACTAGATAAAAAACCATGTAAAAATGAAAAGGTCTGACGGCAATTGATCCATATAACCACCAGTCAACCGCCATATCGACTATCGATCACTCTGCTGAAAACACCCACTCGGTGCGGCTGCAATACCTTTTACCGGAATATAAAATAGTGTTTGGAAAATTTTTGTTGTTGGGGCTGTCGGGGAAGTGTTGTGTCTCAAGTGCAACACCCGAATGTCTGCCGTAACGTACTCCTTTTTTTCCCCCGCTAGTAATACTCAAATGGTTGCCAGAATAAACTTGAATGCCGGGCTGGTCGGTAAATATCGACAATTTTCGCCCTGACACTTTCGAATACAAAGTCGCTGCAATGGGTAAGCCCCCGCCAGAGGACTTCGACAGACTCCACGTATGATCATAACCCCCGGCAATCTTTAACTGAGCATGTTCGGCAAAAATATGTTCACCAATGCTCCCCGGCTTACGAAAATCCATCACTTTATCGACCACTAATAAATCGCCAGTTGGAATAAAAACCTCATCGACGGGGAGGTAATGATCTGCCCTGATGAATAGCTGATGGTTTAAAATATTCCCGTTACCATGCCCATCGAGATTGAAATAAGGATGCTGTGTAAGATTGACAATCGTGTCCTTATCGGACTCAGCAGAATAGTCAATTGAAAGTCTGTTATCTTTTCCAAAACGGTATTCCGCCGTCACCGATAGATTACCTGGGTAACCCTGGTCGCCGTCCAAGCTATCAAGGGTTAATTGTAAAAAATCACTATCCTTATCATTAAGGACCTGCGCGGACCAAAGACACTTATCAAACCCCTCAGAGCCTCCATGCAAAGAGTTGTCGCCCTCATTCTTATCCAGCTGATAGCAAAACTCTTGAATAAAAAATTTTCCTGCGGCAATACGATTTGCAAAGCGGCCAATAATTCCACCGAAGAAAGGGCCCGGTTCAGCATATTTTTGTGGTTCATCAAATCCCAATAGTACGTCAGAAATGTTACCGATTCGGTCAGGAACGTGTACACCCAGAATAGTACCCCCAAGTGGGGTAATATCTATCCATGCTCCTGTTCCGTTTGATAACCTAAATACACTTATCTCCGATCCATCTGCTAGCACACCAAACCGTCTTTCCATAATTCCTACCACACCCGCTTCAGATCGAGTCAAGGGGAGAAGATAACTAGTGAAGTCGGCACTGCTTACCATAAATTCACTTCCTGTAATGGCTTAAGTCCTAAGCACCGACCCTCGCTCAATACATTTCTTTTTGCTGTTTCCATACAATGCGCATACTAAAAATATCGAACTCAGTAATTGATCCTGAGTTATTCATAATAGAGCTAATAGCCCCCCCATCCGGATACTTATCGATACTGTATATGTCATCAAGAAAAAAAGTGTGTCCCATCTCATGGGCAAAAACACTATACCGGGTCTCACCTATTTCGTATTGGGTAACATTACCACCAAGTTTTAGATATTGTCTTTGGGCAACAGCGTCCCATGACACCTTATGCCAGAACTTGGTCAAAAAGTGATCTACATTTTCAGGATGCTGAAAGCTTTCCCAATCATCTGGATAATGTGACACATCGGCGCCAAGATTTTCCCCAATACCAATCACCTTGACCCGACTAAAGTCGTCGAGGGAATACCAGTTCTGATTAAATTTAGCACCATCATCACGAAAAACCACCTCCCATGGAGAGCGCTCATTTGTGCCTGTAAAACCCCTTACCTGTGGGTATCGTCCGAACGCATCGTTGAATGTCGCGTCACTTGAAACACCGTTATTAAAGACAAAGCCGAAAAGTTTAACGTCTACCTGTCTATTAAAAGTTGGATCATATGCCCTTAAGCCGGTAATCCATTCATTTGCAATCTTCTGATAATCAGCTCTCATGCGGTTAATCGCGACTGCGGTCACCGGACCATCCCATGACTCTATATGGAAATATATGGGCCACTCTCCTGTCTGATATATCTGCCATAGCGGATTTTTTAACCCGACAAAATTATCTAGGCAAATTTCCTGAAAACGTTGCCCATTTATGATGAATAGATCCTTTTCTGACTGAGTAAGGTTAATATCAGACAAAAATTCCTCGTAATAATCCTCTTCATTCCTTAAAAAGAAATCCCAAATGCGACTATATAAATCAAAACTGCCTCCAAAGTTGGCAGTGTGTCCCGCTCCCTCAACCGTCACATACCTCACGCGCCGGTTTTCAATGCATGCGTTGAAGGTATGTTCCGTGGCTCCATAGTTTCCCCACTGCAAAGATCGGACTGATGCCTCAGAGTTGCACGAAAAGTTCAAAGCCCAATTCTCGGCGCTCGCTGTCGCAGACATAAAAACATGATTGGCCACACCAACCCCACCATCAATAGGTATCAGATCATCCTCCGTTCCGTTGACCTGAAATATTGATAAGGCTTGGGGAGGGACGATCAATCCGATACTTTCCGTCTGCTGACTATTGATGGGAGCAACACCCTTGAACAATGAGGTCTCTTTACCAATTTTGTTGACCATCCCAGCACCATTAGAGGTGCCAACTCCATACATCTGATTTAAATCAAACAATTCAGAAGAACCGACAAAATTAGTTATTGACCTAACAAAATCTACGTCATTAGCGTTTGTCTCTATGCCAACGTTCCACCGACGATTGTAACCATNCGGAAAAATACCAATAAATTTCTCGGAATCAATTAGATCCACTACTCCGCGTCCTTCAGAAAGCCACTGATTTCCGGTCCCTCCGGCACCGTGAAAGAAGAAAACCACAGGATATTTTGTCTTATTCATTGTGGCGGGAAACCGGATAATAAAGTTTCGCTCTCTTAAGCGACCGTCAATGGACTGCAAGAGGACATTTTCCCCCTCTACCGGACTTGCCGACGATCCTGATGTGGCTGGTGTTGAATCTAAATCTGCCTGTTCATTATTTGTTACTGGATTAGAGGCCTGAGAGATCTGCTGTGGCAGAGCGCCAGAAACCCCAGCACCGCTACCACTCCCGCAACCGGTAAAAGCAACGAAAAAAAACAATGCAAGAACCTTTACATCACACAATGCTAAATTGAAAAAAAATTTTATGCGCGTAAGCTGGACCCACTGCATTTTTTGAGGACAAGTTGCAAAAAGTGAACGTGTCTGAAGTGCTCTCAATTCTTCAGAAATCCTAAGATCCACTGACTGTCGAATGTCACGTTCTAAATAGATGATCGTTAATCATATTCTCAATACTCTCCTGTCGACCACTGACTTGCTCTGGTTCACCTATAATTTCTGCATGATCCCTCAAGTCTGTAAGACTCAGACCTCCGGCCTCAAAGACAGCGCCAGGCCCCTGATCGAAGCTTGAATATCTATCTTTCTTGTCCCGAGAAAGAGAAGATTTTTCAAGGATGCTATTAGCTGCCAGTAATCCGCGAGCAAAACAATCCATACCGCCTATGTGAGCCACAAACATATCCTCAAGCGAAGTAGACTCCCGACGAAGCTTAGCATCAAAATTAAGACCTCCAGATCTTAATCCTCCGTTAGCCAATACAACCAGCATGGCCTGGACAGTGTCATGTAAATCGGTAGGAAATTGATCGGTATCCCATCCATTCTGTGCATTACCGCGATTGGCATCGATCGATCCCAAAAAACCCGCATCCGCTGCCATCTGAAGCTCATGCGCGAAACTATGTCCTGACAGGGTTGCATGATTTGCCTCAATGTTGAGCTTGAAATCATTTTCAAGCCCATACCGTCTTAGGAACCCTATCACGGTTTGCGCATCAACATCGTATTGGTGATACATCGGCTCCATAGGTTTAGGTTCTATGAGAAAAGCCCCTTCAAACCCAATTGAACGACCATAATCGCGGGCCATGGAAAGAAATCGACCCATGTGGTCTAGTTCTCGCTGGGTGTTAGTATTGAAGAGACATGCATACCCCTCCCTGCCACCCCAAAAGACATAATTTTTTCCCCCAAGAGCCGCGGTCGCATCAAGAGAACGTTTCACCTGGGCACCCGCGTGTGCAACGACATCGAAATTGGGGTTAGTCGAGGCACCGTTCATGTAACGAGGATTGGAGAAGACATTGGCAGTGCCCCAGAGCAACTGAACACCCGTGGCCGCCTGCCTGACCTTAGCAAGCTCTACCATATGACTTAGATAAGATTCTCCTTGGGCAACAGTGGTGCCATCTGGAGCGAGATCGACGTCATGAAAGCAGTAAAACGGGACATCTAGCTTCGTAAAAAACTCAAATGCTGCATCTAGCTTATCCTCAGCTGCGTCTAAGGAGTTGGACTTCTCGCTCCACGGGTGAATACGAGTTCCGGGGCCGAAAATGTCAGAACCATCCCCGCAAAAGTTGTGCCAATAGCTCACGGCAAATCGCAGATGATCTCGCATAGTTTTTGCACCTACCATTCTCTCTGCTTCATAGCACTTGAACGCCAGGGGATTATCAGAGGAGCCTCCCTCAAACTTAATTTGACCTATTCCTGGAAAATACTCGCGGTTACCAATAAATATGTTACTCATCTTTTTACCTATATATCTGAATAAAAGGGAGAAATATGGTGAATTGCTTTCTTATATCGAAGATAACTCTCATCATAGATTTTTCTAAAAGATTCGTTGGGCTTAGAATGAAAAGAAAGATCTTTTGTTAGGTGCTCGGTCGTGATGTCCGCTATCGACAAATCTTGACCTGATGCCCTAGAAAAGACCCAGAGTGACTGGAGCGCAGCCCCGAAAGCAGCGCCCTCCCCCTGATCCAGCACTGCAACCTCGAGCTGGCAGATATCTGAGGCAATCTGTCTCCATACTGCGCTGTTTGAACCGCCACCTGTCAGAATAATTTCGTCGCCCTTTACACCAATTGAAATCATCTCATCCAAGCCAAATTTTAGTGCATAAATCGAGGACTCCACCTGCGCCCTCAATAAATTTGAGGTATTGCAGTTTTCTGCTGTAAGACCCAGGATTGAGCCTCTTGCATTCGGAAGGTCCGGAGTCCGTTCTCCGCTGAAAAAAGGTAGAGATATAACTCCATCACAACCGGGTTTCGCCGCACTAACTACGTTCTCGAACTCCCTCAAGCCAACCCCCAAAGGAGCCCTTATTAGCTCTGTAGAGAGCGTGCAGTTCATTGTGCAAACCAGCGGCAACCAACCTCCGGTGGAGCTACAAAATGCTGCTATGTTGCCTTTCGGATCAACTATAGGGGTATCAGAATAGGCATACAAACACCCAGATGTACCTAGGCTCATTGTTAAGACTCCAGGCACCACGTTCCCGGTCCCAATCGCACCCATCATATTATCACCACCTCCACATGAGACAGGCACACCTCGGGGGATCCCATAGTCTTTCGCAGCTCTGCTTGTGGTCGCCCCGATGAACTGATCGGGGACAACCAGCTTGGGAAGGCACGCGCTTAGGTCTCGTCCCGAGTCCATTGCATACAAAACCTCAGCACTCCATTCCCTCTCGTGAACATTTAGCATCCCGGTTCCAGATGCGTCTCCGCATTCCATCACCTTTTCTCCAGTCAAGACAAAGTTCAAGTAGTCATGCGGTAGCATGATATGTGCCAACCTTTCATAGGCCGAGGGACGATTTTTTTTCAACCATACAATTTTCGGTGCTGTATATCCAGTGAGAATAGGATTACCAGCAACCTCGATCAGTCTCGCACGACCTCCAAAGTTATCTGTGATTTCATCTACCTCGGCCTGAGTTGCCGTGTCGCACCATAGCTTAACCGGATAGAGTGGTTTGTCATGGGCATCAAGTGCTACAAAGCCATGCTGTTGCCCTGAAACACCAATCGCGACGAGAGAGGATTTTATAGGCTCGGGTACGTTTGAAAAGCAACTTTCTAGCGCCGACAACCAATCATCAACATTTTGTTCTGCAGTTCCGGAATCATCACGATACACCTCCAAGTCTGCCGAAGAACTCGCGACTACCTTTTTTATCTCAAAATCATAAAAAACAAGTTTGATGCTCTGGGTACCCAGATCAATACCTAAGACAGTTTTCATACCAACGAGGAATCCTTTTATATTATTCTTGTTATTAATAACCTACAGGTGCTTCAACAGTCATAAACCGAAGCTAATAATACAATACCGTGGTCACTTTGACTATATCGATATTTTTGAGAAGTGTTTATGCGTACGACATATGCCTGTTAGTGACGACTTGACTAGCTTCGACATAAATCAAGAGTTCTTATGACCCATAAAATAGATCTCCTACAACAAAAACATCTATTTGATTTTTATAAATACACTGAAAATCCTGAGGCACAGTTGTTGTTATTTTATCTAAGTCCCTTCAGAAAACCGTAAAGCGCAGGTTTGGGTTGCAATCTCTCATCATAGATTGTCGGCCAATCTTGGATCCCGAAAAATGGTCTTATCCATGTATCACGGTCATTGAATCCCCAAAGAGTAATCCCATATTGTTGATCTGCGGGGATTAAATTTTGATACATTAAAGCCAGTTCATAATATTTTTGTGCCTGCGCCTGCTCCATTTTAGGTGTGAGCGTTTTTAGCTTTTGAACCCCTCCCCCCCGTGTATCGTCGTGATGATTAAAAATTATGTCCACCTCAGATAGATGAATTTGTAACCCGGTATCCGCCGCACGCTGTAAAGTCGATGCGATCACTTCGTTTGGTATATCCATCCTGATGTGCATCTGAAAACCTATTCCCGATATTGGAACTCCGCGTTTAATAAAGTCCTCCACCATATCTATCATAAAATTGAACTTCTCAAGATCTCTCTCTGTGTTAAAGTCATTATAGAAAAGAACCGCCTCGGGATCGGCCTCGTGGGCGTAATGAAAAGCCTGCTCAATATATCGAGAACCCAGAACCTCGTACCATATACTATCCTCTCTATATCCTCCTCCCTTGGTCCTCAACCCCTCATTTACGACATCCCATCCATGCACAGCCCCCCGATAGCGACCAACATATGTATAAATATATCTTTTCATAAAATCGGATAACCATTCTGGATCTTTTTGTGCTTTTTTTTTCACCCAATTAGGTGTTGAGCTGTGCCAGATTAAATTGTGACCAAACAATCTCTGATCATTTTCCTGAGTGTACGCCAGAATCGCATCAATCAGGCTGAAATCATAGACTCCCTCTTCTGGCATGATGCTGTACATTTTCATGTCATTACCCGCGGTATAACTATCAAAATGATGCTTTTGCAGTCTTTGCAACGCTGGATCATTTCTGAAGGGTAAAAAACGCAGGGCAGCACCGATAGGAAAATTAGAAATAGTGTGTAAGGAATCTACATCTATAAACCCATCCTCTGGTGGGAGCCCTCCGCATCCAAAAAACAAAAAAGGTGTTATAAAAATATATCTTAGCTTCATTTTTTATCACTCTCCATGCTGAGCCTACCCAAATTTTAATTTNGACTCTCCTCCTAAATTATTGATAAAAGCACCCAAAATAATCAAGAGAGCCCCTATCATCGTTGCAAATGATGGAGCCTCACCGAGAAAAATAATCCCAAGTGCTACAGCAAAAACAATCTGAGTATAACTGAACGCGGTTGCCCTGCTCGCTGTCTCTAATGCGACACCCATCGTCATTCCCACCTGGCCAACTTGGGTAGAAACTCCTATCCCAAGTAGAATCAACCATCCAAATAAATCAGGCATGATAAAGCCCTGCCACCCAGCAATAAAGCTCGCAGGCAAACACACCATTGGAAAATATAAAACGATGACCGCTGGGTGCTCAGAACCACTCAAGTGGCGCACCAGTGTATAAGCGGCAGCACTTATCGCAGCGCCGATTAATCCAATGAACAATGCAATAATTGGAATCTCTTTACCCCCGAATGACTCCGGTTGCCCAATACAAAAAAGGCCGAGGATGCTAAAGGTGATGCAGAAAATAGTATTTTTTCTTATGATTTCGCCAAGAAAAATCCAGGCCAAAAATGCCGTAAAAACGGGGTGAAGATATTGAATCAGCGTCGCCTCAGCAAGAGGCATGAGCGTCAAGCTTGTGAAAACCGCAATCAACCCCGCAAGCCCCAGAACCCCCCTTAAGAACAGCATCAACCGATTGTTGCCCCACGGGGAGAGGTGCTTCCGACGGACGTCCCAGTAGCTGAGTGCGAACGCTATGGTGGCGCGAGCCGCCATCATCTGCATGATGGGAAATCCATACGTGTCTCCGAGCTTCACGCACATCCCCATGACAGCAAATCCAAATGCACTAACCGTCATATATCCGGCTGCAGAGAGTCGTGGTTTGTTGATGGGTACTACTTTGTCAACCACAAATTATCCAAAATCGTTTTGCCGCTCATTATGGGATACCGACAGAAGATGGGGCGAAAATTGGTCTTTTCCATTCCAATACCGATTTTTATACCAAACATTCCACTCGTCAAAACATAAATAAAACCTGCTCTTCAATCTCAGTCGAGATTGCACATACCTGCACACCGAATCAACCGTCTCGATCTGTCGATCGATACTTACGCCAGTCGCTGAGTAATTCTCAGAGCTTCCCTGGTCGTTTTCAGCGTAGCGATGAAGACTTATGTACGCAGGCTGATTATCTTTCTTATGATTCTCAAAACTCTTCCAAAGCTTTCCAGCCTCCTCAAGGACCTTTCGATCCCATTCCGCATATGTGGGCAAATTTGGACTACTTGAGCCAACAATTATAGGCTCAATACAGCTGGTTCCATACTTGCCTACAATCATGTGTGCGAGTTGCCTTGCAAGGTTTGCCTACACGTCAGCAGAGGTATGACCAATCTGCCAAACCCCATCAACTTCATTACCTAAGCACCAATATTTTACACTATACGGATCAACCCTTCCGTTTTGTCTCCGCATTTCCACTTTCCTAGATGCCTCATCAAAATTGCAATATTCAACCCAATTTCGCGCCTCTTCGGGACTTCCAGTTCCGAGATTACATGCAATCATAGGCTCCCAGCTCTTTTGCTGACACAGCCTCATAAACTCATCTGTCCCGAACTGATTTGACTCCATATTCGGCCCTTCCAAGGTATTCGAGGAACCCGCCAAAGATTAGTGGACTCACTGGACCTCTATGAAAACGAGCGTGTAAATAAATTTTTTGCTCAAACACCAAAATATTCTCCCTCGCAAGATCATCTGACGAGTCGCAGTAAAAAACTTAAGAAGTTTCTCTAATTATACCTGAGCATTTCGAGGAAATATAATTCAAAGAACCTTGAAGAGGGCTTGCCAATAGACCCCCAAACCTGAGGCAGGTGCAAGCCGGAAACTTTTTCAATAAAACAAAAACTTTTACAGATTGACATATCCTGGCAACAAAAATTAGAGAGACAACCTACCTCGCTACTCTTACGTATGCGCTGTATGTGCCCAAAAGATATCGATTCCTCCTCAAATCGGATAACATAAGAGCGTGTGGAGAAAAAATAATGCAACATAGCTTTCATCGAAATTTCTTACATACCTTTTTTGGGATACTCGCGATAATGCTCATCGGGCATGCTACTTCTCAGACTCCGCTAGAAAAAAAAATTAAGGCAAAACCTCGGTTCGTCAAGGAATTCGAGCCTCACAAAATAGTCGGTAACCTATTCTATGTAGGAGGTTACGACCTCGCTTCCTTCCTACTCACGTCAGACGAGGGGCATATCCTCATCAACACCGGCATGGTTGGCTATGAAGATCAGCTAATTTCAAACATCAGCGAATTGGGATTCAGGGTAAGTGACATTGAAATCCTTCTCGTCACTCAGGCTCACTATGATCATGTGGGGTCCCTCGCCACGCTCCAGCGAATTAGCGGTGCTCACGTATACGCCACTAAACATGATGCGCCAATACTTGAGAGCGGGGGGCTTACGGATCCTTATTTCGGCCCGGCGAGAAGATGTCTGTTCGAAAGGGTCACAGTTAAAAGAGAGGTTGTGCATAATGGAATTATTAGACTGGGAAGTATTGCTCTTTCAGTCCACGAACATCCTGGGCACACGAGAGGTAGTGCAAGCTATTCGATAACTATATGGGATGATGATGAGAGTTACGAGGTAGCAATAATAAATCTCCCTATAGTAAACAATTCCGATCCCATCTGCGGAGTAGATGGAAAAAAGCTCATCTTTAACTCCACATATCCAGGGATCGCTGATGATTTTTTTATGACTTTTAAACGACTAAAAAAAATGAGTCCTGATATTTGGGTTGCCGCCCATGCAAAACACTATGGATTACATGAAAAATACTCTACTGGATCCCCGTATAGTGCCCAAACATTTTTAGATCCAGAGGGCTTTCATATTGCCATAAAAGCAAGAGAGAAAGTTTTCATGACGCGTCTACTACACCAAATAGCAGCAAAAGCCTCTCCGCTCTTAACCGAAAAGTAATAATGAAATGCACATAATTACAAAGTCAAAAATTTGGATGATAACTCTACACGCTATAAACTTTGACCCTACCTCAAACAATCCTCAGCCGTTACTAAAAATCACTCTGTTAAAACATCGTAATTAAAGGATCATCCTCATACAATTTCTCCTTTCACTGATTCAAATAATCAGAGTGATTCGATATCGGCAAAGATATCCATATATTTTTGACATTTGAACTAATAGTTTTAAGTTTTTGGATATTTTCGCGACCTTTATCTGTTATGTTTATGTTTATGTTTATGTTTATGTTTATGTTTATGTTTATGTTTATGTTTATGTTTATGTTTATTAAGCATTGTTATAGTGCTCAAAATTTGAAACAAACAATAACTACATGTTATTGTTTAATTCGAATATATTGCGAGGTGAACAGGTGCACACGGCTGTTTATTCTTTATTGAGCATTCTGACTGCTAACTGGAGTCCCCGTTGAATGAAACGAGTCTTTTTCGCCACTTTATTAGTTCTTATCCCCACGGCAAATCTCGCTTTCTCTTGCGGTTTTCATGATTCTCCATACGGATTTTCGATTCCCACTTATGATCTAGAGTGCATAAAAAATGGAGGGTCATACGATAAATGCTATGTGGGTATGTCCGCAAATAATATGGATAATAAAAAACTTCCCTTGCAAGGAAGTCCTGCCGGATATAACTCCTTTTTCACCGCTAAATTAAATTCTAATCAAGTAGACACTAAAACATGTGATGTTGATTCAGACTGTATTAAAGGCAAAATTTGCAGCTGGAAGATGGGCTACTTTGGTACTTGTGATGAAAGTAAATAATAAAATTTTTTCTCTTAAAAGAGCAATTATATGAATAATGCTAGGTCATTTTTATTACACAAACTTTGTATAATCGCTTTTGCTTACTCTTTTCTAATTTCGGAGGCACTTAGTGCAAAAGGATCTATTGAAAGTGAAACCCATGATGCACACCTACATGGTTATGCCGAATTAACAATTGCACTAGAGGGAGATTTACTGGAAATAAATTTCGAATCTCCTGCATTTAATATTGTTGGCTTCGAGTACAAGGCCAAGACCAGAAGAGAAATTCAAACGGTCAAGGAATCACAGGCGCTACTTGAGGCACCAGAAAGGATTTTTTCATTTAAAGGCACAAAGTGTAACTTAAAAAGTTCAGAAGCCAACCTTGCAAATCTGGATGATGCGCACAAAATTTTGAGAAAAGTCGAACCTGACGAATACCATGAACATGACGAACATGATGAACATGATGAACATGATGAACATGATGAACATGATGAACATGATGAACATGATGAACAGCATAGTCAGATCTCGTCTGATTACGTCTACATATGTGATTCGGGTAGAAAGCTTACTGGTTTAGAGATAGAGTTAATCCGGTACTTCCCGGCTATTCATGAACTAAGGGTAATGTGGGTTACCGACGAAGGTCAGGGTGGGGTGAACCTCACTAAGAGCTCTAAGACCGTGGTAATTCGCCAGTAACGCTGAAAAAAATGCGACTGTAAAGATATATCAAATTGTATTTTCAACATAGCAAGCCAGAAAGTGCTCGTTCCACCCTTTGCGCATTGACAGGAGTAGCGCCATATCCAAAACGTTTTTCTTGAAAAGAATCAAGGGTCTTCATGTTGTTGATAAACACAAAGCACGATCAGCGATCACAAACCGTCACTCAGATACATAGTACTCAAAGCTATCCATGTCCATGGCATAAACCGCAGTTGCCATATCACTCTCAGTAATAGCAGTTTCTAGTTTTCCAGAGAGCCAGACAGGGTAGTTGAGGGCCTCGAGTTTTAGTCCCTTTGGGTATCTGACGAAAACAATTTGGTTGGGTGGAGGCGGCGGCATGTGAAGACATGCGCCGAAATACGGTACCAGGAAAAANTGGGTGATCACTTGCTGCCCATCAAATTCCAACGGAACAACAAACCCTGGCAACCGAATAAGCATTCCATTCATTCCCGGCTTCACATCTTTTGAAACGAGTGCTTTTTGATACCTTGCCAGGTCAGGATCATCCGACGCGCTACTCAGCAACTCCCCAAAGTCGTCTTCTGAAGATCCATCTTCGATATCTGTGATAAAACTAGGGGGATTGAGTAAGATCTGCAAATCCTCCTCCGGAATAAGATCGTCCCATTCTATGGTTTTATACTCTGAAGATTTCTTATGGGATTCAAAGACTACATCATCATCGGCACTAACCGAAAATATAGTGGTAACAATCAGCAGACACAAAAGATGTCTTAACCTTCTCAACTCATACCCCATTAAACTCTCCGATGCTAATCCACCCTTAAATGGTGCCCTTTGGTTTTCTATTGGCTATATAAATGATACTTTGACAGCTCTATAATATAAAGCCTTTCAGGAAACGTGATCGGCCCTGCATATGTCTGTAAATTTAAAAAATGTTACTTTCTCATACCCCGACATGCCTGATAAGCCTATTATCGCTATCGAAACTTGGTCTATTTCAAAGAAAGAAAAAGTGTTTTTACATGGCCCCTCGGGAGGAGGAAAATCAACTCTTTTAAATTTACTAAGCGGAATTCTTCAGCCTGATACAGGCGAGATTCTTGTTCTAAATAAAAACCTTGGACAAATGAATAACGCAGAAAGAGACAAATTTAGGGCTAACTATGTCGGTTACATTTTCCAACAATTCAATTTAATTCCTTATCTTAATGCTGTGGAAAATATCCAACTAGCTAACCAATTCACAAAAGATACATCTAAATCATTTGGGCAAAAAGATATCAAAGAGATACTACATACTTTCCGTATTAGCGACGCTGACAGTACGGCACCCACTGGAAAATTGAGTATCGGACAACAACAACGTATTGCTATTATTAGGGCTATGATAAATCAGCCAGAGATCCTGATAGCTGACGAACCAACTTCATCTCTCGATGAGATGAATAAGAATGTCTTTATGTCAGGACTCCTAGAAATGATATCTAAACAAGATACTACACTGATATTCGTAAGCCATGATTTATCACTCGCTCATAATTTTGACCGCATTGATGCTCTAGAGGAGATTAATTCAATAAGGAAATGTCACTAATGTTTTTCCTACTAGCCTCCAAAAGCTTATTAAATAGAAAAGGATCGGTCTTCCTCACAATAATTGCCATGAGCGTGAGTATATTTGTCTTATTAGGCGTTGAGCACATAAGAAACCAAACGAAAAAAAATTTTCAAAGCACCGTATCTGGTGTGGACTTAATAGTCGGGGCAAGAACTGGAAGCCTAAACTTGTTGCTCTACTCAGTATTCAGGATTGGTGCGCCGACCAACAATTTAGGTTGGGATTCCTACGAAAGTATTGCCTCAGATCAGGCAGTAAAGTGGTCTATCCCTATATCCTTGGGTGACTCTCACAAAGGATATCGCGTGATCGGCACGACAGAGGACTACTTTACTCATTTTAGTTATGGCGCTCAAAAGCGACTCCAATTTACAAGTGGAGAACCATTTTCGAGAATTTTTGACGTAGTATTGGGCTCAGCAGTGGCTGAAAAATTGCAATACTCTATCGGAACTAATTTAGTGCTCGCGCACGGACTGGGAAAGACTAGTTTCCGCCTCCATGAAGATAAGCCATTTCGGGTAGTAGGAATATTGGCACCCACCGGTACTCCTGTCGATCAATCCCTTCAAGTAAGTCTTCAGGGCATGGAGGCAATTCATAATAACCAAAGAATAGCCCAGACATTACAAGAAACTCCCATAAATAGTAACCAAATCGAACTCAAACAATTTCAACCGAAGACTATAACGGCTGTCATGCTTGGCCTAACTTCAAAAATAGCTACATTTAAAATTCAGAGAAAGATAAACAATTTTTCAACAGAACCTCTCACAGCAATTTTGCCGGGGGTGGCTCTATCCGAATTGTGGCAAATGATGAAAGTCATAGAAAATACCCTGCGATTAGTTTCAGTTCTCATTCTTATGTCAGCACTATTAGGCTTAAGTGCTATGATGTTGGCCTCTATCAGGGAGCGTCGACATGAAATCTACTTGCTCAGGGTTATAGGAGCGCCACCCACATTTTTATTCTTATTGATCGAAGTGGAAGCGTCATTGATTAGCGCGATAAGTATTGGCAGCGGTACACTTGCACTGCTCGCAGGTTTACTAATAACAAGTGATTTGCTGACCTCTAATTATGGACTTAACATTAATGCGAATATTTTTGTTCAGAATAATCTAATTTATGCATTTCTGATAATACTGGCTACCTTGATTGCGGCAGCTATTCCGTCTTTCACAGCCTATAAAAATGCCGATATACACTGACTTTACATCCCAATCTGGGCCTCTTTTTGTTCAAAAACAACTAATTCACTGATAGATATGAGAAGTGGGGTGTCGAGTTAAAAAATGCCATTTGGCCAGTAATCTCAGCTAAAACTAACTTAGCGTTTTTAGATAATGGAGTGGATATGAAGTGAAAATTGTAAAAATGGTCTTAGAATAAAATGTTTAAAGTCGGAATTATTGGAGTTGGCTACGCTGGCAATCATCATCTCGAAAAGTTTTCTAGTATTGACGATGTATGCGTTGTTGCAATCTCTGATGTTGATATAGCTAAGGTGCGACAAGCAAAATTAAAATTTAATATTAGATCTACATACTCTGATCATAGAAAATTGCTCGGAGAGGAGAACCTAGACTTAGTTGTTATTTGTGTTGCAAATCATCTTCACCATGACCTGACAATAGAGGCATTGGACCGTGGTCATAATGTGTTGTGTGAAAAACCAATGGCGTTGAATTTGAAAGACGCGCGGGCCATGATCGAGGTATCAAAGCAAAATAGAAAAACTCTTTTTATAAAA
>NZEU01000037.1 GCA_002689135.1 Porticoccaceae bacterium
AACCTTCGGCGTTTAGTTGGCTCATGCATGCATTCACAATTGGAAACGGAGTGTTTGCTGAGCACCATTTTTTAAATCTTTGGGGGTTGAAAAAAGTCATGGGAGAGCGATTTGAATTTCCTGAAAACTTTGTTAGCGTCATGGGATGAATTTTCGCGTACCATTGGAAGTATTCTCGCCAAAGAAGTTCAAAGTAAATCCAATACGTAGACTCGTTTGCTCCTATGTTACGTTCATATTTTTTTAAGCCATAAAATATTTGGCGTGCTGAGAGACAGCCATTACTGAGCCAAATTGAAAATTTGGTTGAATTTTTCCATCCGTCTAAAGCGTTTCGTGTCTGTTTGTACGAACTCGCATTTTGACCCATAAAATACTCGTCTAAATGTTTTACTCCTTCTCGCTCACCACCAGTGAAGACACAATCAGTTGCTTTGAACTCTATTTGCCAAGTTTTCGCTTTATTTAAAGGCGGCGGAAGTGATGTGGGACGGACGATTGGGTCTTGAATGGCTAGATGCTCGATCGATCGGCGAAATTTTGAAAATGTTGCAGGGAACTGATGCTTTTCAAACGGGAGTTGGCTCTCTTCAAGGAGGGTTGACGAGAGCTTCTCTTGAAAGTCGATTTCGGGATATCTTTCGGTTATGACGGCCCAGTAATCATCGAAAAACTGTTTTGGCTCCCAACTTCTGTAAATGACATCTGGATTAATTTCGTCGATAAATGAACAGATTTCCAGCGTCGATTTGACAATAATTCTATCTATGTGCTGTCCAAGACTTTTTAGCTCCGTATTCAGCGCAATTAAGCTTTGGGATCGGAATTGTTTGCGCAGTTCAGACTCATTTATACTAAATCGCGACTTGAGATCGTCTTTCGCTTCTAAATACACACACACCAGAGTTTTACATTCTCTAGTAGCGGAAGTTAGACACGCATTGTCGTTTACTCTCAAATCGTCGGAAAAAAGTACACATCCTAATTCAAACAGCTCCATGGAGTTCCTATCTACATCGAATAACTAATCAAGATACGCACTATTTTCTGAATGGGGTTAAGGTATATCAGCTCACATAGACAATCCAGCATAGATTAAAAAACGTATCGAGGACCAATATAAGGAGTTTGTTGAGGACTGGGAGCGCTAATGGTGTCAACTACAGAAGATTGTTTGCATTTGCGATCTTGTCCCCCGAAATTTAAGAGAACTTATTTATTACTTGGCTACGCGGGTGTGTTGCCCTTCGCCTTCTCGACCTTGTCAGTCTCATTTTCTTTGGTAGATACCGGAAATGCTAATTCCGCGAGCTTTTTAGGATTATACGTTCCTTATGTCTTCATAACTTACAGCGCTTGTATCCTTAGCTTTCTAGCAGGAACACTCTGGCGGGGACAATTCGATAGCAGTCACGATGGTTCTAAGATGCTGTTAGTTAGTAACTTGCTGGCATTGGTTGGCTGGCTCAGTCTCCAAGTAATTCATATCTCTCACTATCTGGTGTTAATGGCGATTGTCATTTTAGGTGCCGGTTACGCTGCGGCTCTTGTTGCAGAAAAAATATCGCCGAGTGTTTCTCCGCATTACCTTGCCTTTAGATCTCGGTTAACATTTGCTGTGATTGTCATGCACGTATTACTTTTGACAATGCTGTTATGGAGCCTTTAGAACTATGAGTCAACTGACTATCTTCTATGATGGACGGTGTGCATTATGCACACACGAGATGAAGAGTTTAAAAGAACTGGACCGTAATAATCGAATTACTTTCGCAAACATTTTTGCAAACGACTTCTCTAAAAATTATGCCTCAATCAATGTTGAGGATGCTAATAAAGTTTTGCATGGGATGAAAGATACCGGAGAACTTATTTATGGGCTAGACGTCACGTGCCTCGCTTGGACTTTAGTGGGAAAAGGAAAATGGGTAGCGCCACTCAGGTGGCCGATCATTAAGCAGATAGCAGATGTAGCCTATATCTTTTTTGCCAGAAACCGGGAGCAGTTATCACGTTTTATCATGCGTTCGAGTATGGATACAAAATGTGACCTTAAAAGCGACTTATGACCTCATTAAAAGACGGAGTTGTTACTGCTGCAAGCGGTGGTATTGGAGACGCAATGGTCCGAACAATGCTGACCGATCCAATCTTGGATCGGGTTTTTGCAGTGAGTAGGGCTAAGGAAGCACCCAAAGATCTCAGAAACAACGGGAAATTGAACTGGATACAGTGTGATTATTCTTCGGGCGATATCGCTAGAACAGCTAACCGCTTACTCTCGATGAACTGCAACCTAGTCATGGGCACTATATGCAATGGTATTTTGCATGATAATGACACAAAGCCCGAAAAGCGTATGGATGACATTAAAGAGGAAACGCTTAATAAAATGTTTACTGCGAACGCGATCGTTCCTATTCTTTGGGTTAAGGAATTAACAAAAGTTTTCTCAAAGCGTGATATTTGCTCGATTGCTGTCTTGTCTGCGAGGGTTGGTAGTATCTCGGATAACAGGCTAGGAGGTTGGTACTCTTATAGAGCGTCAAAGTCCGCTTTGAATATGCTATTAAAGACTTCTGCCATTGAGCTGAATAGGAAATACAAAAATGTTAAGCTGATCAGTTTTCATCCGGGAACAACAGACACGAAACTATCGCGGCCCTTTCAATCGTCGGTTTCCCGAGATAAGCTTTTTACTCCTGATTTTGTGGCAACCAAATTGATGTATCTGATGAGAAAAACTGACGTTGATGGAGAGCTGTCATATTTGGACTGGGCTGGTGCTCCGATCGAGTGGTGACGTTCGTGAGTTTGTGTTGTATTTACCTCAGCTGAGCTAAGGCGCTCAAAAAAACTGTAGATTAAAATGTGTTTTTTCCTCTTATTCACGTTAAAAAGGCTCATTGATAAAGTTTGAAATTAAATACCATTTTGGAACCAAAATATGTATGACACAAAACATTTGCTTAAAATGGCTGACCCCGAGGTTTATAACGCTCTTATGCTGGAGGATCAAAGGCAAGAAGAGCATTTAGAACTAATTGCATCAGAAAACTATGCTAGTCCTGCTGTTATGGCGGTGCAAGGAGGTCAAATGACCAACAAGTATGCGGAAGGGTATCCTCAAAAACGTTATTACGGTGGTTGTGAGTATGTTGATTTAACAGAAGAACTGGCGATTCAAAGGGCCAAAGAATTATTTGGCGTTGAATTTGCGAATGTTCAGCCTCACTCCGGTTCTCAAGCCAATAGTGCTGTATTTCTGGCATTATTGTCTGGAGGGGATACAATTTTGGGCATGAGCCTGGCCGATGGCGGGCATCTTACTCATGGCGCAACTCCCAATTTTTCTGGCAAGCTCTATAAATCGGTTCAGTACGGTCTTTGTAAAGAAACTGGACTGATTGATTACGAGCAAATACAAAATCTAGCGCTAGAACATCGCCCTAAAATGATCATTGCTGGGTTTTCCGCATACTCAGGGATTCTAGATTGGGGTAAATTTCGTGAAATAGCGGATCTGGTAGGCGCCTATCTTCTAGTTGATATGGCGCATGTTTCTGGATTAATCGCTGCAGGAGTGTATCCGAGTCCGATGAGCCACGCTCACGTCGTCACTTCTACGACCCACAAAACGTTGCGGGGCCCCCGTGGGGGAATCATTCTCACGAATCATCGAGATATAGCGAAGAAATGTGATTCGGCAATCTTCCCTGGCGTGCAGGGAGGTCCTCTGTGTCATGTTATAGCAGCAAAGGCCGTGGCTTTCAAAGAGGCCTTAACTCCAGAATTTATATCATATCAAAAGCAAGTTTTGGCAAACGCGAGAACAATGGCTGCTACTTTCATGGAGCGAGGTATCAAAATTGTTTCAAACGGTACACAGAACCACCTGATGCTTGTTGATCTGATTGATAAAGTGTATACGGGCAAGGACGCAGATGAAGCCCTAGGAAGGGCTTTTATCACCGTTAATAAAAATTCTGTACCTAATGATCCTCGGTCGCCCTTTGTTACCTCTGGTCTGCGCATTGGAACGCCTGCAATCACCACTCGTGGATTTGGTCAAGAACAGAGCGAGCAATTAACACATTGGATATGCGATGTTTTGTATAGCTTAGAGACTGACATGTCGGGCAAAGTTATTGAGGAAGTTAAAGCAAAAGTATTAGAAATTTGTGGCCGTTATCGTGTGTATTGCTAAATGGTCCATATCCCCCTGATTAGTTATAGTAACAAGTTTATGGACCCTAATGTGTACTTTCTGCTTGTCTCAGACGATCCACTGATACTAAAGTTTGGAGGCCGACACAAAACGAAGTGATTACTAACCTCTCTCGGGCGCCTGTGTTATCCAATTCCGTTTGATATGATAGACTATTACCCAATTTCGTGGCTTTAGATTACGAACCTGTGAATTTCGCCTATGTATTGCCCTTTTTGTAGCGTACAGGACACCCGTGTACTTGATTCACGTTTGGTGTCTGACGGAACTCAGGTTCGTCGTCGTAGAGAATGTGTAACTTGCAATGAACGATTTACTACTTATGAGTCTGCGGAGCTTGTTATGCCGAGGGTAATTAAAAGCGATGGATCAAGAGAGGTTTTTAATGAGTCTAAACTACGGGCAGGCTTTCAGAGAGCGTTGGAAAAAAGACCTGTATCTGTAGATCAAATAGAAAATGCATTAGGCCAGATCAAAAAATTACTGCAGGGCCTTGGCGAGAGGGAGGTTACTTCTAGATCAATTGGAGAGGCGGTGATGGAAAAATTACAACATTTAGACGAAGTAGCGTACGTGAGATTCGCCTCAGTTTATAGAAGTTTTCAAGATTTGAGTGAGTTTCAAGCCGAGCTTAATCGTTTGACAAATAAGGATGATGGAGTTCTAAAGAGTTGATGGATGTACATGAACCTAGTGTTCCAATTATGTCTCATGCGCTACAACTTGCGGCAAGAGGACGCTTTACAACAAGTCCTAATCCTATGGTTGGTTGTGTTGTAGTGCGTGAGGGTAAAATTGTGGGTGAGGGATGGCATTTGCGTGCAGGAGAGGCGCATGCTGAAGCGATAGCTCTTGGACAGGCGGGTGACTTGGCGAGGTCGTCAGAAGTTTACATTACACTTGAACCGTGCGCTCATTATGGTAGGACTGGCCCGTGTGTGAATCTTCTATTAGAGGCACGAGTGGGTTCTGTTATAATTTGTAGCGAAGACCCAAATCCTCTGGTGGGCGGAAGTGGGATTGAAAAATTACAATCGGCAGGAATACCGGTGAAATTAGGGCTCCTAGAGGACCAAGCCCGAAATTTGAATCGAGGTTTTTTCAAACGTCATCAAAATGGCCTACCATGGGTCACTGTAAAGATGGCTGCTAGTCTTGATGGACGAACTGCAATGGCAGATGGGCAGAGTCAATGGATTACCTCGCCTTCTGCAAGGCTTGACGTGCAGCGACTGCGGGCACAAAGCTGTGCCATTATCTCTGGCATTGGAACTCAGAAGATGGATGATCCATCTCTTTCCTTGCGAGTTGATTATGAGACTCTTGGTTCTGATCCCGCGGTGGCAACGGCTGATTTGAGACAACCCCTTCGGGTGATTGTAGATAGTCGTTGTGAAATGGCATCCAATTCAACCATGTTGTCCCAAACTGGAAGGATATTAGTGGCAACATTAGAAGGTAACATACAAAAAGAAAGAGCGGAAAAACTGATTTTGGCGGGAGCGGAAGTTGAATTTTTTCCTCAGAGTAATGGACAGGTAGATTTAACACAACTTTTGTATCGGTTAGCAGAGTTCGGATGTAACAATGTTCTTGTAGAGGCGGGGGCTACTCTTGCCGGTTCTTTCATGGCTCAGGGGATTACTGACGAATTTATTTACTATATGGCCCCAAAATTAATGGGCAGTGAAGCAAGACCGTTATTTCGTTTGCCAATAAACACGATGGATGCGCATTTAGCAATGTTAATTACAGATATGCGTCGAGTTGGAGATGACATACGTATCACGCTTTGCCCTGATCCGGATTATTGAGAAAAATAATGTTGGGATAGTCAGCGGTCAAAAACCAGGTTAAGGAAGCAATTGGAGTAAAAACATGTTCACGGGCATTATTAGTTCCATCGGAAAAATCGAAAGCCTACAAAAATTTTCTGAGGACATTCGATTGGGAATCAATGCAAATGATCTAGGTTTCTATGACTTGTCGCTTGGGGACAGTGTGGCCTGTAGTGGAGTCTGTTTGACAGTCATTGATCTGAGTGATTCTACGTTTTTTGTTGATGTCTCTAGGGAGACGTTGTCGCTCACTACAATAGGGTATTGGAAAATTGGCGATCGAGTTAATCTGGAGAAAGCAATGCAGGCGACGGATCGCTTTGGGGGACATATTGTCTCTGGCCATGTCGATGGAATGGGAGAGATTACTGAAAGGCGAAGAGATGCGCGTTCAGAGTGGCTTCGTGTTCGTGCGCCTCGTAACCTAGCAAAGTATATTGCACGCAAGGGCTCAATTACCGTAGATGGTACTAGCTTGACTGTAAACCGCGTAGATGGCAACGAATTTGAATTGAACATTATTCCTCAAACGTTGACACATACAGTCATTGATGCTTATCGAGAGGGTACATCGGTGAATCTTGAGGTGGATTTGGTAGCACGTTATTTGGAAAGGTTATTATTGGGCGAGTCAGCAGCTAAGCATGGTGATATTGACAGTTATGGAAGTCAGAATGAACTATCTGAGGATCAGGGATAAGTCAATGAATTTTAATTCCACCGAAGAGCTAATCGATGATATTCGTCGCGGTAAGATGATAATCCTTATGGACGATGAGGATCGAGAGAATGAGGGTGACTTAGTAATGGCTGCTCCTTTGGTAACTGATAAAGAAATAAATTTCATGGCAATTAATGCGCGAGGTTTAATTTGTCTTACCTTATCAGAAGAAAGATGTAACCAGCTCTCACTCGGGATGATGGTCGAGGAAAATAGCGCTCGACATGGTACTCCATTCACTTTGTCAATAGAGGCAGCACAGGGAGTAACGACTGGAATTTCGGCGGCTGATCGTGCACATACTGTGCAGGTTGCGGTTAATAGAAACGCACAGGCAAAGGATATTGTCCAACCAGGCCATGTTTTCCCATTAAGGTCGCAACCAGGCGGTGTGCTCAGTCGTGCGGGGCATACTGAAGCTGGATGCGATCTTGCTAGACTCGCTGGGTATGAGCCTGCCGCGGTAATTGTCGAGATAATGAATGATGATGGCACGATGGCGAGGAGGGATGATTTGGAAGTTTTTGCAGCAAAGCATGATTTAAAAATTGGTACGATCGCCGATTTAATTCATTATCGTCTGGTGAATGAAAAGACTACCACCTGTATAAGAGAGCGCGTAGTCNGCACTCAATACGGCGAATTTTTGTTAAAAACTTATTTAGATCAAGTGCGAAATGAAAAGCATTTCGCGTTTGTTATGGGGGATATCCTTGCTTCGCCAGAGCCACTGGTTCGTGTACACATAAATCGCACAGCGAGAGATATAATGTCTATTGAGGATACTCGAGATTTTAAAGCTTGGTCATTCCAGCGAGCGATGAAGCAAATACAGCGTGAGGGGGCAGGAGTATTGGTTCTACTCTATTATCCCGAGACTGCGCATGACATAGATTTAAATATCGACAGGTTAATCGCACCGGTGACGGACCGGCACCAATCGGCAACTGATCGCGTTTACCTTCAAATTGGCACAGGGTCACAAATTTTGAATGATCTAGGGATTCATAAGATGCGATTAATGAGTGCACCATTTAAATTTACTGGAATCTCTGGCTTTGATTTGGAAGTAACAGGTTATGTTGAATATGCTGATTAGGAGGATATCAAATGGGCTCAGCTCGACCGGAGGCGCGACGCCTCGACATCAAGACACCTCGGTTATCAGTAGTGGTAGCGAGGTGGAATACTGATATTACGGAAGGACTTTTAAGTGGTGTATTTCGAGCTTGTTATTCTCAAGGTGTAGACCACGACCGATTAAGTATTTTTCATGTGCCGGGGGCCTTTGAGTTAGCCTTGGGTGTGCAGCAAGCGGCTCGAACCGGACAGTTTGATGGTGTTATTGCGCTTGGTAGTGTTATAAGAGGGGACACTCCGCATTTTGATTATGTTTGTGCCGAAGCTACCAGAGGTATCGGTCAGGTTACTTTGGAGGAATCTGTGCCCATTGCTTTTGGTTTGTTGACGACTGACACTCATGAACAAGCTCTACTTCGGTCGTCTGAAAATGACTCAAATAAGGGCGAAGAGGCTACCTTTGCAGTATTGGAGATGATCAATACGCTCCGACTTATCTGGAATCGCTGATAGATGTCATTGCTTCGTAAGCGTCAGAAAGCGAGGCGGCTTTTGGTACAAGCGCTCTATTCTTGGGATCTTGCAGGAGATGACGNGGGCTCAATAGCGACACACCTGCGGTCCGAAAATGACTTTGCAAAAGTAGACACAGAACTTTTTGATTCTATTCTGGTTGGTGTGGTGAATGATGTGGAGAGAGTAGATGGCGCATATGAGCCATATTTAGATCGACATCAGCATCAACTTGATCCTATTTCAAAAGCCATATTAAGAATTTCGACCTTTGAATTGGTAAATCGTATTGATGTCCCTTTTAAAGTAGTTATTAATGAGGCAATCAATCTGGCAAAAACTTTCGGTCCCGCAGATGCCTTCAAATTTATAAATGCCGTACTTGAGGGAGTNGCTGAGCATTTCCGAGCCTCAGAGCTATGTAAAAGGTCTGCTAGAGGTGGATGATAATGGATCAACCGACTCGCGTTCTGGAGAGTTTGCAATTATCGAACGCCATTTTAAAGGGATAACACAACAATCTGGTGTCCTCACGGGTATCGGGGATGATGCTGCGGTTATCAAGCCTGATGCCGGCCTCGATTTGGTCGTAGCCACCGACAGTTTGCTAGCCGGTGTTCACTTTCCAGATGAAACGNGACCTATGGATTTGGGACGGAGAGCAATGNGCGTAAATCTGAGCGACATGGCTGCAATGGGTGCGCAACCTCGCTGGTTCACAGTAGCTTTGAGTGTCCCTCGAGATATCGCGGTAGAAAAATGGTTTGCTGAGTTGAGTCACGGATTAAGCGACATTGCAAACCAAATTGACTGCGCTTTGGTTGGTGGCGATACTACATGTGGTCCCCTCGCTATTACGATTACCGTTATTGGACAAGTACCGAGTGGGACCGCTTTGAGACGAGACACGGCAAAAATTGGAGACCATATCTATGTAACTGGCACATTGGGAGATGGAGCTGCGGCCTTAGATATGTTTTCCCGGGGCGACGCAACCTCATTTTGTGAAAGGCTTTTCGAACATTTTTATGCTCCTGATTTATGCATTAACTCTGGGTTGCTTTTACGGGAAATTGCGAGTTCTTGTATAGATATCTCGGACGGTTTGGTTGCTGATTTGCATCACGTTTGTTCCTCCAGCAGGGTAGCGGCTGAGATTGACTGCAGTTTAATACCAATTCATGCGCAAACTAGACGAAATTATCCTGATCAGCATATGCACTGGGCATTGTCCGGTGGTGATGACTATCAGCTTTGTTTCACAGTGCCGGAACGAGAAACAGAAAGTTTAAAAAAGTTGATTTTTGAAGGCCTTATTCATGCAACCCGAATTGGATTGATAACTGCTGGTGACGGAGTAACTATCATTGATTCTTCTCGGGGAAATAGATGCACCCATCAAACAACCGATTACTTAGGGTACGATCATTTTGCTTAATCCGACGATGTCCGAAATATGGTTATCACCAAGATTGTTACTGGCATTTGGTTTTGGTAGCGGTTGCGCTCCGGTGGTACCGGGTACTGTTGGGACAATGGCTGCGATGCCGTTTTGGTATCTTGCCAGCGATTTTACCTTCTCAAGTTATATTGTCTTGGTTTACTTGGCCGCGGTGATAGGCTGTTTTGTATGTAGTTATGCCGAAAAAAAAGTTGGTGAACCTGACCATAAAGGTATTGTTTGGGATGAATTTGTTGGTTTTTGGATCACCATGTCGACAGCACCTGTAAGTTGGACGGGTCTAGCGACAGGCTTTTTTGTATTCCGAGTGCTGGATATTGTGAAACCATGGCCGATTAGGTGGATCGATAGGAATATCCATGGTGGAATTGGAATTATGCTTGATGATGTTGTGGCTGGTATTTTTGCAGCGTCTATTTTGTGGCTCTTGGGGGCTGTCAACTTTTTTTAGGTGCCTGAAAATAAGGTGTAGCCTTGAGTGATTCCAAAACACTATAGGAAATCCGATGTGAAGGGCTTAAGTATAATTTAGCTAATAGAATTTTTTTATGGAGTATGTTTGTGGTTCTGCGCTATATCGAGTCATCGAAATTGCCAACTCGTTGGGGTGATTTTGATATCCATGGGTTTGAGGATCCATTCAAAGGGAAAGAGCACATCGCAATCAGTATGGGGGACAGTCGACTCGATATTCCTCTCTTGATGAGGATACACTCGGAATGCTTGACCGGTGATGCCTTAGGAAGTTTACGGTGCGATTGTGGTGAGCAACTTCATATTGCCATGCGCCGCATCGCAGAGATTGGCCGTGGAGCAATTCTGTACCTTCGGCAAGAAGGTCGAGGTATTGGACTCGTGAATAAAATCAAAGCTTATCAGCTACAAGATCTTGGGGCTGACACCGTGGAGGCAAATGAACGTCTTGGATTCGGTGCGGATATGCGAGATTATTCGGTATGTTTACCGATGTTGCAACATCTTGGAGTTAGACAGGTTGAGTTGATGACTAACAATCCTAGAAAAATGGAAGCCTTGTTGGCACTCGGCATTGACGTTGTCAAGAGAGTCCCGCTCAGCACCGATAGTAATCCCCATAATAGTTCATACCTCTCGACGAAGGCGGGAAAGCTTGGACATATTTTGGATGACCATGATCAGATCTAACATGGATGCACAAAAAGGATCTAAATTAGCAAAACGCATAATTCCTTGTTTGGATGTTGATAAGGGCCGAGTTGTTAAGGGGGTTCAGTTTGTCGATATTCGAGACGCTGGGGACCCAGTAGAGGTCGCAAGGCGATATAACGAGGAGGGTGCTGACGAGATAGCGTTCCTAGATATTACAGCGAGCCATGAGGCGCGAGATACCATCTTGCATACGGTGGAGCGCATGGCAAGTGAAGTTTTTATTCCACTTACCGTTGGCGGTGGAGTTCGAAGCATAAGTGACATTCGAAATCTATTGAATGCGGGTGCCGATAAAGTAGCGATTAATTCAGCTGCAATCAATGATGCAGAATTCGTTCGGATTGCTGCAAAGCGTTTTGGTTCGCAATGTATTGTGGTAGCAGTTGACGCTAAACGATCTACAAATTTTCACGAGGATAAATGGGGCATCTACACCCATGGTGGTAGGAGGGAAACCGGTATTGATGTTGTAGATTGGTCTATCAAAATGAGCCAATATGGCGCTGGTGAATTACTACTCACTAGTATGGATAGAGACGGGACCAAAGAAGGATTTGATCTTGAACTGCTTGCTCACGTTACTAGCGCAGTTCCGATTCCGGTTATCGCATCTGGTGGGGCTGGAACACTGAGTCACTTGGTAGACGGAATTACACAGGGTGGTGCTGATGCAGTGCTAGCCGCAAGTATCTTTCACTTTTCGGAGTATTCCATTTCGCAGGCAAAACGCTTTATGCACGAAAATGGTGTCACAGTGCGACTTTAGCTTGGCCTGATTCGTAGCCAACTGTTTAGCATAGATCCGAAGAAGCTCTGCAATTTAATTGGCGCAGATTGAGCAGAAAGACAGATGCACTCACCGTTTTGAGCCCCCATTGGCTGATGTGTGTCGCCTGGTTGACGCAGGAGAAAATCACCCTCCTTGTAGACTGATTTCTCGTCAGAGAAACTTCCTTTTAAAACTACAGTGTACTCCAGACCCCTGTGGTCATGCTTGGGGGTCTTGCCACCGGCACATATTCGGTGCAACGCAACTTCGAACTTATTCTGTCCAGTTTTGAGTCCAGCCACGTCTACTGACTTGGAAAGTCTACGCCAGTTTAACTTTTCGTAAGTCGCCGCTATAAGCTTGTTTACAAGTGGTGGAAACTGCCCTTTCGGGGATGTTGTTTGGGCGGGTTCGTCGATGCCGGCTGCATCGATCTTGGCCATTACTGACTCGAGAAGTGTCTCTTGGTTTTCGAGGACAGAGGTTTGAGTCGGCCTCGGTGAAACCGCCTCACAGTTTTTCTCCATGAAGTGTGAGCCAATTTGTTCTAGCCTATGCAACGTACCCCTGCAGTGTGGGCAAAAATGTAAGTGGGCGGATACACAAATCGACTCTGCGGTGTCGAGAGTACCAGCTGCGAATTCAACTAGCATATCTGCACTAGGGCAGTGTGAAGGCTTGTTATTCATTATAATCGTTCTCTTGGTACTCTGATGGCACCAGTATTTGCATTTTTTGAAGTGCAAGCCGAACTCTGGACTTCACTGTTCCCAAAGGAAGCCCTAACTCGGCAGACGTTTCTGCGTGTGACTTACCTTCTAGGTATACCTTCCGAAGAATCTCGTTCTGTTCTTTTGGTAATTTAGACAGCGATACCTGCAACTTACTTTCGCTTCTTTTTTGTTGAAATAATGAAGCTGGTGTTTCCTCATCAGGCTCGTGCCAATAGTCCTCATTTTCCAGTGGCAGATGTTGTGTGTTACTTTTTCTGCGAAGCATATCAATCCTACAATTTCGAGCGACCGTGTAGATCCAGGTCGTTGCTGACGCCTTTTCTGGATTGAAGCCCGAAGCTTTCTGCCACACCTTGATCATAACCTCTTGCACAAGATCTTCATTTAGCCCCGGGAACCACCCTTCATGCTTACTGGACTGCGCAAAGCTTTTGATCAAAGGTGCGTAGTGTTTGAAAAGCTTGGCAAACGACTCTTTGCTTCGGTTGATCCCCACATCTGTGAGAAGCTGACTCCATTGATCGGAGCGCCTTGTTGAGGAGCCAACTTCAGAAATCGCTTCGCTCATTTGGGTGGACAATTTCACCTGTTTTAATGGGATGTGCATCATACTGCATTTTTTCTCAAAATTTAACGTTTGTACGGACAAGTTTCATGTGTGGATTAATTTCATTAATTGAATATGCGTTGCTAAAGAGCAGTGCGAAAGTTCTTTTGACAACATAAAAACGCGTATTTATTAAAATTTTAATAATAATCATTATCATTTGCATTTCAATAAAAACCCAATTATTCTTACATCTTCAGAAAAGTACTTTCTCTAATCGAATTTGTATTGTAATAAATTGAACCTGCTTTTTTTGAGTAATTTTGTTTAGTAAATGTTTTATTGAACGTTTTTTTTAACCGGAGATTAGAAATGAGTGCTGTTAAAATTTTTCCATACATTTCAGTTTTGTGCATATTTGTAATCGATGTAACCGCAAATGAATTTGCCGGTATGGATTCTGTGACAATTATTGGGTCAAAAAATGATGTTAAAGATATAGCGGGTTCAGGTGCGTTCATCTCTAATGAATATTTAGAACAAGCTATGGATACTGATATTGCAAAAATATTATCTGCAGTGCCTGGCATGTATATGAGAACCGAAGAGGGTTACGGGTTACGACCAAATATTTCAATTAGGGGAACTGCAATTGAAAGGTCAGGAAAAGTAACAATTATGGAAGATGGTATTCTCGTTGCCCCCTCACCTTATACCTCATCTGCTGCGTATTATTTCCCTACAATGGGTAGAATTCATGCTGTAGAAGTTTTAAAAGGATCTGCTGCAGTATCACAGGGTCCGCAAACTATAGGAGGAGCGATCAACTTACTGAGTACTCCGATTCCAGAAGTTACCTCGTTTAAGTTAAATCAAGAGTTTGGTGAAAACGGAATGTTGAGAACGCATGCATACTATGGTGGAACTTCAGGAAACTTTGGTGGGCTCATTGAAATCCATGATCATGCAAGTGATGGGTTTGATTCAATTGCAAATGTTGGCGGTGATACAGGTTTTGATAAGTCTGACGTTGTTATCAAGGCTAGATATGCAACTGAAAATCATTCTTTAACGTTCAAAATGGTCGATCTGGATGAAACCTCAAAGCAATCATATGTGGGTCTAACTCAAGAAAGTTTTAGGGAAAACCCAAGAATGAGGTACGGTGCTACTGCATTCGATAAAATGATGAACGATGGGGAGCAAGCTTCATTAACATATGCTGGTAATTTCGACGATTTTAACATTGTGATGACCACATGGCAGAATGACTATCATAGAGATTGGTTTAAAGTTAGCGACTTTAACAATGATTCGGAGCATGGTGAGAGAGACGATATTAACGAATTAATTAGTGACGCCAACAACGGTAGTGCTAATGCTCAAGCAATTTTAGACGGTGAAATGGCCGTTGAAATTGAATATAAGCATAACAACAGATTTTATACCAATAAAGGTTACCAATTTACTCTATCCACACAACTAGGTATTCACTCCCTTACTTTCGGCTACAGAGACATGGAGGATTCCGAAAGTAGAGTCCAAGCGTATGAATATGCCGATCAAGCAGCTGACGGATCATTGTCTGCTCTTTACGGGTATGTTGGATTAAGTGGAAGCGATAATAGATTAAGAGAGTCTTCAGCGACTTCATATTATCTACAGGACACTATGGACTTCGGTAAGTTAGATGTCACTGTGGGTTTTAGATCAGAAGACTATGATCAACGGCATAGAAGATGGGGTGAACCTGCGGGACCAAATCTCACTCCTGTCAGAATTACAAGCGTTAGAGATACCTTCGCAACAAATGATCATACAACATCAAGCTTTGGAGCAACTTATGAGCTCAATAAAAACGTTGTTTTAGTAGCGGGATTCCACGAAGGTATGACTCCAATGTTCGGCGCAGAGCCTGAAAAAGCGGACAACATTGAATTAGGTATGAGCTATGTCAATGATGCGACAAATTTGGAAGCTTTCTTCTTTTCAAGTGAGTACTCTAATCTGTCTGCGGAATGCACCCTTGTAAGCGGTGCAGCGTGTGACGCTAACGAATCTGCTATTTTTAGCGGCGGAGCAGCTGACGTAGACGGCCTTGAGCTAAGTGCTTCATGGATCATAGATAGAGATGGTATCACTTATCCTATAGCATTAACTTTTACATCAACCAATTCAGAGTTCCAGAACAGCTCGGATAGTGACTATTTCGGAACCGTAGCTGCAGGAGATGAATTACCTTATATACCGGATACTTCAATGACTTTAGTTGCTGGTTTCGTTGCCGATAATGGGTTAAGTGGAAACGTGAGAATAATAGATGTAGGTTCCTCCTGCTCACTTGCAGCATGTGGACCTTACAATGTCATAGAACGCCACACCATTGTTGATCTTAATTTAAGAAAGAAAGTGAGTGATTCTTTGGATGTTTTCAT
>NZEU01000038.1 GCA_002689135.1 Porticoccaceae bacterium
TCTAGTTTTGGGATTTTGAAATATCAGTGATTAGTGATTAGTGCTTAGTGCTTAGTGATCTATAGCTTATGTTGAAGTGGTTTCGATCGGAAGCCCTGTTTATACCTCCTAAAGATAGTGTTTTAGTAAAACTAATTAGCAATAAAAAGTCAGCTACGGTTCTTTGCCGTAATACTTAAGTATCTGTTCGTTTGTTTTGCCCTCATCTCGGAGTTCCTTAATTTTTTTCCTGTCTGTCAATTTATAAGCATCACACCAGTCTTGTTCTTTATAATAGACTGTGGATATTGAATGAAGGATAATTGGTGCTGGCTTTCCTTTGTGGTCCGTTTTAAAACAAGGAATCTTTTGTCGACCATCTATCTCACCCCAACGATACCCTTTTTTCTCAATGAGATTCTCAACATGTTCATAATCCGGAGGGTATTTCAGTCCAAAGGCTTGCTCAATAGTCCACTTGTCTATAAGGCGACTACCGTTTATCCGGTTTTGAACAGTAGTATAACTCTCTGGAACTTTATCAGGAAATTTAGGTAAAAGTTTATCGTGTAGCTCTTTAATTGAATCTCCTTTAATTTTACCTTCGGGAGTGCAAACTATTAGTTCACCTCTCGACAAAACAGGGTCAAAAATACTATCAATTAAAAAAACTGTTTGGACGTTTTTCTCCCGATCATAATCAACTCTTAGTCTTTTTTCCTGTCGGGCGTCTCTGATTCTCTTCCCGATATTTGTTCGACCGATTCGATGCTTGTCATAAATTAAAAGGTCTTTAATTTTTTTATAAATCTGTTTTCCATAAGAGAATCGTTTGGTAGGTTTCTTTTCTAACTTTTTTACCGCATTAACTGCATCTACCTCATTCAAACCGTTTGTTATCATTTGGTATCTTAGCTTTCTCACGCTAACACCATGTTTTTTTGCTTTGTTTTCCCATGTTATTTTGGTTTCTTCTCCTAAGGGAAGTTTTATTTTTGATGCATAAACTTTGTTCCAACCATTATTTATAGAATCATATTGATCAATATAATAATTCTCCCTTTCGTTTAGTTTATTCTGAAGCTCGTTTTCATCTTGATATTGGTGAACCTCTAATTCATCCCTTTCCATGGCATCTGCACCATTATTGATAATGGCCTTGTGGAGTTTTGCTGCTTTTCCTGAATCTTTAGATTTTAATTTTTTATGAAGAACTTGATTGGCGTCTCGTTTATGACCATCCCATCTTTTCTCTAAGGTTTTTTTCGTTTGACCAATGTAGACCCTGTTTACGTCAATGTCTTTGCAATAAATTTTATATATTCTTCCTTCAAACATAGCAATCCTGGCTGACCTTACAACTTTGCAGAAGCATAAAATAAATCACTAAACTAAATCTCCTAAAACAAATAAGTAATAAATCGCCAGCTATCTAGATAATAAACCCAATAGCTTACGAGATTCAAAGGCAAATAAGCTCTGCTGAATCTTCCCAGTAGTTTTTATATTACAGTTGCTATTCGATATTGATTAGAGGATACTTTATGAATCTCAAAAAAGTTAATAGCTCGTTGAAGGCTTTGTTGAATGATGGCACATAGTAGTATCGCAGTTGCTTCACTAAAACCGACTATTTTTGCTCTCTTTCTTTTGCTAATTTTGCTTTTGCTTATTTTGCCACCAATAACTAATGCAGAGGTTCTAACTCGACCTATCGCGCAATCTCTGATTGACGAAAATGGTCATGCCGAAATACCGAATACTTTCACCATCATTGGTGGTTCAGCCTTCCAAAACGCGACGTCGCTAACGTCGATAGTGATACCGGATTCAGTGACCAGCATTGGTTCTGGTGCCTTCTCTGGTGATACCTCTTTGCAGTCGATAGTGATCCCAATCATTAATGAGACTGATTATGCTGAAAACGGTCGCCTGCATTCATGGCATACTAATATTGCGATGGCCCGAGCTGCAGCAATTAGCTTAATGAAGCGTATCAATTCCGAAAAATCGGGAAAGACGCCTTGAAGTGGGCAACTTATAATCGCGCCACTAATGAAAAGTGGACAGTAATCATGACTATTCTAGTTTCGGTCCTGAGTTGGTCTTCGCCTGGCTATACACAGCTATCAGAATATAATGATTGTTCTGAAACTGGGTTTGATAAATCCGAATTTGAACGTCCTTTAACACAGGAAGAGCAGATAGCCCTTTGGGATGACGAGTTCCATGAGCAGCTTGCTGATATAACCAGATGCACTGACGGCCAGTCCGGTTCATCAAATGGTGGCGGTGGCTCAAAGTCTTCCCAAAAATCAAGAAGCACCAATTCAACTTTTTGGTCTGATAACTATTTAGAGGTTGGAGAAAAATCGACCTCTGTTGCAAATACAGTCTCGCAGGTACCGCAGTCGGGCAATATCGGTGCATCGGACATGCCAGACACCCAATACTCCAATGGTCGCAAAGAGCAAGCCTTAACAATCGTAGATAATAAAGCTGCGCTAAGAGCTCAAATAAAGGCGCAGATAGAACTCGAAACGGACCCCGGCGTCAAAAGACAACTCACCAAAGAATATGAGGCATTAAAATGAGATTTAAACACGGAATCAAGCCTGAACCCTCAGTGATTATGAGCCTGCTCTTTATTTCAGCTTTGTTGGGAGGGTGTGCGACCAGTGGAGGTTACACTGTCGGCCCTGGTACAAGCAGTAAAGTTGTCAAGCAGAGTGCCGGCGTTTCATCGAGACCTGCAGTTCCACTAAGCGTAGTGATTCCCGTTTTGGATCCCAACATTCCAGATGATCCCAACGAGTATGCAGAAAAGTCTATCTGGCCTGAGCTCAGGCGAGCAGAAGCTAACCGTTTTGCGGTAAAGCTCCGAGACTCCCTAGCTGATACGGAGGCCTTTGGCTCAGTTCGAGTATCTCCAGATAAAACAGCCACAGCTCATTTGTACGTTAATGCTAAAATCTTAACCTCAAATGGCGAAGATATAGAAATTGCTGTTCGGCTAGTAGATATCTCTGGCAAGAGTCTGATGAAGAAAACCTATAAGCATCGAGTGACAGAGTATGAGTTTGAAGATCCTCGGCTTGCTGGTAAAGATCTATATTCAAAAGTTTTTGAGTTAGCTGCGAAAGATATAGCAATGGTCGCCCGCAAACAAAAGCCCAAGAGAATTGCGGAATTATATGCCATCGAAGAAATGCGCTTTGCTGAAACTTTTTCTCCTGACTATTTTTCCACCTACATTCGGACTAGTAGTTCGGGAGTAACCAAACTGATGTCGTTACCCGCTGACGATGACGTTATGCTAAATCGGGTAAAGTCACTTCGCATCAAAGATCAAATGTTTGTAGACAATATGCAAGTTGACTATGAAAACTTTCGCAATGATATGAACGAAGACTACCTTCTGTGGCAAAAACAGGCATTTACTGAAAGCAAAGCCGCACGTGAAGCTGCCGCGGCTGCCTCAGCAAAAATGTTTGTGGGCCTTTTGTCGGTAGTTGCCGGTGCGGCAATAGCGGGTAACTCTGGCTCCGATCTCGGAAATTATGGCGGAGCAGCCGTAGCTGTGGCAGGTATGGCTACTATCGCTGAAGGTTTTCAGGACTCAAAGGAGGCCACTGCGCACCGCGAGAGTTTGTCCGAAATGGGGCGTTCGCTCAACATCCAATTAGCGCCTCAAGTGATGGAGATGGAGGACCGTACTTTAAAGTTGCGTGGCAATGCCGTTGAGCAATACACTGCATGGCGCGCCTATTTGTTGGATGTGTACAATAAAGAAAAGACCCCTGATATCGAACTCTAAGGGATATTCATTGGTCGACAGCAACGACAAAATTCTTTTGGCATCGGCAGTGAGTAAAAGAAAAACAGGCCGATTAAAGCTAATAGTTATTGCAGCTGCAAGCTTAGTTGTTGTTTCTCTCTCTCTATTAATATTTGGTATGTCGACGAAAGACCTTAAATCCGAGGGTGCGAAGAGCACCCCATATGTAAAGCCAACTCAAAAAGCCGCTTATAACAACTCGCCAGATACTGACGACGAGCATGCCATTATTGTGCTCAGCGATCTGTATAGCAGAAAAGTTAGAGTGGCTTTACTAGCATTACCAGAAAATAGTATCTACGGCGATCAAGCAATAGGTCTAGTGACCAAATTGGACCGTCTTTTTGATGCTGCCAAAAAAAGTGATCAAGCCCAGGTCGTGAAACAAATAAAAGTTAACCTTGATCTTGCCAAAGAACTTATCGATAAGTTCCAGATAGATACCGAAACGGCTATTGCCAGACTAAATCAAGCATTCCAATCATTAGATGCAAAGTCGTTTAAGCAAGAGTTGGCTAATTTAGTAATAATCGCAAAAAATAATGAACAAGTTCTTTTATGGCAGCAGAAAAAAAATGAAGTACTAGAATACTTCAACCATCAGCTAAAAGCAGATAGAGCACGCGCGGAACAAAGGGACGAAATGGAACTGGCTTCGCTGGAAAAAATTGTGGAGTTAGGGTTTGGTTTCTCTAACACCAAATCTCGCATTACCAGGCTAAAAAATAATGTTACCACGAAAAAATATGCTTTTTACATAAAAGAAACCATCAATTATATGGACCAAGGTGACTTCAAATTGGCCAGTAGCGAAATAGCAAAGGCATCTAACCTTTTCCCTAATAGAGCGCAAACAAAGGAACTCGAAAGAACTATATCGATTAATTTAAAGAGAATTCAAGTTGCAGACCTAGTAGCGAAAGCTGACGCATATGGGCAGCTGGACCAATGGGCGCTCGCGCATAAGACTTATTCTGAAGCCCTAAGTATTAGCGAAGCCGATCGGTTGGCCTCTGAGGGTAAGGCTCGCGCAATTAATATTTTGAAACTCAAGGAAGGGTTATTGGACATATATAACCGACCACTACGACTAAAAGATATGACGGTTCTAAAATTCGCACGACGCTTATTAGCTGAGAGTAAGCCAGTTCTAGATCGAAGCCAGTCACTTAAGATGCTCTATCAAGATGTTGATCGCTTACTCAGCAGTAAAATGGTTCCTAGAAGTGTTTTTATTCAGTCTGATGGGAATGCAAAAATAAGGGTTCAGGGTGTAGGCTATATAAGCCCCACCGAGGGTAAACACATAAACTTAACGCCCGGAGAATATCGGTTTTACGCAGAATGTAATGGCTATCAAACAAAACTATATGAAATCATCATCCCAATAGATGATGAGATTGCACCGGTAAGGGTTATTTGTGGCGACAAAATTTGAGCTAGGCATTGAGCAAGCGAAAAGGCAGAGAACGAAGAAATCTCTAACTGTCATATTAAGCTTGGTTGGGTTTCTCGTTTTTACCGCACTAGCATATTGCTACCTGACGGCCTTTGAAATTGTTGTCGTGCAAAAAGATTACAAAAGTGAAATAAACATTTCCATTCAGTATGGTAACGCAATCCCTTTGGGCCGGAATCGATTGTTTTTCACCTCGGCACAAGGTCAAGTGCGTGTTTCAGCTGAAGGCTATAAAACACAAATATTGTATATTGAGAGTTCCCAGTCAAAGAAAATTCTATCTGTGGCACTAGACTACGCCGATGCGCCTGTATCGATCATGAAAACGCAGTCTACGCCTGACGCCATTTGGACGATTAACGAGGTCAATGTATCTTCAAGCAACAACCTTAACATTGCTTTGAAGCCAGGCCACTACAGCCTCAAATTGATCACTAGATACTTCGAGAAGTATGAAGCCGATATTGAAGTAAAACCAGCCGTTGGATTTAGTGAGGAGATTGCACTGCAACCAGTCATAGTTCCTTATAAAATCCGCACAGTGCCGACCGGGTCATCGGTCTACTTAGACGGCAAACTAATCGGGATTTCACCAGTTACAGGAACTATGGAATCACGGGTCGTAGAAATAAAAATCGCCAAGTCTAAGTATGCGGAACTAACCGAGAGCGTGGATCTATCCCGTCAAAATGGACTACTAAACAGGTCTTATAGTCTCAGCTCAGCCAAAGAAGTTTTAAAGGTCACCTATAATCCTAAAGGTGGCAGGCTTTTTGTTAATAACTTGGAGGTCAGTCCTAGTAAGCGAGTAATCATCCAAGAGGCCTCTGATACCAGTCTTAGATACAGTCGTCCCGGCTACGATGACCAAACTATTACTGTGAAACAGGGAGCGGGAAGAATAGAATTTAATCTATTGCCTCAATATGGCGAAGTTTTTATAACCGCTAATGTCAAAGCCAGGGTATACCAAGAGAAAAAATTTCTCGGTGAAACACCATTTAGACAAAATTTTCTCGCGGTACCTCAGGCCTTTGATGTTATTCGAGATGGCTATGCCCCAAAGAAGATCAGTATAGATGTTTCTAAAAATACGAAACATCGAACTGACGCGCAGTTACTCACATGGCCTCAGCACCATTTAAGCCAGAGCAAGGCTGAGGTGACCAATTCTATTGGCCTGAAGTTGATGCGTTTTAGAGGCAAAACGTTCGACATGGGAGCTGCAAGCTATGTACGCGGACAGAGAGCTAATGAAATTCTTAGAAAAGTCTCGTTTGACCGAGCTTTTTATCTCTCGACGAAAGAAATTACTGAAGCGGAGTATGCTCTATTTAATAAAAAGGCTAACAAGTCGACTAACCCGGTGGTTAATATTTCATGGAGTGACGCGGCCCTTTATTGCAACTGGCTCAGTGAAAAAGAAGGCTTCAAGCCTTTCTACTCTGTCAGAGCAGGTGAGGTTTTTGGGGTCAAAAAAGAATCTCGAGGTTATCGACTCCCTACAGAGGCCGAGTGGGAATATGTTGCTAGGTTCGCTAACAAGCGCAAACCAACACTCTTTGTCTGGGGAGATGACTATCAAGTCGAGGAGACTGCGGGTAATATCGCTGATAAAAGCGCTGAAAATTCTGTGAGAACATACGTTGGTGACTATAATGATAGCTTTAAGTCCTTAGCGCCTGCTGGAAGTTTTGGCGTGGAAAAGTCAGGCTTGTTTGACATGTCAGGCAATGTCAGTGAGTGGGTAACAGACGTGCTCTCCTATGAAATTCCAGATAAAAACACGGTATATACTGATTATATGGGACCGTCGCGGGGTCGTGATCATGTTATTAAGGGGTCTAACTTTACCTCAGCTAGCTGGACCGAATTACGCGCCTCATTCAAAGAGTCATCAGACAGAGCATTACCCGAGGTGGGTTTTAGAGTCGCGCGATATATTAATTAGAAAATAGAGGGCTACACATGAAAATTAAAATAACGATATTTTTAATAGCGCTAGCGTCAGTTATCGGCGCAATCGCAGTTCAAAGCAACTCAAATATTGACGTGTCACTTAACGAACCCGCGCCATTTCCCGAGAGAATGTAATATGAACAATAATATTTGGCAATTGATTGGGTTGGTCATAACGGTTATTTTTGTCCAAGCTATTTACTCGTTATGGATTCACCCTGAAGTTCAGATTATCGAGGCAATAGCATTAGAAACTGGCGCAATCCTTCCGAGAAACTTTTTTGTAATTGTGAAGGATTTAGAGCAACAAGTTTGCTTTATTCTATTTATTTGGGGTATTTTCCTATGTATTGAAAAATTGATCCATTCATCAGCTCAAGCCTACATATTTGATGTAGATCTGCTTAGTGACATTGAAGATCCATCTAGTGATATATCTGACACGCTTGACCATATCGACCAACTTCCCTCCGAGATAAAGTCGACACCATTGGTTCGAATTATTTCATCATCTTTGAGGCGGTATGCAATTACAGGCAGTATTCAAAACGCCTCTGAAGCTATCACTCCAGCATTAGACAGCATGGCGATAAAGAACGAAGCTGAACTCTCTGTTATAAAATATATTACTTGGGCGATACCTTCGATCGGGTTTCTCGGTACTGTACGCGGGATAGGCCAAGCTATGGCGCAAGCCGAATATGCAGTAGCAGGAGATATAGGGCCGATGACCTCTAGTCTAGGAGTTGCGTTTAACTCTACATTTGTCGCGCTAATGATTAGCGTTGTACTCATGTTGTTAGTCTCTTATTTACAGCGCGCTCATGACAATGAGCTAGTGAAAGTTCAGGAATATTGTGAGAAGTACCTGATACGCAGAATTAGTATTTCTAGGTCATAAACGCGCGTGCGCCCACAAAGAGCAATTGCAAATTCATCTCTTGCCTTCATTGACGTCATGTCGTGCGGGCTTGGCGCGGTTATACTGTTATTCGTCGTCTTAGACTTTAATTGGCCATCGGTTGAGTTGGTAACTTCGGATACTACAGTANCCGTCGACGAAACTGCTGCCAATGCAGAGCTGTTGTTACAGCAGAAGGCGCTTAGGAAAATTCTTGACGAGAAGTCAGAAGCGTTAGAAAAACTGGCGTCCACCGTAACCCAAGCAATATTAGACAAGAACAGAAAACAAATTTCAGAGAGCCAAATCGTAGTTATTGATAAAGCGCCAATAAAACCAAAACCAAACTGGGCTAATAATACTTCTGGGCAACTTATTGGGCTCACGGTTGGAGGATCACGTATATTAATTGCCTTTGATACAAGCGCTTCTATGGTTGATGATAAGCTCATAAACATTATTGTCGGCATCAGCGATAAGTCAGGAAAACGGCTGGCAGCAGGTGAAAAGTGGAAGCAAGCAAAGAAGGCATTACTTTGGACTATAAAAAACGCCCCCACCGATAGTCAGATACAGGTTATAGCGTACTCAGAGTCGGTACGGCCTATGACAAATGGTTGGGTCAACCGAGAGGCTGCCCTCAGAAGTGTGGAGAGTGAACTTAAACGCAGATATCCAACTGGTGGTACTAGTCTTGGCCGGATGCTTGAGTATGTAGCAGAAAAATCGCTAAGGCCTTCCGATATTTATCTTATTACTGACGGATTACCCACGATTTCTGGGAATAAAGGGTCCGGTCTAGACACTTTAAAAAGCTGCTTTAAATTACCGGCCAGCAAAAATAGCTATATCACTGGCGAGTGTCGCCGGGCTCTATTTATCTCTGCGGTAACCAGGTTTCAAAAATCCTCAGTAGCACCAGTAAATATTATCTTGCTTGCTCTTGAGGGAGATCCTCAGGCGGCACCTTTATATTGGAACTGGTCAGCATCCACACAGGGAATATTGTTCTCGCCAAAAGCAGAGTGGCCTTCAATATGAGACTCAGAGAAGATAAGGAAATTTTTGGCGTAGCATTTTTAGATGTGATTTCATGTGCTCTGGGCGCCGTTATACTAATGATTATAATAGCGAAAAATGGAGATACTGAACAGATTGTTTCGATCGATGATTCATCGGTCGTACGCGCAGTTCCGCTTGACGTAGCTCTTAGTTCAAAGGTTACTCAGCTAAAGTCTGAGCTAAAAAAAATTAATCAGCGAACACAGTCTCTGACAGCCAGATTAGCCGATATAGAAGCAGAGAATAAAGAGTTAGACCGCCAAATTGATGCCAAGACCCAGGCCGCGCAAGAAAATCGCAGTCGAAATATTGGCACGATGAACTCCATTTATACTGNCGGTATTCCGGTTGGTAGGGAGCATATTATTTTCATAATTGACACCTCAGGCAGTATGGGTGCTAATTGGAAAAGGGTAATGTCAACGCTCACCGCAATAATGGAAGCCCATCCACGAGTAAAAGGGTTGCAGATAATCAGCGATAATGGTGCCTATTTGTTAAAAGGGTACGCAAAAAAATGGATCCCTGACAACATCTCATCGAGAAGTGTTGCTGTAGAAAAACTTCGAAATTGGCGTACTCTATCCAATAGTAGCCCAGTAGAAGGTTTAGAAACTGCACTCAAAACCTACGCTAGCCGCTCAGATCCGATTTCAATCTATGTTTTGGGTGATGACTTCACCGGTGATTCTTTTGAAGCTGTCACCAATACCGTTGATCGATGGAATATCAATAAAGATACCGGGGAAAGACGTGCAATCATTCACGGAATCGGTTTTAGCTGGGGTATTGGAGATAGATACGCGACACTAATGCGAGAAGTTGCGAGCCAAAATGGTGGGGTATTCGTAGGTTTGAAATAGGTCTACTGTATGACCCCCTGAAAATTTATATTTATCTGGCCGATGTAAATATCACAANGTGAATGATCGACCTAACTACTAGCCACTCATTCCTCGAGGTTGTATGCCATCAGCACCAGTTGGACATAATCGTCTGATTGTCTTAGAGAGAGTTTTAGTTCATCGTTTACCCGAATCGTCGCATTTCGGCGAAAAAACTATTATGATCAAACAACTCAATGCAACCAGCTGAAGGTCTTTTTTTGCNCNAGCTTGAGGCATCTTTTAGCCTGCAGATTCCGAATATCTATAAACATCATCTGTAAATACTATCAAAAAATTAGTTTTAATACTTTATAACTATGAGACGAAAAGTTCGTTCATATTGCGCGATTTGGGATCACCCTCGCTAATAAAAAATTAGGCNCGTCGGGAAGCACAAAATGACATCACTGTGTAATCCTATATTTAAATTTGCTAGCCTACTCATCTAAAATTCTATTTTATTTTATTTTTACAAATGTTTACAATCTCAATCTANGATAACCGTCGGAGGACTGAAGTGTGTATAAAGAATATAAGATTAAACATATTACCGAAGGTGGATGTGGGACATTGCTTTTGGGATCTGCGGGGCTTCCACTAAAAAAAGTTGAAGCGGAAATAAATCAAGAAGCAATCCAGGGATGGCAGGTGGTTTTTCAAGTGATAGAAAATAAACGGTTTTTACTATTCTGGAACAGAGAGGCAATGATAGTGACGTTTGGCCGCTAATCGAAGTCATATGATAAAATCGTTATCTCTCAAACTTATTAACTGGTATCAAAAAAAAGGTGGTTCGCAACGAGTCTTTCTAACTAGCTGTAATTTCTATCCAACATGCTCAGAGTATACGCGGCTAGCGATTGAAAAATACGGCGCTTTGCGCGGCTGGTTCATGGGATTTAAAAGAATCCATAGATGCACTAAACGTGACAGCACCTGCATCGCAGACGACCCTCTGGTGTAGAGTGATGCTGGACCAGGCCAACTTATCCGACGAAGAAGAAAAGATAAGATATCGAGTTATGCGCCTCTGTCCCAAGTCACGGAATGAGTACTACACCGCCTATCAAAAAAAAATGAAAGATGCAGACACTTATGCCGTCTTAAACTGGTTCTTCATAGGAGGACTGCATCATTTTTACCTTGGACAAGTTTTCAGAGGCGCAACCAATTTTTCTGTAATGATCATTGGATTTTACACAATTTCTGATTTTGGCGTGGCCATATTGTCGTTGTTATTTCTAATTGAGCTACCTGCCCTTTTCAGGAGTCAGCTGAGGGTTCAGAAATTCAATCTAGACGTCTCAAAAGAACTCCTCATACGCTTTGAGTGAGGACAGTCGACAACCTCCCAATGAGCGTAATCTTTAATCTTGTTTTAAAATCTGAGACATTTTTGTGAATATCAAACAAGTAGCTGCATGTCTTTGTACTTTCAAAAACCAGCTACTGCTGGACAGTCCTTCAGCATTCAATAACTTCGCACAAAGATCTTGATAGTGGAGAATTTTTTTAAAAACATATCCTCTTAATTAAAAAAACAACCCTCGATGTTATCGCACACCGATTTTAAACGTAACAAAATTATAGTAATAATTTTTCCAGTACAATATCATC
>NZEU01000039.1 GCA_002689135.1 Porticoccaceae bacterium
CATAAAGATTTCAGTAGGCCACTCTGAGGCGTCAAACATAATTGCTCAGTTTCGTAATCCTTTAAAGCGACTTTTAACGCTTCAAATTTTGGTTCGAGCAATTGTTGAATCTGCTTGAGATTTAAATGTAATGAGAAGTTCGAGTCAGGAGACTTGATATCAATCACAGCCTCTGAACTCGTTTTGAATTTTTTTAATATACTTGGTAGCTCATTGAATAGGGTCTGCTGAGCAATTGCAGAGTGCATTGGGTCGTAACGTGTGGCGAGGACAGAACGCTCTGAGATGTACCTCGCACAATTTTTCAATAATTGAAGCGCACCAACGTCTGGAACTACCTCAGAGTTCAGAATTTGTAGGTATTGTCCTGTGTGCTCTAGGTGAGATATGACCGTTTGATGTCCATGTAGTTGGATTATGGCTCGGTGATAGTCTTCAGCGCATAAAAGAGCGCTTTCAATAACCCCACAGGTTTTGGCCGGCACTGCCTCGACAAGGCCGAGCAGAAGCTGAAGCTGGCGGTCATCAAAGCTGCCAGGGATTGCAACTAAGAGCTCAGGTGAGTCGATCTTTGAAAGCAACTCGGCAAGTTGGAAGAAAGATAGATCTGCATGGTGTCGCGCCCAGCGTGTTGGTTTATCCAAGGGTTTTTCATCCAACTGGTCCCAGTGTCTTGTGTTGCTGTTCTGCGGCTCCAACCATGTAAGCCGTCTCGCTTCTTCTCCTAAAATCAGTCCCTCCTCAGAAATGTGCACATAAGCGGGTGATTCGTAGCTCCGTTCATCCTCAGTAAACATCTGAAGGCTCTGTCCATTAAAAACGACTGCTGCCAGTGTCATACTTTGCACCTAAACCTTGAGGAAACGAAGTAGTTGGGTCTCACAGTTACGTTGTGAATCATGGACGAGGCGCTCCTGGATTAACTGGAGTTGGTGCATAAAAAACATTACCACCATGCTGATTAGTAGCGCGACAAATGTGGAATTAAATGCAACTCCAAGGCTACTGGTAACGCCAGCGATATTTCCCTGCATGGCTTCATGGGCTTGACCTAGTGCTGCACCGATCCCCCTTACAGTACCAATGAAGCCAATCGACGGTATCGCCCAGGTAATGTATCGGATCATCGACAACTCTGAGTCAAGGCGTTCGCTCTCAGTATTACATACTGCAGCCACTGCGTCATTTGCAGACTGAATGTTACCAGTCATCTGAAAGCGCATGAGCGCTGATCTTAAAGCCCTTGGAAGCAACAGGTTACGTTGTTCTTCCGCCAACGATTCAATGGGTTTGGTATGTTGATCTACGTCTTCTATGAGTATCCTTGATCCCTCCCTCACGTTGATCAACGCCCGGTTTAACATAGCGTGTTCTTTGAGGGCAGACCGAGCTTTATACCCCATAATAGCAGTGGCCCAAACCATTAATATGAAACAGGATTCCTGCTCAAGATCCTTGATTACGATAAAGACAGAGCGTGGCACCACATAATTTCCGTCTACTGATGCCCGTTCTGCGTGTTGACGGATAATTACATCTGCGTTCGGTCTGACCAAAGTCACAAAAATTGTATGTATAACGATAAATGCTAGTAACAATGTGACCAACTGGTAGTACAACTCGTTAGTATCTCTTTTCATTATTTAATCCAACTCTCTGGCAGTTTTAAATATCTGCAGGCAAGGGCACGGGAAAATCTTCTGAAATTTCCTCAGAAGGCTTGAACTCGTCTTTATTTGGGTCCTCACCGATCCTTTTTTCTTTTTCAGTACTACTTTTTATCTCCGATTCAACCGTTTCTTGATCGTCTTTTCTTTCCTCATCAGATTGGGCGAGGAAGGGGAAAAAAAACAATGTTGGGATTGCGAATGACAAAATAATCCTAATCATTTTTCTTCAGTAATCCTATCCACGTATCTAGCAATCCGAAAACCTAGATCAATTCGGGGATCGTTTCCATGATCTCGGTAAGTATGCCGTAATTCTGATCGTGATCCCATTGCCCAGCTAGCACCCCTAATCACACGTCGGGTGCCTTTCCTGGGACCCTTGAAATCTATTAAGGGTTCCCCTCGGTGGGGTTGCAGATCATAATAATCGTTTACCCACTCGGCTACATTTCCACCAATGTCATAAAGCCCCTTCTTATTCGAGGCAAATGTTCCTGTTGGAGCAGAGACCGGATACCCATCTGTGTAGCTAAGTAATTTAAATCGTACTAGTTTTGTAGCTGCCGTATCAGCATAATTCCCAACTACTCGGTCAGGAGGAAAACGGTCGTTTCCCCACGGATAAATTTGAGTAGACCCTTCAGGATCAATCCTCGCCGCCCATGACCATTCTGCCTCAGTCGGGAGACGGTACCCATTTGATGACCAATCTCTCATAACTTCATCAAACGGTGTTCCGCTCGCCGACAGACAACCTATGGCCCCACCGACGACACATTCGTAACGATAGAAGGGTGTAAGCCCATCTTTTTTACTGAGCCAGTTACAAAATCTTGTGGCGTCTTCCCAAGAAACATTAACCACGGGTTGTTCCTCCATATCAAGGGTCTTTCCGGAAATTGCCGATGAGCTGTGGGTTGTTTGCCACATGCGAAATTGTCGATTTGAGACTTCGGTTTCCCCAATGTAAAAAGGTCTTTGGAGTGCTACAGCTCGTTCGACTTCATTTGCTCGTCGTCCAGGTTGCCTTCGGGGCGCTCCCATGAAGAACGACGCTTTTGGACGCATCAGTAATAAGTGTATGTCACCGTTAGTCGTTATTCGTCTGGGACGTGTTGACCAATACGCTTCTTCTTCCGTCAGGAGGGAGACTGACAACGCTTGCTGCTGTGATGGTTGCGGTAACACTTTAAATGTTTCAGTTCGATACCCTTCCTGCTCTACACTGAGTTCATGTTGCCTTGATGGTAACCGAAGTGTCTGCGATCCGGTTCTCGAAAACTTGTTGTCAACGTATACCTTTGCTCCCTCGGGGGATACGGAAAGTGCAATTTCTCCGATGTCCTCTTGCAGTGTTAACTGCAACTCTAGTAATTGATCGGAGGCAACAGTGAACCTGTGGGGTTTGTTAATATATCCCTCCATCATCACGTCGATTGTGTGCTCTTGCTTGGGACGCACTGGAATCTTGAGTGGCGTAATTCCCTGAAAATTACCATTGAGCATCATACTTGCGCCAGTCGGAATAGTTTCTAGCTGTAGATATCCGTCCGCTGTGACTAAGGAAATTGGCCGGTATACCTGGGTTTCCCCGGCAGGGACACTTAATGTGTCCGACCAATCATTAAAGCCGCTTTTTTTAAGCGAGATGGTACTACCTGACTGTAAAACCTCAGCACTGGCAGGCGTATTACCTACAAAATTATCATCCACCCAAAGCTCAGCGGCACTCGGCACAGAGTCAATTTTCAGAGTTCCCCAGCCCGGTTGTAGCTCAACCGATAGGGTTTGTGTTTCACCTAGGCCGATAATGTCAACGTCATATTTTGAATCCAGGTACCTGGTTTTGGAGAGGACGATTTGATGAGTGCCTTTTCTCAATCCTTTGATGACTCCGGGTAGGATGGTGACAGATGGTGCACCATCCACCAGCGCAGATATGTCCGTTAATGTTGACTCAACTTGCAATTGGCCCGGAAGGGGCTCAAGCACTAGGTTCAATTGTTGTTTGTTATTTGATGATACTTCAAGGTCCATATCATATGGTTTATAACCTTCGGCAGTTACCCTTACCTCATATTTTCCTGGGAGCAAGAGATAGTTTGATCCGATTCTAAACGATATGCCTGACAACTCGATGCGGCTGTCTGAAGGCGTAGTGGTAATGATTACTGGCATTGCTGATGCAAGGTAAAGCATCACGAGTGACCCTGCCGCGAGTGTAATGGCTAAGACCCACAAACCCACGGAAACTTTACCCCTATGCTTCTTGGTTTCACCGTCGAGAGGGGAGAATTTTGTGGGTTTGAGGTTCTCTGTAGGCTCCTCTTGATCTGTTGAGTCCATATATTCGCCTGGCTACAATGATTTCTGATGCCTTGTGGTCTACTTCATGCACTGTCCACAGAATATCGCATCACTGGGTTTATATTGCCTCACTACAACGAACGTCAATTGGCATATTATTTGAGCCGATGTCGACCGTAAATTCTATCAAAACGTCTCGAAATCCGGTTCGAGCGCCAAGAATGCTATATTTTCCAGGACGCAACGACACTGTTTTACGCGCGAAAACTCCAAGTTTTGATACGCGAAGTAGGGTTACCTCAGTTTGACCATCCGACTGAAGGATAACCTCGGTGGCAATTTGTGAGCGCTTAAGTAATTTCTCTAGATCTCTAATTTGGCCTGATAACTTCAGCGTATCAACATCGTTAGATGCGATTCCAAGTAGATTGTCTAGTAAGACTTTTGCTTCAATATAGGTCTTTTTATCCGACAAGGCCAGGGGAGCTGCTAGTATAGCTTTGGTTTGGCGATCCAAATCACTACGAATAGAAGCATTAATCTTTTTAACCCGTGGTTGGACTAGGGTACCGTCAAGTTGGATTAGGTCATTATAGACTTGCAACGCCTGGCCCCATTTCTCGTCCAATTCCAGCTTGCTGGCAAGTTCCATTTTTTTTGTTACTTCGAATTGTTGTTTTCGAGTCTCAAGTTGGAGCAATGCTTTGTCGACAGATATTTTGCTTTTATCCAATGTCTTTGCTGATGCAAATGCGTTCCTAGCGCCTTGAAACTGATTTTTTTCAAGTTTATCCCATCCAAGGCTCATAAGTGATTGAAAATCGCGATCTCGAAGTGTTTTGTTAACCTTTTTGAGCGCTGCTTTAGCTGGAGAGAAATTATCATCGAGTGCTAATGCTAATTGGTATTTGCGCTTGGCTAAGTCCAACTCACCAGCATCCTGATGTGCAGTTGCCTCTCTAAAGTGCACAAGGACCATCGGCAGTGATTCAATCCTCCTCAAAAGCAGAGCGGCCTGAGGATTTTCAGGTGCTATTGTGATAGCAGTTTGAGCATGTTCCTGGGCCTCATAAACTTCTCCTTGCAGGATATTTTTCAGTCCACTTTTTATACTAGCTTCGAGCGTGGCCTCAGCGGTGGTCTCCAGCCCCCTGAGTATGTCGAGTGCGGTATTGTAATGTGCGATCGCTTGTTGATACTTGGTGTCCAAGTATAGTTGGTCACCAATTTTAATTAACTTAAGTGACTCTAAGAATTCAAATTGCCCCCATTTTCTGACTCCGCGTAAATCTAATGAGTCCTTCCTTGTTATTATTTGAGCCAGTAACTCTTGCGAGATTAGGCGATACTTTTGCTTTTCCGCCAACTGAGAGGGAGTCAGCTGCGGTATTTGCGGGCTATTTTCAATTGAAGTTTCTTTAATCGTGTACAGTGGTTCTTCAATGAGTTTCGGGAGTAAAAAAGCTGTAGATATCGAAGTGGATATCAGCAGAAAGAGTATTATCTGTTTATTACTCATTTTCCGGTGTTCTCCGCTCCTCTGCATAGATCTGTAGTAGCAAGGCCTGCCATTGTTGGTACTTAGCCTGCACGTTACCAGAGAGGGTTACGGTTCGGTCTTCGAGTTCTATTATCTCAGGAGCCAGCGCTGTTTCGAGACCAACACCCATTTCAGCCACCGACTCATTGTAACTCGCCGCCCGTTGTTTTTTTTCAAGACCCGATTTCACCAACAGGCCACCCGCCCCCGCTGTCGTGGTACTGGCCAGGCGGCCGGCGCTAGAGTCACTCTCAAGGCGACCATATATCCCTGCCACGATGGTTCCAATTCCCGCTATTATGCGTTGATTTCCTTGTTTTTGAAGTTGCCTTGCTTTCACAACAGAGTCATAAGATGCTCGTCTGAAGTCCTGATAGGGTCCGTGCATTTGCCTCGAAAAACCGTCGTAGAATTCTTGCATCCGGTCAATATAAAGGTGATCTCGATCTCTGATCCGGCGCACTCTCTCTAGAAGTGGATCCGCATCTGCTGGCAGGCGAACTATCTTTAATTTCCCTTCCTTATCTGTCTGTGTATATTGACTAAAGGCCTCTGAGGAGAACCGTTGAGCAAAACGCATTTCCGATAATCGTCGAAGCTCTAATGCGCGCCTCTCTCCATAACCTTCATATTGTCTGAGAAGCTCATTCGCTACACTAATATATAAATTTTGAAATGGGTCGCCAGCGCTCTTTCTCCTTCTGTCGTATGCATATTTTCCGACAGTGGTCCGGTATGTCTTGGTAAACCATTTGAGTCCACTACTGTCTCGCGCGACAATATCCATTGCCAAGGTTTCACCATCGGATTGTAAGATAGTTCCTTCAATATACAAATCCATTATTGCGTCTTTGTCAGGGATAACTCGGACAGGTCCCCATGCACCGCTCTTTTCCAGTACCCTCAGTAGTTGGGTTGCAAAATATACGGACTCTGCCAAACGGACTTCGGGAAAGACTGTGTCGTCCTCATCAGTTAGATTAAGACCGTCGTCGAAAGCAACGATTCCCACATCCAGCAATGCTTGCGCCGAAACTGGTATTGTCGGTGAAAGGAGTGCAATTGGAGTCGACGACGTGATCTTATCGATAGCCGCATTTGAGGTTGCAGACGCACAAAGGATTACGGCGGCTACCATACTAAGGATGTAAGGTTCCTTTGCGGTAGAAAAAATATGGTAATTCATATTTTATATTTGTCCCTTGGCTCGGCGATACTCTTCCCATAATTTCTCACGAAGAATCGGGTCAGTCTCCCGAGATGCGGCTTCTCGTATTTGTCTTTCGACGATGTCATCGCCTTGCCCTTCACCAACATCGTCAGGAATTGAGGTAGTTGTAGCTTTGCTAGAATTTTTATTTCCGGAGGGGTTTGATTTTATAGCGCCCGACGAGTCGGCTTCATCTACTCCCTGATCTGCGCGCTCTGCCACCGGATTTCTTTCCCCGTCTAGTTCCTCATACATCGGTCGATCTGAGTCAGATGCCAAAGTAGTGCCGCCCATCGGGTCAAGCACATCGATGCCGGACTCACCACCAGCACCGCCCACACGGCTGTCAAAGTCATCTAGCGAGTTCTCTAGATCTGAATCTAATTCTTCCAATGAAGGGCCCGCACCATCATTGACTGAGCCGCCGGTGGGTGATCCGCCTGAGGTAGTCTTAGATGATCCGGTTGGTATCGACCCCCCCCCGGGAATACTCACGCTCCCGCCCGGAATATTAATTGTAGCTCCTCCGGAGGAAGAGCTTGAGCTGGAGGGGATTGGGACAACAGAGCTACAAGCAATTAAACTCAAGCACAGCAAAAAGGTTCCTAGAGAGTATATGGAACAAGGGAATTGCCGCCATATTGTATTTAAACTTAACAAGGTTATGTTCATGAATAAACTCTTTAGCATTTAAAGTAATGTATGACTAATTTTCAATGTCCGATCTCGCCAGAAATATTTTGTGGGTTGCTTCCTCTGGATTACCCCCATTAAGACGAGGCCTGTATCGACTTTTTTTGATAGACCGACGTATTGAACGCATTTCTTCTTCAGATAAGTCCTCGGGAGGGTCAATAAACTCGATATCTCTCACGCGGCCTCTTTTAGTTATGAGTGCTGAAACTTCTAATACCTCGTGAGATTTGCGTCGGCTGCTCTCTGGCAGGATGAACTCAATTTTCTTTGGCTTGGAAAAAAAGAGTGATTGCACGTCTTCAGTTACACTCTCATCCAGCAGTGTTTGAAATGCAAGGCTGTAGGCTTTTATGGCCGCGTGGCTTTGACCAAAGATAAGGTACCAGTCTGCCAACTGTGCGATAGCATCAACCTTGCCTAAAAGGTCGGCTACTGGCTGGTTGGATAGAGACTCAACTCTGCTTATTAATGCTGCTTTGCCACGACGATAATATGTTAGCCCAGCGGCAGAGCGACTCGTAGTTTGCGCGCTAGAGTTAGTAGTTATTTCAAAAGTTGTTTCTGTTGGCAAGCCATTTTGATCTACATAGGTTGCCACTAGGTACTGCACCGCAGCGAGTTTTTGATAGTAGATCGGTGCTTTCGGATCCTCTTTGGGGATGCTTTGCTCAATTAATCTTGAAATTCGTTGAGATACAAGGTCAGCACCAGCTATGTAATTGAGGCCACTTCGGCCAGGATTAGCTTTATAATGAATTATATACCAGTTAAGAATCTTGTCGAGTGTCCCGAGCATGCGGGGATCCAGAGCACCATAATTATTTTTTCCGAGTTGGTATACCGAATCCATTGCTTTTTGGGCTGATTCTAAATCTCCTGCAATTGTATCAAGGTCGGCGAGTAAAAAAAGATAAGGAGTTTGAGAGATGCTATTCAACCCAAAATTAACCCGCTCTATTTGCATACCTCGCTTAAGAGCACGTTGCGCGTCTGGGTAGTTTTCGTCACTAATCAAAGCCTGCCCCAACCCCATATACAGCTCCGATAGATTAATGGAGAAAGCATTACTATTGGCTTCAGCGCGTTCTATTGCATCTCGATAGTCTCTCAGGGATTCTCTCGCATCCAGTGCTTTACCCGAGCTCGGTGACAGAGCTATCGCTATACCGACGCCCGCTATGCTACAATCCTTTATGAGAGATTTTTTGAGCTTTTCCCAGCAGAGAACGGGAAGACGAGGCATTTTATGAACCCTCTGTGTGCTGTGCTATCTTTGCGCTGTTAGATAACTTTTAACTCAGTTTTGACCTTATNGCCAGCGTAGACATTGATTATTATTATCGTCTTACTTGCGTGATTACCGAATTCATATTAGATTTCATTCGTAATTAAAACAACAGAACTTTTTCATAATTAATTTTAATACGAATATCTACCTTTTTTTGGTTTTTAAATGGCTTAAATAAAATCTAATGTTTCTTCCCAGCTTTTGATTTTTCATAGTCAAACTAATTTTATGAGAAGTAGAAGGAGAGCGCTTTGAATATAAATTCATTTATCCCCCAGCGAAGGACTTTAATGGGTCCCGGACCATCCGACGTGAGTGAGCGTGTCCTAGCTGCTATGGCTCGGCCGACTATAGGCCACTTAGATCCATTATTTATAGAAATGATGGACGAAATAAAAACGCTTTTGCAGTATGTTTTTCAGACTAAAAATCAGCTTACGTTTGCGGTATCTGCTCCAGGTTCGGCAGGGATGGAATGCTGTTTCGCAAATCTGGTTGAGCCCGGCGATCAGGTCATAGTGTGTCAAAATGGAGTTTTTGGAGGACGGATGCGGGAAAATGTGGAGCGATGCGGTGGCTCGGTAATTATGGTTCAGGATGAGTGGGGGAGTGCTGTTGATCCGACAAAACTTGAAGAAGCCCTGAAGCGAAATCCCGGTGCGGTGATTGTGGCATTTGTTCATGCAGAAACCTCTACAGGGGTTCAATCCGATGCTAGATCTTTAGTTCGATTGGCCCACGAGTACGACTGTATCACGATAGTTGATACCGTAACTTCGTTATCGGGGACACCTCTATTTGTAGACGATTGGGAAATTGATGCCATTTACTCGGGATCTCAAAAGTGCCTCTCGGCTCCTCCTGGCCTATCCCCGGTAAGCTTCAATGAGCGCGCGGCCAAAAAAATTCGTGCTAGAAAAAGGAAAGTTCAAAGTTGGTTTCTGGATTTGAATCTAGTTATGAATTATTGGGGCGGAGAGGGTAAGAGAGCATACCATCACACGGCTCCGGTAAATTGTTTGTATGGGTTGCATGAGTCCCTCGTCATGGTGCAGGAGGAGGGTTTAGAGGCGGCCTGGGAAAGGCATAGAGAAAATCATATTCGGCTCCATGATGGTCTTGTGTCTATGGGAATCGAATTTGTGGTAAATAAGGCTGATCGACTTCCTCAGTTAAACGCAGTGTCAATTCCAGAGGGAGTTGACGACTTGGCAATTCGTAGCTGTCTGCTCGATAAATTTGATCTAGAAATAGGCGCTGGATTAGGTCCTTTAGCTGGCAAGGTTTGGCGTATTGGACTGATGGGACACGCAAGCACCCCTGAAAATGTTGACTTCTGTATCAGCTCATTGCGCTCGGTTTTATGATGGGATATCTGTCTAACTCACTTATTAAAATCATATTGATGGATGAAATCCAAGACAACTCGGCCAACTTGATCCAAACTACTTGCACTACAAAATTTGATTGTGTCTTTAGTAGTGTGCCAACTTTTTGGGAATGGAAAATGGATGAGATTTACGACCGGAATGCCTACTTCTAGAAATGGAATATGATCGTCAATAATTACCCCTCCTCTGGTATCTTTAAAAACATTTGCCTTTTGCCGCTTAGCGCTCTCCCACAGGCCAGAGATCACCTCGGGCGCAGCTAAGGATGAATAGTACTCTTGGGGTATGCGCAAGTCTTTGTCGCAAACCATATCAATAATGATACCCGCGGTGGGTCGATATTTCGGGTGTTCTTTTACGAACTCACGTGAGCCCATGGCGTATGCATTTTTGCCAATATTACCTATATCTTCAAGATCAAAAAAAATAAGATCTACATTTATTTTGGGCGGTTTTTTATGAAGATGTTTTGCAATTTCGATTAGCACAGCGACACCTGACGCGCCATCATTAGCGCCCAACACCGGTATATTCCTCTGAGTAATATCAGTATCTCGATCAGCTTGCGAGCGAGTATCCCAATGAGTACCAAGCATGATGAGAGTATTTGATTTTTTTTGCGCTACTCGACTACTCACCCATAAGTTGGTGCCATTGAGCCCATTTGTGTTGAACTCATGCAGTTGTATTTGCATCGAGGAGGGTATTTGGGAGCGGATGTAAGATAAAGTCTGAAATTTTGCGTCTGGGTACTGTGGTGACCGGGGACCAAAGCTCGTTTGAGCTTCGATGTGTTGCATCGCGATCTTACCGTCGAAGTCGATTGACGCAACGCGCGATCCTGTTAGGCCCATTTTCTCGTTGTGAGTAAGGCCTTTTCTATGTGGTACGCTCTCTCGAAACTCTTCCTTGATTGAAGAGAATTTGGCTGTGATATCTGCCGATTTATCAAAATCACCAGAACAAATTGGAAAGGCGATTAGTAAGGGTATCTTTCTGAGAAAAAACAGCCATTTCAATTAATCAATTCCTCGGGGGTATGGTGTCCAGCTTACTTTTTTACATTGACCTTTCTAGCAGGAAGCTGTCTATCTGGTTTTGTGATAATTTGGCTCTAGAGGAAGAAACTTTGGCTTTGTTTGCAAAGGGCCCCACAAGCACTCGATGCCATCGCTCTCCAGAGCTACTTGTGACTGCTTCAATTTTTGAATCGAGGTTGAGCAAGAGGAGTTCGATTCGTTGATTTTCCGCGTCATCAAGAGACTGAAAAGAGCCTGCTTGAAGAAAGTATAAACTCTTTTTAATTTTTTCGGTCTCAATCTGAGAATCGGAAACTTCAATCTCAGCAGTTTTTAAGTCGTTATAAAAAGTAAATTTTAATTCCGGTAGCTTTTCGTTTTTGACAGAGGTTACAGCGTCATCTGCGATATCAACCATCCTTTGCATGCTGGGAATATAAGGCATACAAAAAAAAGCAATCGAGGCGCCTAATGTCAGCCCCAGCGCAAAAGGTATTTTCCATGTGGCTGCAGTGGAAGAGCCACTATTGTCGCGCTTGGTGTTTTTGGTATTTTTCTGGCCCATTAGAGTCCAATTTATTTCTGGTTTTTGTCTCAAAAAATTCCTTCATTTGAAAGCTGAGAACGGTTGTAGTTATCAGGCTATAGATCGAGGGCATCGACGTCAATTGTCCAGCGAAGTCTTGATTGTTTTGGGTATTTCTCCATTTCAAAAGCAAGTAGGCTAAGTAATTTTTGAAGCTGATTACGATCATCGGTCTCAATACGAGATACATACCTATAGCGGTTGGATTTACGCTCCAACAGCGCAGGCATTGGGTTAGTATAAACCATTTTTTTTAAGGTTGGCGAGCATAGTTCTTGTGCTTTTCTTTTGATGTTTTTTAAAAATTCCTCCGCATCTTGCGGATGAATCGATTCGGCGCGAATAAGAGCGAGATGACAGAAGGGCGGTAATTTTTGTTCTTCTCGATTGGCTAAGAGTGATTGCGCAAATTCACGGTAACCACTATGTAATAGGAGATTAAGGCTTGGATGAAAGGGTTGGTGGGTTTGAATAAGAACCTCTCCAGCTTTTTCACCTCTACCGCTACGTCCTGCAACTTGTGTGAGCAGTTGTCCCATTCTTTCCACAGCGCGAAAATCCGGGCTTAAAAGGCCAGAGTCTGCGTCTAGTATGACGGCCAGAGTGATGCCACCGAAGTGGTGTCCTTTTGCCAGCATCTGAGTACCCACCAAAATACAGGGATGACCTTTTTTGACGTCATGATAAACAGAATTCATAAAATCACGTTTCCGTGAAGTGTCCCTATCAACCCTTATTATCGGTGTCTTTGGGAAGGCTTCTTGTAACAGTAATTCACTACGCTCAGTGCCAGCGCCATGGGCGATTAATTTAATTGATTTGCAGCGCGGGCATTCTGCAGGTGGTGTAGCGCGGGAATCACAGTGATGGCAGATCAACTTGTTATAAGTGCGATGGAGGGTCATTCGCGAATCACAACTTTTACATTCTGCAACCCATCCACAGTCATGGCAGAGCAAAACAGGTGCAAAGCCGCGACGATTTAGAAAAACCAGCACCTGTTCTTTCCGAGTCAACGTATTTTTTATGGCTAAGAGAGTATCCTGAGCGATAACTGAGGTGATAGCTTGATTTCTCATATCAATAAGTTTCCACCTCTCAGCCTTTGCGTGTCCGGCTCTTTTCGTCAAATGCAGTTCCGTGTAACGACCGGTGTGGCAGTTGTGTAATGATTCCAGCGAGGGAGTTGCTGAACCGAGTATTATTGGCACGTTTTCGTGTTTCGCTCGCATCACAGCGATGTCCCTCGCAGAATAGCGAAAACCGTCTTGCTGTTTATATGAACCATCCTGCTCTTCATCAATTATGATCAATGCAAGTCGGGGTATTGGTGTGAAAATAGCGGATCGGGTGCCTAAAATAATAGACGCATCACCATTTTTTGCCTTGGTCCATGCGAGGAGACGTCGGTTGTCGGACATTCCAGAATGGAGTGAAACTAACGGCACTGAAAATCGTTGATGGAATCTCTGTTCGGTTTGCGGGGTTAGGCTGATCTCAGGCACAAGAATTAGCGTTTGTTGTCCTTGCGTGAGCACTCTTTCGATAAGTTGTAAATAAACTTCGGTTTTCCCACTTCCGGTTATGCCATTCAACAACCAGCAGTGGTACTTTTTAAGACTCACTTGATTTAACACCTGCTGTTGTTCTGCATTTAGTGCTAGTTTCTTGTCGTTGAGGATTTTGTGAGTTTTAGGTTTTGGGGAGTCAGGAAAGGTTTGCGATATATATCCATTGTCGTGAAGCCGTTTGATGATTGATCTGGAAAACTCTTTGGAAAGCTCTTTATCGCTGACAACTTCAAAACTCATGAGGAATTCAATAAGAGCTTTTTGTTTGGGAGAATTTTTTATAGTGGATAAGACGAGGTCTGTATTCGCTTTGGATAGTTGCCAGTATTTTTTTCGTGTTTCTGGTAAAGGCGAACCTTTTCTCAGCAGGTTAGGCAACCCCCGCATGGCTGCGTCACCAAGGGGGTGTTGGTAATAACGGGCGCTCCACTCTAACAAACGTAGTAAGGTACAAGGAATTAGCGGTCGATTATCTAGGATGGATAGAATTGTTTTCAATTTTGTCTCATCCAAATCACTTTTTTTTCTCAATCGAATAATGAGACCAATAACCCTGCGATGACCGAAAGGAACCTCCACGCGAAGACCTGGTTGCAGGGTTATTGTATCTTGCCCAAGGGATGGTAGCTTGTAATCAAACAATTTGCGGATTGGTTGAGCTACACCGACTTGAGCGATTAGTGGATGTTTTACTGGCATGCATACTCTTTTGTCTTTTGGAAGCGTCTAATTTTTAAAAACCCTGAACGCTCCTCATTGGCAATTATTATCGCTTTCACGAGATAAATATTACCACTATTGGGGAACTTATTTATAATCTCGGATTAGAGGAGACGTAAATTAGGTAAGATAGAATTATATAAAATTGTGGTGTCATCAATTTACAAGTGTTGAATCTAGCCGGGGTGGTGTTGTTTATTGAAAATTCATATTCGAATTCTTCAGAGAACTTTAATCGATTATCTATTGAGCTAAGTGTTGAGAGTACCAAGAGCTCGAAAGCAGATTGGAATGATCTGCTCAGTCTTAAGGTAGTATTTTTTAATAAGAACAAACTGGTAGTTTCTAGAATTCTCGTGTCCGAGATGGATGCACCAATCCTTGTTGTTTTAATTTCGTGGAGTGAGAGCAACAGGTTGCTTTTTTTTAACCATTTATGTCTTAAAGTTTTGGTAACATTCCGGTTAAGCCTCATAGTTCATAAAAACTTTTCGACTAATAGCTTGACGTGACCATCTGATCTCGAACACAGTGTGTCATAGCTTCTTTGTTTGTTCCCGAGGAATTGGCTTGCGATTCGTTTTATTTTTACTCAAATCTTTCTTTCTTTTTCTAGCTTTATTCGTAGGCGCAATCTTTGCTGTATATAATAATGACACAATTTCTGTTGATTTTGTTTTTGTACAAGCATCTCATGCAAGTGTTGGGGTTTGGTTGCTACTTTTTATGTTGGTGGGGATTTTATTAGGGATTTTATCTAGCTCTCTAATGGTGTTTCGGTATTATCGCGTACTCCTTAGGGCAAAAAAAAATGTAGGAACCAAGAGCGGGGACTAAATTGTGTCTAATTGTAGTTCAAAAGTAATTGTTGCCCTTGATTATTTGGACGGTGAGAGTGCGCTAGTACTTGTGGATGAATTGGAACCAAGCTTGTGTAGGCTAAAAGTTGGCAAAGAACTTTTCACCCGTGAGGGACCACCTATAGTTTCAGATTTAATAAGACGAGGTTTTGATGTTTTTTTAGATTTAAAATTTCATGATATACCCAATACGGTTGTCAAAGCGATTGCTGCTGTTGCTGATATGGGAGTCTGGATGACGAATGTTCATACGTCCGGTGGACGTAGGATGATGGAAGCTGCGAGGGAAGAAATCGATCGTAAAGGTAGTAAAATTATTCTCATTGGCGTCACGATACTGACAAGCATTGACCAAAGCGTTCTTTGCGAAATAGGGATGCAAAAAAATTTGATAGATCAAGTTCGAAACCTATCTGCTCTCGCTGAGATCAGTGGTCTCGATGGCGTAGTGTGTTCTGCACTGGAGGGACCCATACTAAGAAAAGAGAGAAAAGATGGTTTTGTATTAGTAACTCCGGGGATTCGTTTGAGTAATTCCCCCAGGGATGATCAGCAGAGGGTGGTTACCCCGATCGATGCAATTGAGAATGGCAGTGATTTCATTGTGATCGGACGACCAGTAACCCAATCGGCAACGCCAGCCGCGACGCTGAGAGACATTGTGCGATCAATTGTATAAATTAAGATAGTGGTAGGCGCATACTAAAGAGTTTTAGCGGCTTCATATATCTTATAGCGGATTGTCCTTGTTAAAAGCCGCTTTAACGGCTTAGAGCTCCTAACAATGTCCTCATTTTTTAGTCTCAGTTCACCATACAGGAAAGTGGTCTCCATTCTATCACGAGTAATAAGGATGCGGTAAATCCCGCTTACCCATCTAGCTCTTCCCCTTTGAGTGAGTTCAACCCTCCCTACTTCGCTAAGAAAACAACAGTCCCATGCAAATTTAGGTGGCATATTAATGTATATATAATTTAAGATCGACGACTTTGTATGTTTTTTAGTTACCATCCTATTTAGAGTCCACATTCTGAGTGGTTGGTTAGAAACATCTTATTTTTAATTTCGAGACCAATGCTAAATTTATCGTTACTCTTGGTTACCACCTCGTTTTGAGCAAGTCCATCTTTAAAAAATTTTAAGGAGAGCCCAGAAACCTTTAGTTTGCTATAATTAAGCCCGGCTGTAANTGTTTTTAATTATTATACTTATGGACTTGTTAAATCAAATACCAAACGTCGTTAGCTTAAAATTTAAACAGAATGAGTTGAGAGCAAGGGTTTGAACGAAGAACGCACTAGATCTGATAAATCGTCCTGTGTTACTTGTGCACTTTATAAGTTCGTGCGCCTCGATAATTTTAAAGAACTAAAAAAACCATTATTTGAAAAAATGTTGGATTACTCTGTTTATGGAACTTTTTTGTTAGCTCAAGAGGGAATAAACGGCACGATATCAGGATCCATAATTGCCACAGAAAGCATCTTGAAGTGGTTATCTAGTTGGCCAGGACTTGACAATATAGCGGTCAAGCGTTCCTTCCACTCCGAGATTCCGTTCAACAGGGCAAAGGTAAAGTTAAAGCGGGAGATAGTTTCCATGGGCGTTAAAGATATTGATCCGAACAGATCTGCTGGGACCTATGTAGAACCGAGAGATTGGAATAGGCTGATAAAAAATACGGATGTGTTGGTGATCGATACGCGGAATGATTATGAGGTTGGTATTGGAACATTTGAGGGCTCAATCAATCCTCAAACGAAGAGTTTTAGAGATTTTCCGAATTGGGCAAGCCAGAACCTTGACCCGGAGACCCACAAAAAAATAGCAATGTTCTGTACCGGAGGGATCCGCTGTGAAAAATCTACAGCATTATTGAAAAAAAGAGGATTTAAGACTGTTTATCATTTGAAGGGTGGGATTTTGAAGTATCTGGAGGACATTCCGAGTGATAATTCTCTTTGGAGGGGAGAGTGTTTTGTCTTTGATAATCGGGTTGCGGTTGACCACGAATTAAATCGGGGCAATTATGACCAATGTTTTGCATGCCGGATGCCAATTACAGATGCGCAAAAGAATCTCCAGACTTTTGTTCTTGGAGAGTCATGTTGCCACTGTTTCGATTCACGAGATGCCCAACAAAAAAAACGCACGGCCGAGCGACAAAAGCAAATTGTATTGGCAAAGCACAGGGGAGAATCTCATATCGGTGCTACGGTGAGAAAGACAGCAGCACATCGAAAAGCTCTGAAGAAAGTGCGTCCGGATTAAGTCATATTAAGTTGTAAAAAGGGTTTATAACTACATCACATTCCGGCTACTAATTTCTGAGCGTTCGCTTGAAAAAAATAGCCACATTTTCTGTTTGAGTGTATTGATGGTGGCGCTTTCGGTGAAATTACAATGCGCGCTCACCGTATCGATCTTAACCAGCTCGTATTGAGGCAACGAACGTTGAGGGGTGCACAAAATATAAGTACGGCTTGGGATATTCTGGGCACTTCTTGCGAGATGCCAGTACTCCTCGGGCCGGTTGGAATAGCTGGCAGGCTCAAATACGCTGACAATGACCATTGATCTTCCAGTCCTCGGGGTCCGATATCGAAATTATCAGTTAGGCTCAGTCAGTAAACCACTGACCGGAAAAGTTCGTCGTTCTTTTCAAGGGTGTCTGCGTCCGTACTGGGCCTGGTATGTCGGTATTTGCGGTAGACCGCCTACCTTAGGGAACAGGGAGTCATTTATTAGCACTGAGGGTGGGATGGGCGATTATATGAAATGGGTGGAAGATAATTTTGATGATTCCTTTACTTGGTCTGATTTAGATTTTATTTGAAGTCACTGGTCAGGGTAAATAGTTGTAAAGGGGATTTTGGATCTTGAGGATGTAAAAAGGGCGGTCGACGTTGCAGTAGATGGGATCATTGTATCAAATCATGGGGGTCGACAACTTGACGGAATTTCGTCCGCAGTGAAGGTATTGACAAAGATTGTAGATTTTGTCGCGGGAAGATTGTCGGTCCTCGTTGATGGGGGTGTCCACTCGGGCCTAGATGTTATAAAAATACTGGCCTTGGGTGCAGATGCCGTACTCTTGGGTCGTGCCAGGGCTTTTGCTCTGGCTACCGGGTATGAATTGGGCGCAAAACACCTACTTAATGTTATCCAGAATGAAATTCGGATTGCCTTGGCGCTTTCGGGCAAGAAAATGATGGATGAAGTAGATAGGAATCTTCTTGTAAACGTTCCGACGGTGTAGTGATCTAAATCTCGATTAGCCGGCGTGGTTTAAAATTTATAAGACCTTTATTTCCCGAGGTAATCGTCATCAGAATCATCTCTCTCTCTCCATTTGATTATTAATTGGGCCATCCCGTACAGCGAGTATGCGTAGGCAATTGGCGCTATGAGTTCTATGATTTCGTCACCAAGGTCATGAGTTGAATGATTTGCCCCGGGAAATTCTGAAAATTCAGGGAATGAGGTCGCTAAATGCATCATCTTCAAGAGTACTGATATCCAGCCAGTTAGTATCACTCCTTGAGCGAAATTATCGACCATGTAAGTTGTCTTTCTGCTACCTGCAATGACAAAAGCCAGCCCTCCGAGACTCGTAAAAAATAATTCGTCTAAAAACAGTGAGGGGCTTACTCGGATTAATGCCGACGACATCAGACCCACAAATAACATANTTGCTGAAGCAAGCGGTCCTAAAGTCAATAGTGCCCCGAAAGATAGTAGCGCAACTAGAAGAATGAGGTATGTCGATGATGATGTTATCAATAGGCCGATCATTAAGATAAACATAAAGATTAAGTGAGCGTGATTCTTGACTGGCCTCATAAATTTGTTTCCTTCCTTTGAAATCTGGCTTTTCAAATAGAACTTGATTATCGTTGAACTTAGTCGTTATGTAAGACAACATGATGAAAAGTACCGATTGTTACAACTCACGGGAGCACATTCCAAAAATAGCAAACTAAAATCTGTGTTTAGGAGTTCTAAATTGGTATTACCAAAATGATCATGTTGCTAGTCAAAGTCATCAATTAGCGTTTGTCAAGGGAGGAATTAGTGTCAGTGTTACTGATGTCTGTTGATATTGCTGTGCGCAGGCACATATGTTCTGTGCGGAGGCACTTTTGCTGAGTAACATTGATTTGCCCCTAAATGAGGTGGTGACTTTTAAAATGGTCAATATCTTGCAAACTTTGGGCGACTTTATATCTATGAAACCTCCCTTAGGCATAAAGATTTATAATTACAGGGGTATTACATATGCAATATCAACCAATATTTTTTCTTCCGTTACTAATTCTATTTGCTTTTCTTTATGGTATTTATAACTTTATGAGGTCGATTAACAAGCACCAAAGATCTTTGGCCAAACAGTTCACTGAAATGCAAAGAAATCTTTCAGAAATGGAGAAGGCTTTGCAGACTATCAAGCAAAGAGTCGCCACAAGCAGGCAAGATTCTATAATCGACGAATTTGTAGAAATTGACGGTGATCAGTGGTTGGATCAGGAGGATCATAAACAGCTTCGGGAGTTAAAACGTTACTAGATCAAATATGTTGTACAGTAAAAAAGATTGCCCTCGCGTTGCTGCCATCCAAATGGTAAGCACTCCAAGTTTCGAGGATAATTGGTCCATAATCAGAGAGTTGACGGTGAGTGCTAGAAAACAAGGTGCTGATATTGTGATTTGGCCAGAGAATTTTCTGGCATATGGTAAAAGTCAAAACTTTTCGCTTCAACGACAACAAGATACTCTTGATGCAATTTCCTCTCTTTCCAAGTCACTAAAGCTTTGGATCGTTGCTGGTACTCTCCCACTGCAAATCGATTTGGGAGAAAAAGTAAGTAAGGAAAGAAACATTGCGAAGCCGAGGGCGACCACTGTTGTATTCGATTTCCATGGAAGTATACATGTTGAATACAGCAAAATTTATCTATTTGACGCTACGGTTGGCGAGACTGGAAGAATTTATCGTGAATCTGATGACTATCTTCACGGAAATAGACCAGTAGTTTTTGACAGTCCGTGGGGAAAGGTGGGACTTGCGATATGCTATGACTTGCGGTTTCCGGAGTTGTTTATTGATTTGGTGAACCTTGGTGCAAAGATGATCTTTGTGCCGTCTGCTTTTACAGAGGCAACTGGTCGAGATCACTGGGATCTCTTGGTTCGAACGCGAGCCGTTGAAACGCAGTGTTATCTCGTTGCTGCTAATCAGGGCGGTTGGCATAGTAAGAAACTCAGGACCTGGGGTGAAACGATGATTGTTGATCCTTGGGGTGGGGTGCTCGGTAGGGTTGGAAAAGGAAAAGGGATAGCAATCGCTGATTTAGATATAAGCGACGTGGATAGAGTGAGAGCCAATATTCCGATCAGGGAGCATCGGGATGCAGCTCAAACAAGAGTGGTTAGGATAACTCAATCCGAATGATTGGGTGAAATGATTGGCGCTATATCCAGCCTCATAAATCTGGTCGAGTGTTGTTTAATACAGCCTTGGGCACAAGATGTCCTTCGCTGATAATTTTTTTTGGGTACATTGATCAAATGAGCTTCTGATATGCGTCTTCCAGCTTCTCGAGGGTAAACCATCGCTTTACTGTTGGCATTGATACTTTAAGTCGCAGTGCCGCTAATCTTCTAGCCACGCCCGGCCTCGTTTTGTTGATTCTGAAATTTTTATAAAGCTCTAGTAAATGACTTTGTTTTCGATACATTTGGAGTGTCTTTTCGCTCTTAAGCGATAACGCTTTGCTGGCAAGATATTGGGACTCTATCCGACGCAAGGCCAGTTGCTTCGAGTAGGCAGATGCCCTCAATAAGTGTACATAGGCATACTGTTTTTTAGAGTGCCTAGTTTCCGAAAAGCAGTGAGTCTCGAATAGGATGCTCAATGCCGGACGAATGCCTTGAATATGGTCATATTTTTCAATGAAGTCAGACGGAGGTATACCAATATCCCCAAGGAGAGTCTCTGAGTAAGGAATTTCATGAAAATGTAAAAAGTTAATTGCATCTTTTTTAAGCTGTTCAATGAGAATATCTACATCCCACTTCTCACTATAGCCATCCAATAATTCCTCTCGGTTGGGGTCCTCAGGTGTGCCATGGACACCATAATCGAAATCATTTTCCAAGTTGCTATTGCAGAGTTGACTCTTGTCGATTACCCCAATAGACATGATTACCTCAACTAGATTTTGAGAAATTCACNTTATCGAGACCACATTACCTCNTAACCTNAACTATANTACCACTAATTATGATGAATTACAGTTTAACTTTTTTGCCACCGATAGCCGAAACGTACTTACATATATTAGATTAATTATGCTCACAAACTCTCAGTGACATTGCATTAGATAACAATTACACTGACCCCATCGCAATAGATATAAAAGGGGGTGATCCAGTGTCTAAACCTGATTGTTCGAGTATTACTGGGGGCCGAAGGGCCCCCTTTTATTATAAGCGTAATTTCTGANGATCTTTTTTGACGTTAATAACCACTCCGATTGTTCACCAAGCTACGGGCCTGTAAGGATGGGAGNACTTGTAAACGGTGCTTGGCAGCGCAATCCTCACAGCAAAGTCNGCCCCTCTGGAGCTTTCGTCAGGCCACCTAGAACGTTTTTAAGTGATATCTCGCCGAAAGACCCTGTGTTTAAGTCGGAGTCTGGTAGGTACCATGTTTATGCCAGTTATGCTTGTCCATGGGCGACAAGAGTACTAATCTTTAGGAAATTAAAGGAGTTGGAGACACATATATCTGTTGATATTGTTCATCCTGATTTGCGTGAGGAGAGTTGGGTTTTTGATAATTCTTTTAATGGCGCAACCAAGGATTCACTTAATGGTTTTAAGTTTTTACGTGAGGTTTACCAGAAAGCCAAGGCCAATATTACGACTAATGTGACCGTGCCTGTTTTATGGGACAAAAAAACCAAAAAAATTGTGAATAATGAATCTTCACAAATCCTCAGGATAATCAATTCGGCATTTAACGAACTAACCGGTAACCAGGATGATTATTATCCGGAAGATTTTAGGGATGAGATCGATGTCATAAATAAAGAGATCTATGACAATGTAAATAATGGTGTATACAAATGTGGTTTTGCAGAGACACAGAAAAGTTATGAGGAAGCTGTTTTTTCATTGTTCTTAACTTTGGATAAATTAGATGCCCTGACTCGATAAATCCACAAAGAATCATCCCGGTAGGGCCAGATAGATTATATTAAACCCGATTGATGTCTCCAAAAATGGTACGTAAGACTAATTGGGGATTTTAGGAAAATAGAAAATCGCTTTTTATAAATTACTTTTTACTTTATGACCGAACTTAATCCGATAGATTTAACCAGGTTCGGGAGGAAAACCAGATGAAAAATCTTTTTTCGATGGATAGAAAAATCTGCCTAGTGACCGGCGGTTCAAGTGGACTAGGCAGTTATATGGCACACGGATTTTTGTTGGCTGGAGCAGCACGTGTCTACATAACCGCGAGGTCCCATGAAAAATTGAGTGCAAAAGCCGACGAGTTATCGTCTTTGGGTGACGGAGAATGTATACCAATTTCCGGAGACTTGAGTTCGCTTGAGGGTATTAATTCGTTGGCTTCAAAGATCAAAGAGAGGGAGCCATATATCGATGTCCTTGTGAATAATGCGGGGCTAGGCTTGGCAACTTCCATAGATTCATTGGAAGTGGAGGACTGGGATCGTGTAATGAATATTAATGCTCGTTCTCCATTATTTTTAACAAAGGCACTTCTTGAGCCGTTGAGAGAGAATGCGTCTCTTGAAGACCCCTCGCGGGTAGTTTTCATAAGTTCTGTGGCTGCGAGCATGATTTTTCCTAGCGTGCTAGCTTATTCATCCAGTAAAAATATCCTCGAGCATCTTACGAAGCAACTGGCATTGGCGCTAAAGGATGATTTTATCAGGGTTAATGCTATAGCCCCCGGACGTTTCTACTCTGAAATGACACGACGTGCTTGGCAAGATCCGGAAGCTGAATCATTTAAAGCAGAGTTAAAGCGAATCCCTGCTCATCGCTATGGAGGATTGGAGGACATGGCGGGTGTTGCGGTGATGCTTTGTAGTCGGGCGGGATCATATTTTCATGGCGAGATTCTTAACCTTGACGGAGGCTTTCGGTTGGCATTCTGAGTCAAAAAAAGATGTCTCATAATTAATCAACGCGTACCTGAGACCACTTCTTGCAAAGCCAGTTGATATAGCCTTTCAGCAAAAAGGACCCTCTGATCGCGATGGATATTGCTCTCAAGACGCCAAGTTATGCGGACGTGTGAACTTATTAGTTCCTCCAGGGTCATCCAGAGATATTTGTTCGGAACCAGTTCTTGGTTATTAGTGCGCCAATTATTTTTTTTCCATAGATTAATCCAGATAGTCGCACCATTCATTACATATTCACTATTTACCGTTATTTGTATGTGTGAGGCCGATGTTATTGCTTTTAAACCCTCTATCACTGCGGTCAGTTCCATCTCGTTGCCGGTCGTATTAAGGGCGGTTCCGTAAGAATGTGAGCTTTTCGCTCCAGACTCTGAAAGGTATGCCCATGCCCCCAGCGTTGATAAAAAGCCGGTTACCTTGTCGCTTCTGCATCCTCCATGAGTAGTTAGTCTGATCATAATCCTGTTTACTCAATGACTTTAGACACGGTTTTATCATGATATCACCAAATTGCTAAACTAGTTTTTTCAATTTGCCTTTGGATCTGCGAAATGTAGTGGAAGTAAGAATTTTATTATCGTAGATTGAGCATGCTAGTGGGGAGATTTAGACATATATTTTGCACGTAATTTTTTTAAATAGGCCTGTCTCTTCGGGTTTTTTTGGACTTCTGCCACTAGATCAATAACCCTCAAAGAGTCTGTTTTTGTGAATTGCGGACACTCGAGGAGTCCTGCTGCCAAGCACCGGTGGACCGCCTCTGCCTCATATAGAAAGCCTTGCTGATTTGGAAATGCCATTGGGATGCAGACGCTGTCTGGTATCGGATATTCGTAGCGGTTTGCGGGTGCGGGAGTATTTGAATTCATATATCTCGAGGGTGTTTTTTTCGGTACTCGAATTGTAATGGCGGTGGGACAGTGAGCGGGTTGTTCAAGGGTAATTCTTCCCAAAGAACCAATAAATTCAACGACCTCCGGAAACTCACTTGGGTAAGGTGGTGTGCTTAAGATAGCTGAACGATCTTCCTCATACTCAAGAACAATGGAGCTTCCCGTTACTGACATGGATTGGGGAGCACCAGAGCCAAATGCTATTAGCGCTGCCTGAATCGTGTACTCTGCACTAAAATCGGCCTGAACCATTAAAACGTCGCCGATTATACCGCTCTCTATGGCTAGGCGAGCATGTTCTACCGCAGGAAAAAACCGCGTCCACATACCATGTTGGGCCATCACGTTTGCTTTATCAGCGGCTTTGTACATCTCGCGTGCTTCCCGCGGATTTTGAGAAAATGGTTTCTCACATAAGACGTGCTTGCCTGCATTTGCCGCTAGTATTACGTGGTCTTTTTGAACTTCGGGAATAGTCCCTACAAAAACAATATCGACTTGAGAGGATTGGACCATTTCAGCGTAGTCTCCGAACGAAGATTTTATACGATATTTCTTTGCAAACTGCTTTGCCCGGTTGGCGTCGCGTGCCGCAACAGCTGATACGGTAGCCCCCTCACAAGCTCTCAAGGCATGGACCCATTGTCGGGAAATTTCACCGGCACCCAGTATACCCCAACGCAAGGGATGCCTGACGTCTTCGGCCTTTGTCAAACCAAGTCGTACGTCCAAAGGTAAGGGCGTGGTAGGTGTTGTTTCTTTTACTTTTTCATTCATAAAGTGACACGTCCTTTGCCTTGGCCAGATTCGTTAAATGTTTTTGGTAAAACTTATTCATATCGACTTAGAAAATTCAATTTTTATCTTATCCGTTGCTAGACAGCCTTACTGTAATATTTTCTTAATAACGTTACTATCACCCTCGGTACAGAGATTTATTGCAGGGAAAAATGTGGCGCGAGTAATTATAGTTATATTTAGATTCAGGAGGGAGACTATTTTCGCATCTTAATGAATGATTTTGAAATTATTGGTATGCTAAATCATGGCTCTGGTAGGGGTTTTTGACCTGTTAAAATTTCATGTGCCAATCACTGAGTTTTTGCGTCAAGCGATGTTTGTTAAATAACAGTAACTAGGATTGTAGTGTGTAAAGAGGACCTTAGCGTTGACATGCGCATGCTTAGTAATCTGTTTTTCCCCGGGTGCCTCGACTTTTAAATTGAATTATCAAGATTGCAAAAAATTGGAGTATGCAATTGACAAACATCAAGAGAAGGCTTGCCACAATACTAGCCGCTGACTGTGTTGATTTTAGCAAGTATATGGAGCTAGATGAGGTGTCCACGTTATCCGGATTGAATGCATGCAGGGTTATCATTGACTCTAATATCGAGGATTTCGGCGGCAGAATTTTCCATACTGCTGGTGACTCAGTGATCGCGGAGTTTGACAGTCCTGTAGAGTGCGTGAACGCGTCGGTAAGGTTTCAAAAGGCGTTAATGGAAAGAAACAAAGATTCCAGCGTCGAACTCAAATTACTTTGGAGGGTGGGTATTCATGTAGATGACATAATTATTGAAGGTGACAATGTATATGGCAGTGGCGTAAATGTGGCAGCTCGTTTGGAAAGTCACTGTAAACCTGGGCAAATACTGGTGTCCAGGGTAGTCAGGGAGCAAGTTGCAAAACGAGTTTCGTTCTCCATTGATGCTTCAGGCACACGGAACCTCAAAAATATAGCTACTGACTTTGAAGTGTTCAGCGTTATGGTTGCAAACTTAAATACCGCCAACTTTCAGCCTCAGCGGGAGAAACCAAGGGAGGTGAATGAGGTCCTCTCGGGCAACGAAACGGCCGTAATTGGTTCATTAATTGCCAATAAAAAACTGAAATTGGCGATTCTTCCGTTTAAGAATCTTAGCAAAAATGAGGAAAGTCATTTTCTCAGTGATGGAGTGGTTGAAGATTTAATCACTGAATTTTCCATGATGAGAGAATTTGAGATTCTCTCTCGTGCTACGATCAGTGATTTTAAAGTTGGTGTTGATGATGCAATTAAATTTTCAGTGGGTTATGCGGTCGATTTCTTGATCAATGGGAGTATAAGGTCTTCGGGCAACCGGATACGATTAAGCATTGAGCTGATGGATGCGCAGAGTGGTAACGTTGTCTGGAGTAACAAATATGACCGCGTGTTGGACGATGTTTTTGAAATTCAGGACGAGATTGTGCGAAAAATAACGATTGCACTCTTGGGCGAAATACAGATTACGAGTCTCCAAAGATCAAAGCGAAAACCGACTGAAAACTTTAGCTCTTATGAGCTACTCCTGAGGGGAAAAGAGCAACACCATAAGTACACTAAGGATGCCAACCAACTTGCAATAGGGTTCTTCGATAAAGCATTGGAAATCGACAGCGGAAATGCCCAAGCCCATGCTTGGAAAGCATGTACTCTTGGTCAGGGGTTGATAAGAAAATATACCGAAGATAGCAATTTTGACGAGAAGTATCAGCTCCTTTTGAAGCATCTCACTATGGCCCATGATCTAAATGAAAATGATTTTGAATGTCATCGGATGCTCTCGGCGGTATATCTCTCAAACCATGATTATGGTAAAGCTGAGGAACATGGCCGGATAGCGTATCGCTTGAATCCAAATGACCCGCGTGTGCTGTCCGGTACAGGAGAAGTGCTGGTGCGTATCGGAGACGAGGCAGTAGGGATTACATTACTTGAGAAGGCGTTGACCCTCGACCCGATTCCAATGGGACAAACCACCTCGGATAACCGTTATAAGGATTTAGTTCTTGGATACTATTGTGCCGAAAATTGGGACCAGTGTGCATCCTATGGTATTCGTGTAAAGGACGTTGATCCACGGACATGGTTATTGCTTTATTTTAGCTTAATGAAAGGTGGAGTAGATCTTTCAGAGGAGTCGGGTTTTAGGAGTACTAAGTCACAATTTATTGGCCTTAACTGGGAAGAGATAATCGACAGATTTCACCTGCCTGCACCCGAAAAAAATAAAGAATTAAATGAATTTGTTTCTCATCTGAAGGAAAAATATGGTTAACGGATTTATTAAAGTAGTTCATCACAGGTTATAGAGAGTAAAGAGCTTTCTGATTTTCATAGTTGTGATTCTGTTGGGGTGACTAACTGCTCCTTTGACGACCAGTAAATGGTAATCAATTGTTAGTAGGACATATGCTGACGACGATAAATGTGATAAGGATTTTAAAGAGTGCCAAGAGCATGCTAATCAGATGCCCAATGTCGGAACTGCGATATAAGTAGCGGCGGGGGTGGCAGTTGTCGAGGGGTAATTGGTTGCTACATCGGATGATAGTGGTGCCGCGGAGAAAGTGGTCAGAGTACCAGCAAGCCTAGGAGCCACAGAACCAGTGAAACTTGCGAAGAGACAGAGGCGTACGGTTGTGGAGCGGTGTCTAAAAGGACAAAGAAAAAGGATGCTAAATTACCTAACTCCCTCTAAATCTCGTTATTTAATTTGACCTTAAAACAATTGAAATGTCTAATGACCTCAGAATCTTGCCAAAAATTCTGCTCTATCTTTTTCTCTTTCATCATCAATCTTTCTGGAGATTTCTGATTTTCTCATGATGTTTTTCCAATTTTGAAGGCCCTCAATTAAAGACAGCGGATCCTTTCCAGACCAAAATTGCTTTACCGCGTTTGGAATTGTCAAGGCGTACCGCAAAAAAATGTCAGCTATCGTTAGTTCAGCGCCTATTAAGTAGGGGGACATTGAACAAAGGTTATTAATGATCAGGCAACCTCGTTTACACAAAGAGTACGATGTCTCGCTTATTTCTGGAACTGGTTCCCTGCCTTGAAGTAGAGTTGGCAGTAACATTCGAGATGGTATTTCAAGGTACAGCTCGATGATTTTGACGAGCTGACGGGTTAAAGCACGATCATCAGAACTCAAAGGATACAGCGAGGGAGTTGGATGAACGTCCTCGATATAATCCAGTATCACCGAAGTTTCGCAAATATGAGTACCGATGGATGAGGTTATTGCGGGGACTTTACCTGTTGCAGATATTTCAAGTAGCTTGGGGTCTTTGGGAAACAGCTTGTTTTCTTGAAATTCACAATTCTTGTGAAGCAGGACATGTTTTACCACATTATAATAATTAGACGACGAAAATCCGTGTAAGATTATCATTGACAAGAGCCTGCTGTGGAGATGTGTGTTGAATATTTACATCGCCCAAAGATAGGGTCAATTGAAATCTATAATGTCCAGAGGGTTCTTCACCCAATATACTATCAAACTGTCATTTTTCTAATTTGGATTAATCGTCAAGAGCCCAAGCAAACAAGACCGCTAAGGCATCAGCGTTTTGTATGATTGTCTTCAAGCGGATTTCTAAAGCAAAATTACAATCTATATTTTTAAAAAATTTGTGATAAAACTCCCAGTCACTGAAGACTAAAAACGCTTATTATTGCTCAACCATTCTAACTTTTATGAGTTACCTCTTCTGAAATTAAAAATTCAATCAGCTTGAGTAAAAAGATTTTCTGCGACGATAAATGATATTGCTCTCATCAAGTAACCATAAAAGTTAGAATGGTTGAGCAATAATAAGCGTTTTTAGTCTTCAGTGACTGG
>NZEU01000040.1 GCA_002689135.1 Porticoccaceae bacterium
CTACACCGCCTATCAAAAAAAAATGAAAGATGCAGACACTTATGCCGTCTTAAACTGGTTCTTCATAGGAGGACTGCATCATTTTTACCTTGGACAAGTCTTCAGAGGCGCAATCAATTTTTCTGTAATGATCATTGGTTTTTAGACAATTTTTGATTTTGGCATGGCCATATTGTCGTTGTTATTTTTAATTGAGCTACCTGCCCTTTTCAGGAGTCAGTTGAGGGTTCAAAAATTCAATCTAGACGTCTCAAAAGAACTCCTCATACGTTTTGAGTGTGGACAGTCGACAGCTCCCAATGAGCGTATTTTCTAATCTTGTTTTCAACTCAAATCTCTTTGTGAATATCAAATACTAAACTGAGTCGCTTTTAACTTGGAAAAAAACAACTACGATACCCTATCTGTAGATACTAAATCACTACTGAAAAGAATCTTAGTAGTGGGAATGAATATAAAAAGATCCTATTACTTCACAGATATAACCTTACATGTCATCGCGCGTTATTATTGGACCAAACTTACCGGTAGTAATAATATTTCTAGTACAATATCATCTACCGAGCATGCTTGAGAGAAAAACCAAAAAAAATTATCACTGTTCAACCCGATCTTTTACTCTCGGTTTAATTGCTGGGATGCTCGTGTCAGCAATTTCATCCAGTTTCTTCGCAGTTATTACAAGCCCAGCGAAACCAAAAATATCAACAAATAACCAATCACTAGGCATGAGTACTCAAAAAAACAATACAAATCTTTACCATCAAAATTTAAAAACATTCGACTGTGTCCAAATATCACAGTCAATTAAAAATAATAAAATAAATACACGCCGTATCGAACTTAAGAATGTAATTTTAAAATTCAATCGAAAAACGAAGACCGTTATCATTGGAAACTTGTCCGGACTGAACTACGATAAGCAAAGTGACATCATAAAGTTTCATCACTCTGCAAACCCATTAGATCAGGTTCAATACCGAGACTCTTTTGAATTTAACACAAGAACAGCAGCACTGACTCAAGAAATAAGTTTCTTGACCAAGGGTGAAGAATATTTCCTCGCCTACAAAGCAAAATATCGATGTGAGAAATTATTCACCGTACCGTAAACTAGAGCACTAGACGGTCTTACACTAATAAGACCAAACGCCAAAAATTTATGGCTGACCCCCATCTGTATTCAATCAACCACTACCAAAAAAAATTTATGGTAGCAACGAGACCACCTTGAGAGAGTTCCAAAGATATCACGTTGAGCTCCAGAAATTTAGTCAGCAATCTTAATCGCGATCTTACCGAAATGTCCATTAGCGATCTGTAATCAAAACCCGTCGGCTATATCATTTAAAGAAAATGTATGACTTATAACAGGACGAATATCGGTTTTTTCAAGATAATCAATCATCGCTTGCTGCGATTTTTGATTCCCCATGGCAATACCACTTGTTCGAATTTGTTTTAAAAAAAGCCTCGGCAAGATAATTTCTTTCGCTGATGGCCCGGTTAGTATACCGATTAGTGCGTTATGTCCGCCCAGCTTCGTGGCGCGAACAGACTCGGGAAATGTATCGCCCCCTCCGACCTCAATAACGTGGTCTACGCCCTCATTATTTGTGGTAGCCAACACCGATGTACCCCACTGTTTCTTGGCTTTATAATTAATTAAAACATCGGTACCAAAGGATTCTAAGCGGGCAAGTTTTTGATCACTAGAGGATGTAGCGATCACGCGAGCACCCATCGATTTGGCAAGTTGCAGCGCAAAGATTGATACGCCACCCGTCCCTTATACTAGTACCGTTTCACCCCGCTTAGCGACCCTCCTCCACAAGCGAGCGCCAAGCGGTGAGGCCAGCACAGGGTAAGGTCGCGGATTCCAATGCGCTCCATCCTTTCGGTGCTACGGTCAGTGAAGTTTCCTCAACGGCGATATATTCGGTCGCATACCCATCTAGATGCTCACCGATAAAACTCAGTAACTTTGTCTGCGGTTTACCTTCAACCCAGTCCGAATAGCAGCAACTAATTACGTTATCACCGATGTTCCAACGAGTTTGCAAACGTCCTGTAGCTACAATTTGGCCTCCACAATCAGATAGTGGGACACGATTGTCTTGCGTGGGAATCAGGCCACGGACCACCAATAAATCGTGATAATTTTGACTACTTGCGTTGACCTTAACCAACACTTCTGTGTTACCTAAAAAAGGAACCTCCTCATCACCCAAAAATAGATTTTCGAGCCCTCCAGGCTTACGGAGTTTTATCTGTTTTATTTTAGTACCTCAACTCTTTGCAATGACCAGCTATGTTTGCCAATAATTTCTAATGAACACTTTTTGGTGTCAAAGTGCCACCTCAAATAGATCGAGTTTTACAAGGCTAAATCAATTTTTAAAAGTAAGCATTCAAACCACTCGATTCCCATTAACAAGCAAGATTTTTTTAAATATCGTTGTTTTTTAGCTAAATAGTTTCCCAAAACCAACGCATACCACACTCTGAAAACCTCCTCTTTTTCCATGTAAAGCTAGGCTAGCTATTTGACTTTTGACTATCATGTTTAATTAATGAGGTATTCTTGCGACATTTCGTGCCAAATTTTTCCTAGGTTTGATAGCTAAATTTTAACCTCCGTGCCCAAAAAATCTGGAACGCAAATCGTATTCGAACATATCAATATATCTACAAATCTCATCAAAAAAATAACAGGATTTAAATATTTCTAGTGACGTAAAATAATGTAAAAATACATCGATGTACCTAAACAACTTGTTGATGTCGATCGTGTTTAAGTGCCTGATTCTAAGACAAATAATACGCTGACAATCGTTATGTTAACGAATAATTGGAAAAAGACGACTGATCAAAGTAATCAATGGTCCAAATGTAAGCCGTTCAATCTTTTGTATAATGAGGCAAACGTAAACTGTTTTTTTACCAAGGATCAGTAATATGTTCGATTTAATTGCGATTCGCTCCTATGTGTTTGCTCTATTGACAATTTTTGTGGGGGCGTGCTCCCCCAAAGGGACTATTATGGCTGATAACAAGAACAGTGGAATATTTAATCACATTGAATCTTTTAAGTCTGAATTTGTAGAAAATCGTCCTGTCGATATTTGGTTGCCAAATGGGTATGAGAAGAATACAGAGCAACGATATTCCGTAATGTATCTTCATGATGGGCAATTTATGTTTGATAACGCTACCTCACCAATGAATAAGGGCATTTTTATGAAGTTTTATGCGCTCTATGCAAAATTGAGGTACAGAACGGGGTTATTTTGGGATGTAGATAAAATAGCTACTCAGCTTATCGAAGCAGAAAAAATTGATCCGGTCATTTTTGTTTCAGTTTGGAACTTACCTGGAACAAAACGCCGAACGGAATACATGCCCCAGAAAATGATAACTGAGCAAATCGCAAACGAATTTCTGCATAAAGAATCTGACATTAGAATCCAAGAAATTAACTCAGATAAATACTTAAGTTTTTTAGTGAAAGAACTAAAACCATACGTTGATAAAAATTACAAAACAAAATCTGATCAGAAAAATACTTTCATTATGGGATCAAGCATGGGAGGAATGATTTCTGCTTATGCGATCTCTGAATATCCTGAGATTTTTGGTGGCGCTGCTTGTTTGTCAACTCACTGGACATTGGGCGGTGATGCTGTAACCAATTGGTATGAAGACCACTGGCCATCGGCCGGAGATCATCTTCTCTATTTTGATAGAGGCACTGAAAGCTATGATGCGAATTATGGTGATGGGCAAGCCCACATGGATTCGATCATGGAAGAAAAAGGTTTCACTAGAGATTTGGACTGGAAAAGTCTTGTTTTCCAAGGCGAAAGTCATATCATGGCCGCTTGGAGAGCTCGATTACATATACCTTTAAAGTTTTTACTTGGCGCAAAAGAAAATTAATATGTCAAATCCAACTTTATAACTCGTTATGACAGATGCGTAACGATGTGGGTTTTCTCATTGTGGTCTGTTTTAGTAAAGAAAATATCCTAGAAGAGATAGGGTTTCGAACTTTACTAAACGCTATATAATATGTAATAAACTATTGATAAAAACATTATTGCACGTAAACCAAGTGGTCGTGGGTTTGATGCGTGCATAACTAATGTTTAGTCTCGATAGTGCTCTCTTAGCTTGCTTAGTTTATCTTATTGGTTACACTATCCGACGAACTAATCACGTCTAATTTTTCACTCAACCAGAAACTATATTATGTCCAGAAAATCAATTTTGAATAGCAAATCAATGTCCTTTCTAAAAAAATATTTAAATAATGCCGCGCCGACAGGCCATGAGTGGGAGGGGCAAAAGATATGGATGAATTATTTAAAACCCTACGCAGATACGTTTATAACTGACCCTTATGGAAGCGCAGTTGCAATTTTAAATCCTGATGCAAAATATAAGGTGGTAATTGAAGGTCATGCAGATGAGATTTCTTGGTATGTAAATTATATCTCTGACAAAGGTTTGGTTTATGTGGTGCGTAATGGAGGCAGTGATCATCAAATAGCCCCTAGTAAGTTAGTAAACATTCATACTGAAACCGGTTTTGTGAAAGGTGTATTTGGATGGCCCGCAATACATACGCGAGACAAAGGAAGGGAACAAACGCCCAAACCCGATAACATATTCATTGATTGCGGATGCCAAACAAAAGGAGAGGTTGAGAAATTGGGTGTGCATGTTGGCTGTGTCATTACTTATCCAGACGAGTTTCACGTGCTTAACAAATCAAATTTTGTCTGCAGGGCCTTAGATAATAGGATGGGAGGGTTTATGATTGCGGAGGTCTTGCGATTGTTACATGAAAACAATAAAAAACTTCCTTTTGGTTTATATGTCACGAACTCCGTTCAGGAGGAAGTAGGTCTTCGTGGTGCAGAGATGATTACTCAAACAATTAAGCCTGATGTAGCAATAATTACAGATGTCACCCATGACACCACGACGCCCATGATTGATCAGAAAAAAGAGGGTACGGTTAGAAATGGTGATGGCCCTGTAATTGCTTATGCCCCAGCTGTGCAACAAAGGCTCCGTGATTTGATTACTAATACTGCTGAAAACAACAATATCCCATACCAGCGGTCTGCTTTATCTCGAGCTACAGGAACTGATACCGACGCATTTGCATACAGTAATGGCGGCGTTCCCTCTGCTCTGATTTCCCTACCATTAAGGTACATGCACACGACAGTCGAAATGGCTCACCGGGATGATGTAGAAAATGTTATTAAGCTGATTTATGAAACGGTTCTTAACATAAAAGGTGGGGAAACTTTCTCTTACTTCGACTAGGCATATTTTTACGTGGGAATGTTTTAATTAGTCTTCATAGGTCTCTGAATACTAGTGAAAAAATTGGCGTTTACTAATTTCTATGTCGCAACGAAAATTCTATTACATAAGAAAAATAATCACTGGCACGGGCAACCTGAGGATGAATGAGCAAGAGTCTGAAAAGTCGGGGTCAGTGTTCTTAAATGCTAAAGAAAATAAAAATTCTCTTGTCGCTATCGTAAGACAGCACCCTGGTGTTTGGACCCACATAATCAGTTTTACACCAAAAGGCATTACACTGAGTCAGAGGCTGTGAAATAGGTTCCTCATCGAGGCTTACTAGAGAACTGATCACTCGGAATTATCAATTCCTCGCCTGCAAAAGTTGGAAACACTCCACCAAGGAAGCTCATATCAGACAGGGAACCTTGAAACAGTCTATCGGCTAAGAGCTGTCTACCTACGTCTCGCATTACGAAATAATGTTGGGGGCTGGCATCATCAAGTTCACAGGACATCGATCAGGATAAAACAAAAATGTTGGACTGCTGGAGAAGAATACAGAGGGATATGGCTTTGGGTTGGTAGCGCTCAACGCCGCGAAAAAACTTAAATATCCGCCTTAGATTCGCGACAGAAATTTTGTGGAAACTTCAGGGAAGACCTATCAGTAGAGATTCTAGGTATTGGAATAAGGTTTTTCAATTTTGTCTAAATACGGCATGGAATTTTGCCATTATTCGGCCAAAGCGCCTTCCAGGCCCAATATAAAATTCTGCAAAATCCAGTGATCATCTGGATCTGAGTTGCTCAAACGGGGCTTATCTGTGAAAATTATTAAAGACTAGGTCGGCTGGATCAATCATCACCGCCGCGAAACCCTAATTTTATGACAGTTGAATTACTTGGTTGAAAATCAGTCAAAAACAAAAGGGATTATCATCATATTACTCGCGACTAAGTTAAAGATGTAGGATCAACGGACAACCACAGCAACAGTGCGCGCTCGTGACATTATGCGACAACAATGAGCTATTTAAGTTTCCTTTCGTCTCACTATCTTCTTTTCGTAAAAGCCACTTTTACTGACGGAACATCCTTTTAGTTACAAAACCACATCAGATTTAAATCTGGGTAAGTGGGTAGGTATCCAAAGAAGTCGGAGAGAACAATTAAGCGCCGAAAGCATCGGACAACTAGATAATTAAGGTTTTGTGTGCGTAATTCCGTAAAGTAGGTATCTCACCCCTAAACCTTAATAGTTATGACACTACAAGATTTCTCCTCATGCTTTGACACTTCTAAAATCTTGTGAGATTTTTAGAAATGATGTTAATGTTAAGTATCACAAATAAACATGTAATCCCTCTAGTCTTCGGCATTAAAAAGCAATAGGAGCGCTACCAAAGATTAATACATGCTCAAAAGTTCCTTAGAAGCCGTGATAAAAGTGATGTTAGAAAGCTAATAACTAAATAAAACGGAAGAAAATAATTTTTAACTGTTACACATTGCTTAAAAAGAGAGACGACCTATTATAAAACCACTTATTCTTACAGTTTCTTGTGCCCTCTTTATTGGATGTACCGATTATAAATATGACTTGGTTGAGTCTGCTGAGCACACTGATCGAGAGGATGTTGAGGAATGGTTCAGTAGCAGTAAAACCCCTAAAAATATTCTGTTCATCATGTCCGATGACCATACGACACAGGGCATCGGGGTTTACAGTTCACGCCTTGCAGGACTGAACCCTACTCCAACCCTGGACAAATTAGCTTCAGAAGGCACAATATTCCGTCGCGCTCATTGCACTAATGCAATATGCTCGCCCTCACGTGCAACGATTCTCACGGGTCAATATGGCCATGTAAATGGTGTTTTAGACCTGCACGGTAACTTGCCATCAGAACGTCAATATCTGCCTAAAGAACTCAAAAAAGCTGGCTATGAGACAGCTATTATTGGCAAGTGGCACTTAAAAAATGAACCCAGCGCTTTTGACTATTATGAAGTATTACGTGGACAGGGTACTTATTTTGACCCAGACCTTCGCGTACAAGGAGAAAAGCCTTGGCCAAAAAATGTCGATAAAACGGTGGGGCACTCCAGCGATGTGATCACGGATCGTGCCCTAGCTTGGCTTAAAAATCGTAAATCTGATAAGCCCTTTGCATTATTCCATCATTTTAAAGCGCCTCATGATATGTTTGAAAATGCGCCTCGCTATGATGACTACCTTGCCGACGTTGATATTCCCGAACCAGATAACCTGTGGAATCAAGATGAGTGGGGGTCTGACGGTACTCGCGGTGTTAATGATAGCCTACGCGATACTATCGGCACCTCATTATCGCGCCGGAACAAATACCGCAATATGGCATCTGATCTAGCAGACCTACACGCCAAGCTACAAAAAAAGGGGGATGTTCGCAATCTCGGTAAAGACCTTGAGATTGACCCAAACCTCTCGGATAAAGAGTTTACCCGCCAAACTTATCAGACCTACTTAAAGCGTTACCTGCGCTGTGTTAAGGGTGTTGATGATAATATTAAGCGAGTGCTCGACTATCTCGATGATGCCGGTCTTGCCGATGACACCATCGTTATTTACACCAGCGATCAGGGCTTCTTCCTTGGCGAACATGACTTAATTGACAAGCGTTGGATGTATGAAGAATCACTTCATATGCCGTTAATTGTAAAATATCCCGGTAAAAATAAGGCTCCTAAGCAATCCGAGCTAATGGTCAATAACACCGACTTTGCTTCGACTATGCTAGGTATGATTGGTGTCGACGCCCCCTCTCAAATGCAAGGACGAGACTTCTCCGCGGTATTTGAGGGCAAAACTCCAGACAACTGGCGCAATAGCACCTATTATCGTTACTGGATGAATATGTCTCACCACTATAATCCGGCCCACTTTGGAATTCGCACGGACAAGTACAAGCTTATATTTTTCTATGGGCAACACTTTGTTGAAGGTGACGGGGGAAAATGGCCCAAAGAACTTGAGCAAACCCAGATGGAGGCGCCACCGGCTTGGGAACTCTATGACCTGAGCAAGGACCCGCATGAGAATGTTAATGAATACAGTAATCCAAAGTACGCTGGCATTATCAAGCAACTCAAGTTGGAATTAGCTCAACTACGAGAGACTTACCAAGATACCGATGAGCAGTTCCCGCACCTAAAAGCATTGGTTGAAAAACATTGGATCGATTAGTAAGCAACTAATTTAGTTCCCTCCGCAAGCACTCATGATTATATTAACTGATTCCTCTTTGAGGTAAACGATGAACGAAAACACTCTCGCAGACAATTATGTCCAACTGGGGCTGATGACGAGAAGTATCTTATTATTATTTGTTGGATGCCTAATCAAACTGCTAAAGCTTTGCAACTATTCATTGTTTTTAGATCGGCTAGTCTGTCTAGTTTTGACAATAAGGCTTGAAACGATTCAATATCCTCTTCATCGCTGACACGGTCTTCATGACCGAACGGGCTTTGAGAAGGTTTTGACCTTTATATTTGCATTACCACTGGTATCGTTAATGTAATTAAGAGCCCAATTCAAGCTGGCTATTGAAAGCTGATTAAGAAGCTTGCGGATTAAAACCGACCAATTGTCTTTTAAACGAGTCATCTCAGCATTAAATTCGTGATTTTTCCTTCAGTGACGTATGGTTCTTTCCGTAACCTTAAACCGACTAACAACGTCGCTTATGGTAAAACCAACGGACATTAATTGTGCTATTTTAAAGCGATTGTTGGTTTCCATGAATATCCACTTCGCAACGAAAACGGGAACCAATTCTAGAATTTATCAAAAAATATTTTATCTACATAATGATATCAGAAAAATTTATAAAGAATGGTGGTGAGAGAGTCCGGCGAACTAGCTATAAAAAAATAGCAATATCAGCAAGTTAAATGCCCTATTCTGCTCGACTCCACTGTGGTATCCAACTTGGTATCCAACATGAAATAAATTTTACAGGGTTGTACAGAAGATTACAGCGACTTATGAAGAAAAAAGTATCCATAAAACAATGCTACAGAAACACTCAGTAGACCTTTGTGAAGGTCAGTGAAGTGTAATTTGGCGGAGAGAGAGGGATTCGAACCCTCGATACGCGCTTAACGTATACACACTTTCCAGGCGTGCGCCTTCAACCACTCGGCCACCTCTCCGAAATTATCCTTTTTTGTTACGCAATAAGTAGTGGGGCTCTAAATAAAACTTTATCCAAAAGCAACATAACCCCTAAACTTACCTTGAGCAAATATTATCATTAATTTCTTACTGCCTTGTCTCACGAATTCTTGGAGGATATGTTCCGGAATTCGTTCTATAAGGATTGATGTCCAAGCCACCCCGCCGCAAGAAACGCGCCCAAACTGTGAGCTCAGTAGGGTTGCAGTAATTCAGGATGTCACAGAAGATTCGTTCAACACAATGCTCATGAAAATCACTATGCTCTCTATATGAAATTATGTAGCGAAAAAGAGCGTCGCGATCAATTGAATGTCCTCGATACATCACATAAATAGATGCCCAATCGGGCTGGGAAGTAACTGGGCAAATTGTACGAAGTAAATGAGAAAACAATGTTTCACTAATTTGCTTATGTCCCATTGTTCTTAATATTTTCGGGGCAGGCCCGAAAATTATCGGCTCAACTCTCTGATTATCAAGGCAAATCCCTTCTTGTGTTTTAATAGGATGTCCTTTCCTAAAGGCATCTAGCGTGAAAAGTTTCACAGTAACGACGCCCCCAATTGCCTCAGAAAGCTCAAATTGAATTTTTTCAGCGACCGCCTGACGATTCTCAATTTTTTTTTTATAAAAACTGTTCAGATACAATTTCATTGATTTAGACTCAATTATATTTTTGCTTTCACATGGGACACTAATATCGGCAATGGCTAATTTGGGCATACCATCTTGATCCAACCAAGCTAATTCATATGCAGTCCAAAAATCAGTGCCTGAGAACGGAACATAATCCATCAGCAGTGATCTTCTCGCATCTGCACGAGCTATTGGATTTAAAATTGAAGCGTCAATATCACTGTCATGTCTAATCTGTTTTCCTAAGTGCGTAACCTTGTACATATTCACTAACTTCGAAGCCTCGGACTATCACGCAATAATTTTAAAGAAACCATAAACAGTACCACAGTGAACAAGGTGACCATTGTAAACGCCCAAAAGATGTCTATATCGGTCACGCCTGAAAATCCAAACCTGAATGTATTCACCATATAGAGTATTGGATTAATCAAAGAAACATTGGCCCAAAATTCGCTCAGGAGGCCAGTGGAGTAAAAAACGCCACCTAAATATATTAGTGGTGTCAGCACGAAATTGGGTATCACAGAAATGTCATCAAAGCTATCCGCATAAATAGCATTTAGAAATCCTGCAGCCGAAAACATTATGGATGTCAGTAGAATAATGGCCAGCGCAATCATTGGACTAAAAATAGAGAGGTCTGTAAAAAAAAGAGAAACCAAAGATACTATCAAGCCTACTAATAGACCCCTCGCCATTCCACCCACAATATATCCGGTTAAAATAATAATATTAGGAGTCGGAGAGACCATCAGTTCTTCGATATTACGTTGAAATTTCGAGCCATAGAATGATGACACAACATTACCGTATGAGTTTGTGATGACCGATAACATAATTAATCCTGGCGCAACAAACTGACTATAAGGAAGTCCCTGCATGGACCCAATTCTTGAGCCAATAACACTTCCAAAGATCAGAAAAAAAAGCGCCATAGTAACAACCGGCGGAATAATTGTTTGAGGCCAAATTCGCAGAAACCTTCTAACCTCCCTGGTCACTATGGTCACAAATGCAATCCATATTTCATATCGACTCATATCTTATTTTCCATATTCTTCTCAATAATTTTCAAAAACAACTCCTCAAGACGATTAGTTTTGGTGCTCATGCTTACCACTTCTATTGATTGATCACTCAGACCCACAATTAATGAATTTATTGTTTGGTGACTTAACACATCAACTTCGATCACATGATCATCTACTTTACGTATTGGATAACCTCTTACACTGGGTACGAATGATAATTTGTCCTTTAAATCGACAGTAAAAGTTTGAACCTGCAGTTGTCGCACCAACGACTTCACACTGGTATTCTGCACTATCCGACCATGGTCAATAATAGCAACGTTGCGACAAAGATTTTCTGCTTCCTCAAGATAATGTGTCGTGAGAATAATCGTCGTACCGGCCTCATTGATATCTTGCAGAAATCCCCACATCGATCGCCGCAATTCAATATCAACCCCTGCAGTAGGCTCATCAAGTATTAATAACCTTGGGTTATGGATGAGCGCGCGCGCTATCATCAGCCTACGTTTCATGCCACCTGAGAGCATCCTAGAGGACACTCCTCGTTTCTCCCATAAACCAAGCAATGATAAATATTTTTTAGCTCTTTTTAATGCGACGCTCCTCGTAATTCCATAGTAACCCGCTTGTGTGACAAGTATATCGATTGGCTTTTCAAACTGATTAAAATTAAATTCCTGAGGGACAATCCCTATCAACTTTTTTGCACTCGAGAAATTAACATCAGTGTCATAACCAAAAATCCCAACGATTCCACTAGTCTTTCGAATCAACGAGCATATAATGCCGATTATGGTTGATTTGCCTGCGCCATTTGGCCCCAACAATGCAAAAAAGTCACCTGACTCTACTTCTAGGTTTATACCACTTAAGGCCTGAAAACCATTCTCATAAAGTTTACTTAATTCACAAAGTATTAAAGCTGAACCTTTTTCTTCTTTCATATCAAAGATAAGATAACAGTAGTAATATGAATGTACTATTAACCACAGTTCCGTTGCCTCAGGTAAAATCTAAGTTTACCAAGAAATACATGATTCCGTTGCATGCAGATTGAAATTGGCTCGCCGCTAGGTCCATTAACCCTAACGTCTATTGAGGGTAAGCTAACTCAGTTGCAATTCGCAGGTCAACGAGCTTCAAATCCCGACATTCAAAATAAAGATCCAGCCACAAAAGATTTGCTAATTATACAGCAGGCAAGCTTGCAGTTGCTCGAGTATTTTAATGGGAAACGACAAGAATTTAGTCTTCCCTTGTCACCACAAGGAACTAAATTTCAAAAGGAAGCCTGGAACATCATTAAGAAGATCCCTTATGGTGAGACTCGCTCTTACACTTGGCAGAGCGACGCTATGAAAAAGCTGAGGGCACAGAGAGCTGTAGGAGTCGCCAACAGTAAAAATCCATTACCTATTTTTATTCCTTGTCATCGAATAATTGCTAAAAATGGTTCGTTAAAAAGCTATGTCGGTGGCGCCCTTGTGAAGAAGCGACTACTCTTCCACGAAGTGTTTTTTAATTCCGGAGAAAAATTAGGTTTTCCTTTGGAGTAATCGATTTGTAAAAAGAGTATATGTTGAGATAAAAAGGTACAAAAATAATGCCAAAAAGAATTTTACGCTGGCTCCTTCCGAGGGTTAATGAGGCAACAAAAAAGTCGAAAGTCAAATGGCTATGGTCGCTAGCAAATGATCCAAATCTGCTACAAGTAAATCGTCACTCCGTGTCTATTGCCGTATTTATTGGTATTTTTATAGCCTTCTTGCCCATTCCCGGACAAACCATAGTCGTTATTTCAATTTCTTTGTGGACTCGTGCAAATTTACCTATAGCGGCAGCCATTGTCTGGCTCAGTAATCCAATCACGATACCACCAATCTTTTACTTAACCTACCAGCTAGGTTCATTTCTCACAGGTGCCGAGCCAATCGACTTTACGATTATTGCTAGCTGGGAATGGTTTTTTATCGTCGGAAACAAAATATTAATTCCACTTATGATAGGAGGCATTATCACCGGTCTGATCTGCGGCACCCTCGGCTATTTTTTAGTACTTCGGTTTTGGCGTTTTAAAGTGATTGAAAATTGGGAACGCCGGAAAATGGAAAGAAAAACTGCTAAAGAAAATAACGCAATAATTGATTAATACCGAAGCTCTTCTGCCGGCGCAACTCCATTGGCCCTCAATGCAGGATATAAACACGCACCAGCATTTAACACTGCGGCCACTAAACCAATAGTCAAAATATCCAGAGCTCTAAGATCCACCGGAACGTAGTCTATAGGGTAAACGCTAGTATCTAAAAACCTCTCCTGGGCAAAATTCTCAAAAAGGTGGATCAAATCTGAAAGATATATTGCACTTAAGCAGCCTGTTAAAATACCAAGGCCAATCCCCAGTACGCTTATAAGGGTACCTTGGGCCAAAAAGATACAGGTAATAGATGCCCGGGCGACTCCCAAAGTCTGTAGGATCGCGATTTCTCTACGCTTATTGATGACCGTCATCATCAGCATTGATATGATATTAAACGCAGCAATTGCAACAATCAAAAACACCAAAAGTCCGACCATGTTTCTCGACAATTGGATAGCTTGGTAAAGATTACCGTGGGTCTGAAACCAATCCTGAAATCCATAACCCTTTGGGAGCGACCTAAGTAACTCAAACCCGAGATCTCTTGCCATGAAAGGATCAACAATTTGAATTCTCAATCCAGTTATCGTCTCTTGCAATCCAAGTACTCTGGCCACCTGCTCTAGATTTCCTATGGCAAGAACTTGGTCCAATTCGGTATGCGTTGAAAATATTCCAGCTACCTTTAGGTAGTTAAGACCTACTCCTTTAAATGCATTTCTGGGGAAAATAAATCGTACAAAATCTCCCTCAGAAACGCCCAAACTGTCTGCAATTGGTCGTGACAAAAGTATCTCGTCATTTAACGGAACCGACAGATTACTCTCATATAAGAGTTCCGAAAAACTTAAAGGGATATGCGTTTCACTAATTCCCAAAAATCTCACGGCTTGTGTATTGCCGCCTGAATAAAGTAATCCACTAGATTCGGTATAGGGACTAACTTCTATTATGTTATCGAAGTCACTAAGTTCGCTAACATGAGACCTCCAATTAAAATCACCCGATTTATTAACTAAAACTAAATGAGGTACTACATTTAAGATCTTTTGCCTTAATTCACGCTCAAATCCATTCATTACCGATGTAACGAGTATTAACAGAGCCACCCCAATAACTAATCCAGTAATAGCTAAAAATGATATAAATGACACCAAACTATCTTTGGAACTGCCAGAAAAGGTATAACGCAACCCAATATAGATAGGTAAAGGCCTAAACAATCTTCTCTCCATCGCTAACATCCAGGCAATCAAGCTGAATAATACGATCCATGTGCTTAGCAACTGCTATGTCATGCGTCACTACCACAAAAGAAACCTTCATATCATCACTGACCTCGGCAAGAAGATCCATAATAGCCTCGGTGTTAGTAATGTCCAAATTTCCAGTAGGCTCATCCATCAGCACCACCGATGGATGAGTAACCAACGCTCTCGCAATTGCCACGCGCTGTCTCTCTCCACCGGACAAAGAAGATGGTATGTGATCTAGCCTATGTTCTAAGCCTACCCTATGCAAAAGATCTAAAGCTAGATTTCTAGCGTCAACGACTGCGGCTTTTCCAATCAACGCTGGTATCGCCACATTTTCAAGAGCACTAAATTCAGCCAGGAGATGATGAAACTGATAGACAAATCCAACGTGTTTATTACGCCATGAAGCTTGCGCTGACGGATCTAAATCTCCCCAAGCAACTCCGCAAACTCTAACCACACCGGACGTGGGTCGATCGAGACCACCGCACAAATTAAGTAGTGTCGTTTTACCCGAACCCGATGCACCCATGATCGCAACTTTGTCTCCCTCCATAACTTCCAAATTAAAGTCTTTGAGCACTGAGATCTCCTCAGATCCCTGAGAGTAAGATTTAGAGAGTCCCATCGCCTTTAAAACTATGTTAGAGCTCATGTCGCAAAGCCTCTGAAGGAACAATCCTACTTGCCTGCCATGCTGGATAAAGTGATGCTAGGATACAGAGCACAAACGCTACAAAGGCAATGAGCACTACGTCCGAGATAAGGATCTTTGAGGGTAAAACATTTATTAGGTACACAGACGGGTCAAATAAGTGCATATCCAGTAGGATCTCCAAATTAGCCAGCAACGCTCCTATGTTGTGAGAAAGAAGACATCCCAAAAAGATTCCCAACAAAATACCGACTGACCCGACCAGAGTTCCCTGAACCAAAAAGATTTTCATAATTGTCGTCGGACTCGCCCCAAAAGCTCGCAAAACTGCAATATCTAATCTTTTTGTCGACACCATTAAAGTCAAGCTAGCAACAATATTGAACGCGGCCACCGCGATTATAACACTCAATAAAAAGCTCATAACTCTCTTCTCCATCTTCATCGCGTGAAAAAAGCTTCCCATCTCATCTTGCCAGGTGCGCCAAACTGTGCCTTCAGAAAAAAAAGGTGCCATAGTTTTGATTTGAGAGGCAACAGTAAATGGTTCTGAGAGATGTATTTGTAAACCACTGAACCTGTCATTTTGATGGAGCAAAGCAAGTAAATCTTTTCTGTACATGAGCGACGAAGACGCATCCACTTGAGCACCGACTTGATAAATTCCTGCAACCACAGATGATTTAAAGCGAGGGAAAATGCCAATGGGAGTTATGTTGATCTGTGGAAGGATGATTTGAACTGTGTCTCCGACAAATAAACCCAATTTACGAGCCACTTGACTACCCACAAGAATTTGGAACTCTTTCTCTTTTAAATTTTCAAGGCCACCAAAGACAATGTTATCCTGAAAATCAAAGGCAAATTTTTCTTTTGGGTCTACTCCACGTAATCTTACTCCGATCTGTCGACTCTCGAACGATAACATAACATCACTCTGCGCCATAGGAACCACCGTCTCTACGCCGTCCACATCAACAAGCCGTTGTAAAACAGCGCGATACTCGATCTCACTAAAGCGCTGTGGTGGTTGCACCGTTATATGAGGTATCACTTGGAGTAAACGGCCTTTGATCTCTTGATCGAAACCATTCATGACCGAAAGTACAGTTATGAGCGCTGTCACGCCTAAAATCATTGCAATGATAGAGAAAAAAGAGGTGAATGTTATGTACCCATTGCGTCGAATGCTTTGGATGTAACGCAAACCGACGAAAAAATACACAGTCCTAAACATGACCAGTTAACCCAAAATAGAATACGTGTATAGTACAGCAAAAATGGATAGTAAATATGTATGATATTTTTAGTTAACATATTGAGTCGAGTTCGATACTTGAAGGAATCATGGCTCATTCTCTCTCATTGATGATTCACACTTTTTCACATCACCACCACACAATTCACAGTGATTCCCCGGCTCTCCAAGCGCGTTTCCAACACCCCCGCATGATCCACTTATCGGTTTCCCCGAAAAGATGAACCCCACCGCCATCCCACAAAACAATAAAAGAAAAACAAATATGCTTAGAAAAATCTCAGTCAAGCTATTATCTCCTGCACATGCTCCTTCAAATAAACGGATATCAATCTACCAAAGCTAGAAGCGACTCCATTTCAAGGCTTTTGAATGCTTTAAACCCATTTGCACTCCTAGTAATAATGTAAACGGCAATCCCTCTTTGATTAGCGATTGTCATCGCCTGCTTTTGACCCATAATTAGAAATGCGGTAGACCAAGCATCGGCCTTCGCACAACTGTCCATAATAACTGTCGAGGAGACAGTTGAGTGCTCAACAGGATAACCATCTCGGGGGTCGATTAGGTGCGAATATCGCTTTCCCTCAAACTCAAAAAAATTTCGATAATCTCCAGATGTGGCAAGTGCGCGATCTTGCAATTCCAAGACATGTTGGACACCGCCAGTCATTTGGGGGATTTCGATAGCTACACGCCAGGGTTTCCCGATCGGATTATTACCGCTCACGCGAACTTCGCCACCAATCTCAACTAGATAGTCGGTCAAAGCAAGCATTTCTAATTTATTGGCCACTAGATCAACGGCATACCCTTTTGCTATCCCAGATAAATCAATACGCACATTTTGGCTTTTCGAGAGCAAATAGTCTTGGTCATCTAAGTTGAGCAAGACCGCGCCAAAACCCATCTTAGAAAGAGCACTTTGAATCTCCTGCGCAGGGGGAACACGATCATCAGCAAATACCCTGGGACCAAAACCCCAAAGGTCAACCAATGGGCCCACCGTAGGATCAAAAAGAAAACCAGATGCTTCCCAAACCTCATTGCTTAAAGCCAAGACGTTTGCGAAATCTTCAGATATTCTCATAGACTTGTTAATAGCGGATCGATTGAAAAGGCTTAGTTCGGAATCACTCCTATAAGTAGACATGGATTTATCGACCGAACCGATCAACGCCGCTATTAGATCAGATAGATCATCTGGCGCAGGTTGATCTGCAACAACGGTAATGCGGTACTGAGTACCGAGCTCTTCACCACTTATTTTAATGATCTCAGGCTTTGAATCACACCCAGCTAACAGAATAACCGCTACTAAATGCGTTAAGTAACGAACATTCTCGTTGGCCCGAATAGCAAAGTTGAGTAGCTCAACACTAACCACCGAAATCGTCCAAGAAAATGTTCTCATTTTCAACACCCAAATCTTGTAGCAACTTAACAACCGCTGCATTCATCATTGGGGGGCCACACATATAATATTCGCAGTCTTCCGGAGCATCATGATTTTTGAGGTATTGCTCGTATAAAACGTTATGAATAAAACCAGTCGAACCCTTCCAAGCATCCTCAGGTTGAGGATCGGACAATGCCAAGTGCCATTCAAAGTTGGGGTTTTCTATTGCAAGTTTGTCATATTCCCCGTCATAAAAACATTCTCTTAGTGACCTAGCACCATACCAAAAACTGATTTTTCTATCTGTCTTAATTCGCTTTAATTGATCAAAAATATGAGAACGCATAGGCGCCATCCCAGCACCTCCACCTACAAAAATCATTTCAGCATTTGTATCTTTAGCAAAAAATTCTCCAAATGGACCAAAGACGGTGACGGTATCTCCGGGTTTAAGACTAAAAATATAAGATGACATTTGGCCTGGCACTATGCCTTCAGAGCCCGGCGGTGGGGTTGCGATACGTATGTTGAATTTAACAATACCGTGTTCATCAGGATAATTAGCCATTGAGTAAGCACGAATAACAGGCTCATCTACAGTAGATTCGTGTCTGAAAAAATTAAAGCGTTCCCAATCGGACCGATATTGCTCTTCGATATCAAAATCTGAGTATTTAATATGGTGTGGAGGACACTCCAACTGTACATACCCACCCGCTCTGAAGTTCACGTTTTCTCCCTTTGGTAAGCGCAGGGTTAGTTCCTTAATAAAAGTGGCTACATTCGCGTTTGACTCGACTATGCATTGCCACCTCTTAACTCCAAATACGTCATCAGGCACGAGAACTTTCATATCCTGCTTTACAGGAGTCTGACAAGACAACCTCCATCCCTCGCCTGCTTGCCTACGATTAAAGTGTCCCTCTTCCGTCGGAAGCATAGACCCACCACCATCAGTGATGATGCATTTGCATTGAGCACAACTACCACCGCCGCCGCATGCGGATGGCAGGAACAAACCTGCATTTGACAGGGTCTGCAAAAGCTTATCACCGGCAGCCACTGTGATTGTTTTCTCTCCGTTGATCTCAATATTTACATTTCCAGAGGACACCAACTGGCTTCGCGCAACCAGAATAATCCCAACAAGAGCCATAATTATGGTGGTGAACATCACCACACCCAGCGCAATTTCAAAACTCATCAAATTAATATTCTCCCTTATCAAAGCGCTATTCCGCCGAATGACATAAATCCCATAGATATCAAACCGACCGTTATAAACACAATACCAAGTCCTTGGAGCCCCTCCGGGATGTCGCTATACTTTAATTTTTCTCGGACACCAGCGAGCACAGCTATCGCTAATGCCCAAGAGACTCCAGACCCAAAGCCATAAACAATACTCTCTGAAAAATTGTAACCTCGCTCCGCCATCAGTAGGGACCCACCAAGTATTGCGCAATTCACCGTAATCAAGGGCAAAAAAACTCCTAGCGCTCCATAGAGAACGGGTACATATTTATCCAGAACCATTTCTAGCACCTGAACCATAGCTGCGATTACGCCTATGAAACACAAATACATCAAAAAACTTAAGTCAACATCAGGAAGTCCTATCCAACCGAGTGCACCCTCACCAATGAAATAATTGAGAAGAATATTATTTGCTGGAACTGTGACAGTCTGCACAACAATAACGGCTAGTCCTAACCCCAATGCCGCATTGATTTTTTTTGATAACGCTATGAATGTGCACATTCCCAAGAATAGACTCAGTGCAATATTATCGATAAAGATTGAACTTGCCAGCAAACTGAGGTAATGGTCCATCAGAGTGCCCCTTCCGACCTACTATTATTTGAAATAGTAAATTCTTTTTTTTCTACTTGATCCTTTTTCCAGACTCGCAGTCCCCAGATAATAAACCCGATGAGAAAGAAAGCGCTGGGAGGCATTAACATTAAACCATTCACTACATACCAACCGCCCTCCGTGGAGGGAGTGAGCACCTGATGCCCCCATACAGATCCCGCGCCAAAAAATTCTCTTAAAAAAGCGACAAGCATCAATACCAAACTATATCCGAGTCCATTCCCCACACCATCCAGGAAACTTGCAGCTGGAGGATTCTTCATTGCAAATGCCTCCGCACGACCCATAACAATGCAATTAGTAATAATAAGGCCCACAAAAACTGAGAGCTGCTTACTCGTGTCATAAGCAATTGCTTTTAAAACTTGATCTACCAAAATTACCAGAGAAGCAATAATTGTCATCTGAACGATAATTCGTATGCTATTTGGAATATGATTTCTGATTATTGAAACGAACAAATTCGAAAAAGCGCAAACAATGGTCAATGCTATGCACATTACAAAGGCGATCCTCATGCTAGACGTTACCGCTAATGCCGAACAGATACCCAAAATCTGCAGTGCTATCGGATTATTTGAGATAAGAGGCTCTAAAAGAGTTTTTTTAGCACTAGACATTTTAAGCATTTCGAATCTGCAAGTTTCTGATAAAAGGTGCAAACCCACTCTCACCCAACCAATATTTAACCAAATTATCAATCCCTCTGGTTGTTATCGTGGCACCCGCTAAACCATCTATCTGGTATGCAGCCTCTGGTCGTTGCCGATCCACTTTCCCTTTTATGACAGTAATCACACGCTCATTTCCTTCAAACGCGCGCTTCCCGATCCAGCTCGCCTTCCAAGCAAAATTGTCAACCTCTCCTCCCAGACCAGGCGTTTCAGCATGCTCATAAAAGCCAATACCCGCCACAGTTTCAAGATCTCCCTCCAACGCAAGAAAACCATAGAGCGTAGACCAGAGCCCATAACCTCTTACCGGCAAGACTAGCTTTTCTATCCCATTTTTGCCTTCCACAAGATATACTGACGCATAGTGCGGTCGCCTTCGCAACTTCGCGGGATCCGAGTCAGGTTTCAACGCCACTGACATAGTTGGGTCCTTCGAAGCTTTTCTCTGGTCATAAGTGTCAACATCAACATCGTTGCTAAACTGGCCCGTTCGTAAGTCGACTAGTCGAACAGAAATACGCTCAAACTGTTTCTCAATACTTACTCCCGGCTGATACAGACCGGCTGACTGAAGAATATTGGCTTTCAGATCTAGAGCCTTGTTGAACGCCTGTGCAGGACGCAACATTATTGCCGACGCAGAAACCACAACGGCACACACGAGGCAGAGACAAAGAGCCACAACAAAGGTTTTCTTTACAGAGTCATTGTCCACGAGACATCCTTCTAGCGATATTCGACTGGACCACGAAGTGGTCTATCAAAGGAGCAAAAAGATTTCCAAAGAGTATTGCGAGCATGATCCCTTCCGGAAATGCCGGATTAAGCACGCGAATCATAATAGTCATGATCCCGATCAACACTCCATAGTAAAACTTACCAACATCTGTCATTGACGCTGAGACGGGATCAGTCGCCATAAAAAAGGTACCAAATGCGAATCCTCCAATCACCCAGTGCCAATAAAACGGCAATGACACCATGGGATTTGTTGAATCAATGTTGTTTAGGAGTAATACAAATCCGGCTGAACCCAAAAGAATACCAGCAACTATTCGCCATGATGCGATACGCATATATAACAGGAGCGATCCCCCTAAGAGAATGGCAAGTGTTGAGGTCTCACCAATTGATCCATGTATGAACCCAAAGAACGCGTCAGACCAACTTGCTATGTTGACTAGGCCGTTCACCCCATCAGACGCCGCCACTGACAACATCGTCGCTCCAGTGTATCCATCGACTGCAGTCCAAACCGCATCACCGCTCATGTAAGCTGGATATGCAAAATACAAGAACGCTCTCCCTGTCAGCGCTGGGTTGAGAAAGTTTTTGCCAGTTCCCCCAAAAACCTCTTTNCCGACCACAATCCCAAAACTTATTCCAAGAGCGACCATCCACAATGGGAGATCTGGTGGGCAACATAATGAGAAAAGTATTGATGAGACGAAAAAACCCTCGTTTACCTCATGATTTCTGACGCTAGCAAACAGAACTTCCCAGAATCCGCCAGTCACGAACGTTACAAAGTAGATAGGCAGAAAGTAGGCCGCACCATGTATAAAGTTGTCCCAGATGCTTGTTGGATCATAACCAGCAAACAAAGCAATGAAGAGTCCGCGCAAACCATCTTGAGCAGAGAGACCTGTTTCCGCAATTATAATATTTGCCTGATAACCTACATTCCACATTCCAAAGAACATCGCTGGAAATGTAGCTACCCAAACAGTTATCATTACCCGCTTTAAGTCGACACCATCTCGCACATGAGAGCTATTCTTTGTCACGTCTGCTGGCTTGTAAAGTGCCGTATCGACCGCTTCATACAGAGCATAATAGCGAGACCATTTTCCTCCCCGTTGGAAATGTGGTTCATACTTATCTAGTTTTTGTCTTAACAATGTCTAACCCTCGGCTTCGATTCGATTCAAGTTTTCTCTTAAGATCACGCCGTATTCATATTTTCCTACGCACACATAGGTATAGAGGCCCACATCCTCTTCATCTAATTCCAGACAACCAAGCTTCTGAGCCATTTCAGTGTCACCCACAATGAGTGCTCGCAATAATTGCGTTGGAAGGATGTCAAGCGGGTTAACTGCCTCGTAGGCGCCGATTGGGACCATTGCTCGCTCACTTCCATTCGTACTTGAAGTCATGGAGTGTAATTTCTTTCGCAAAGACGACAAAAATATTGGCAACACGGAGTGACTGTTTGCGCCACCTCTCAAGTAGTGTAGGAACTGACGCTCCCTCCCTTCACGGATAACCGAGATCTGGATATGATATCGTCCTAAATATGCTAAATCTTGGTCTGCTCTTCGACCCGATAATACTGAACCCGAAATTAATCTATTTTCATCATAAAGAAGCTCCCTAGCTACGAGCTGCTTTACGTGTGCGCCAAGACGTGTAGACAATAATCTAGGTCGTTTTACCTGAGGTCCTCCCAACGCGATTACTCTACTCACATCGATGCGCCCGCTTTTAAATAGACCACCGATAGCAATAACATCTTGATATCCAATGTGCCATACAGTTTTCTGCGCACTAACAGGATCGACGAAATGAATGTGAGTCCCAACCAAACCCGCGGGATGGGGTCCGCTAAATGAAACTTCTCGTACGCCAGTTATGCAGGACCCTTTAATCCCAGAATCCGGTGCAGTGCATAAAGTAACAGCACCATCAGTAAGTCGTTTCAAGACCCTTAATCCACACTCAAACCGTTCCGATTTTGCAGCGATAATTCCGCGAGGATCCGCGGCCAGAGGATTACTATCTATCGCGGTGACGAATATCGAGGACGGTTGTGACCTCGGATCAGGCACCTTTGAAAAGGGCCGAGCTCTAAGCGCAACCCAAGCTCCGGATTTAAGTAGGTTGTTTACGATATCCGCACGAGATGACGCCTCTATCTCATGATCACTAAAAGTTTCGAAAGTCACTTCTGACTCTCCCTGGAGGTCGATTACTATCGACCTAAAAACTCTACGCTCACCTCTGTTTATCGCTACTACGCGGCCCGACCCTGGAGCCGTGTAGCACACCAAAGGATTCTTTTTGTCAGTAAACAACAATTGTCCTAATCTAACATTATCACCAACCTTCACCGCCATAGTGGGTTTCAAACCATTATAATCAGCCCCCATCAGAGCTACCTGAGTGACACTGGGAGCATCCTCAATAACTTGCTCAGGAGCACCTAAAATTGGAAGATCGATCCCACGACGGATTTTTATCATTCAAACCACGCTCAAAATATAATTCATGAATCAGGCAACGAGTCCTGACAAACTATCGGCGGAAAACTTCAGTGGAAGTACAAAATGACAAGCCAAAAGGCGCAATCTGGGCGGAGGCTCGTCTATCATGACATCGGGACCGTATTGTAATAGGGTGTATCAAATGATTCCAGTGGCGACGAGAAAAAATAAAGTTTTTTTTCTCAGTGGAAAAATTAGCCTAAACCAAATTGGAAAAAGACAGAACCGATCATCCTTGCGGTCTATTCAGTAACTTATTCATGGATTTTATTGAGCTTGGACCACAATAAATATCTAATCAGTCTAGAACAGAAGTTTAAGAAGCTAAAATCAGAAACCCACAGGACAAAATATCCTTAAGATTAAATTTAACATATTTACACCAAGCATCAGCTAAGTTTATTGCTATATGTTTTATGGTTTATGTTTTTTTTATGGCTTTCGGATTGTACAAATAAAGTACCGAATTAAACGATGTANAGATAGAGAAGAGGCAACAGATGTTTNCAAAGCAAGGGTTGGATCTAAAGTAAATGACAAAATTTAATTTTTCTTTTGGCAATATAGTATCTGCCAACGCAAATTTGGGGAAACCATCAGGATCAGGAACGGCACTGGCAATCGCTGAGTATGCTCAAAACTCTTCCGGCCTCACTGTCGTAGTTGCTAATTCCGCGAACGAGGTGGATTCTTACGCGAACTCAATTGGTTTTTTTACTGACGGACATAATCTTCCAATCTATCGTCTCCCTGATTGGGAAACACTTCCATACGATATTTTTTCACCTCATCAAGACATCATCTCAGAGCGACTTGCCACATTATCTCAATTATGCTCGGTGTCCAATGGAATTCTTGTAATATCAGTTCAATCTATGATGCACAGATTGATTCCAACTGACTTTGTCTCTTCACGCACTTTCATTCATCAAGTCGGGGACATCTGTGAGCGTGAAAAATTTCTGCTACAACTGGAACATGTAGGGTACCGAAGGACGGATACTGTATTTAACTGCGGTGAGTATGCGTCCCGGGGATCGATTATCGACGTCTTTCCAATGGGTGCCGAAACACCATTCCGTATTGACTTGGTCCATGACGAAATAGAGTCCTTGCGGCTGTTTGATACAGATTCTCAAAGGACGATCAAAAAAGTCAATAAGCTGAGTATTTTACCTGCGAAAGAATTTCCAATGGACAAGGACTCTATAAATCGCTTTCTTAATCGATGGTGTGTAACGTTTCCCAAAAGTCCCAGCGAAACTCCGATTTACCGAGACATTATCAATGGTATTGCGCCGCAAGGAATAGAATATTTTTTGAAGTTTTTTTTCGAAAATATGTCTACAATTTTTGATTATCTGCCACCTGATACAAATATATTCAGCCTCGCTGGAATCGAAAATGCTTCTAAACACTTCTGGGAAAAAATTACGAACCGATATGACGATTTCAAAATCGACAATCAGCGACCATTACTTCCACCGGATGAGGTTTTCATCTCCGTTAATGAACTATTTCAAAAGATAGGGGCGTTTCATACAGTTTATTTGTCCGGAACTGCAGAACCCAANTCGGATGAAAACCATGATTTTCGAATTCATAATTTGCCCGATATTAGTGTTGATGAAACAGCTAAAATATCGTTTTTGGCACTTAACACATTTCTCAACGAAATTAATAATCAGTCACTGAGGGTCCTCTTTTGTGCTGACTCAACTGGACGAAGAGAAATCTTGATTGATTTGCTCAACGAATCTGGCATAACGCTAGAGGTTCACGAAAACTGGAAAAAATTTACGGAATCCTCATGCAAGTTTGCAATTACAGTATGCGAACTCGAGCGAGGTTTTTTTTGGGCAGAAAAAAACTTATGCATAGTTGCCGAGGGAGAACTCTTCGGCAAGCAAGTGATGCAACGACGCCGGCGCTCAAAAATCTCAACCACTCCTGAACAAGTTTTTAAATCCTTAGCGGAGCTTCAACAAGGTACTCCTGTTGTACACATAGAGCATGGAATTGGCAAATACTGCGGCCTAAAAACACTGCCTGTAGACAACAGTACTCAAGAATTTCTGGAACTTTCTTATGCTGAGAATGCAAAATTATATGTGCCGGTTACATCTCTACATTTGATAAGTAGGTTCGGAGCCAGTAATCATGCCTCCGTTACGCTCAGCCGACTGGGTAGTGATAAATGGGAAAAGGCAAAGGAAAAAGCAGCGAAACAGATTCGAGACACTGCGGTAGAGTTACTGGATATCTACTCTCGTCGTGCGTCTCAAACTGGGTATGCATGCGAGGACGATGTCAATGATTACAACAAGTTTTCTCGAGAATTTCCCTTTGAGGAGACCGCAGATCAAAATGAGGCGATTCGAGCAGTGAGGCAAGATTTGTTAAGTACCCAACCAATGGACAGGCTAATCTGTGGTGACGTGGGATTCGGAAAAACTGAAGTTGCAATGCGAGCCGCGTTCACGGTAGTCAGCAGTGGTAAGCAGGCTATAATTTTAGTACCTACCACTCTACTAGCTCAGCAACACACAGAAAATTTTCGAGACCGGTTTTCAAACTGGCCTATCAGAATTGAATCGCTCTCGAGATTTAAAACAAAGGCGCAACAGAAAAAAATTTCTATTGCACTAGAATCTGGTTCCGTCGACATCTTAATTACTACTCACAAATTACTCCATCTAGATTTTCAATTTTCCAAACTTGGCTTGCTAGTAATCGATGAGGAGCATCGATTTGGAGTTCGCCAAAAAGAAAAAATAAAGTCTCTAAGAAGCCGCGTAGACATTCTTACTCTCACTGCTACGCCTATTCCTAGGACGCTCAACATGTCTATGAATCGACTCAGAGATTTATCCATAATTGCAACCCCACCCGCTAAAAGGTTGTCAGTAAAAACTTTTGTTCGAAAAGATGATTCCCGAATTGTGCAGGAGGCAATCATGCGCGAAATAATGCGTGGCGGGCAAATTTACTTCCTACACAATGATGTAAAAAGCATCGAAAGAGTCGCCCGTAGTTTATCTGAGCTGGTTCCAGAAGCAATTTTAAAAGTAGCCCATGGTCAAATGCGAGAACGAGATTTAGAACGAGTAATGTCGGAATTTTACCATAAACGTTTTAACGTGCTAGTGTGTACCACAATAATCGAAACTGGTATTGATGTGCCAAGCGCAAACACGATAATTATCAATCGAGCAGACAAATTTGGACTTGCCCAACTTCACCAACTCCGTGGGAGAGTGGGCCGATCTCACCATCAAGCCTACGCATATTTAATGATACCTGTGGATAAAATTTTGAATTCTGATGCAAACAAACGATTGGAAGCGATATCAGTATCGGATTACTTAGGCTCTGGATTCACTCTAGCAACAAATGATCTAGAAATTCGGGGTGCAGGCGAATTACTTGGTGATGAGCAGAGTGGCCACATAACAAATTTGGGATTTACACTCTACCACGAAATGTTGGATAGCGCAGTAAAAGCAATCCAGCTTGGAAAAGAGCCGACACCAATTGACGTCCTTAAAGAGGTTGTAGATGTCAATTTACACCTTACGGCATTGATACCTGACTCCTATTTGCCTGACGTAAATATGCGACTAACTTTGTACAAACGTATAGCCAATTGTCGGAGTAAACAAGATTTATTTGATCTTCAAGTAGAAATGATAGATCGATTCGGATTGCTTCCAGAATCAGCTAAAATGCTATTTCAAATGGCAGAGCTTCGACAAATTGGGGAGAGTTTGGGTATAACAAAAATAGAGGCGGGGCCAGTCAGCGGAAGACTCTGTTTCAGTAAAAAGNCCCCAGTTAATCCAATGAAAATTATAGAGTTGGTTCAAAACAACCCAACTAAGTTTCGCCTAAAAAGTAACGATCAGCTAAGTTTTGATTTTCCGATGAAGAACCCGGATATGCGGATTTCACAAATCAAAATCATCATGGATCATTTGATGGTTGAAACCAAGTGTTGATGCAATCAAGGCTCACAGACATTAGGATTCAATAAATCAGATATTAAAATATGAGATTTAAATACCTTACCAAGACAAAACGACCACTCTTCTTCGGCTTTATTTGGTTGATACTTATTGAGTACGCCATTAGTGGAGATCAGAAAGAAAATCAGTGGGAACCCGAGAATTGGTATCAGGCCGAGGTTGTGATATTCAAACACAACATGAGAGACGATGATGAGCGTCCTCCCACGAACTTCGAACTAAATTATCCTCATAACTGGATTAAATTAATACCTCCAGAGATCACAATTGATGTACTAGATTTAGCGAAGCGAATCGAATTTAGTAGCGATAGAGAGGTCTCTGAGTTACGCAGAATTGATATTAAATCAAAGTCAAATAACGAAGGGCTCGGTGTTCAAACGAATATAGATATGTTAGATCATGTTGCTTCCTCCCTTGGCGAAGTTGATCGGATTGGTCGGAATTATCCTAAATTTGAGCTCCCTTATATTAAACTGCAAAAACAATTCCGTAACTTAAATGACACGACCATCGTGTTACGTCGTCTCCCTAAATACAGCGTGCTATTTCATGACGCTTGGCGATTTCCCATAGCCACTGCGAAAAGTGGTCCATGGATAATCGTTGAAGCTGGATCAAGCACGAACAGTCGCTTCGAACTGGAGGGTAGTCTGCGGTTCTATAAATCTAGATTTTTACACTTCGAGAGTAGTTTATGGTTCAGTGAAACCGACACAAATTTCGGTGCACGATTAAATGTGAACTTTCCAATGTTACAAAGTATGCCTCAAGGATCATTACAAGCGGCATCGTCTGTGCAAGACTCAAGCTTACCCAATACACAACTTTACCCCAACAATATCACAAAAACTGGGGCAAATGTTTTGATGTCAATCCCAGAAACCATTGGGTTTTTTCAGTCAACGAATGGAGCCCAGCAAAGCGTGGTTAAAAATGAAAATCAAAATACTGCGTCCAATAATCAAATGGTCTCTGAATTGTGGACTATTGATCAATCCCAAAGATTAAAGTCTTCTGAAGTTTACTATCTTGATCATCCGAAAATCGGGATTATTCTGACGATCAACAATCATCAGCCGTTGCTATTGAATTCTGAAGAGATGCCTATCCCTAGCACTGATCGTGACTAGAGCTAATTCCGGCATAGAGGCAATGCTCTCGCTGTTGTATAACCCCAGATTAGGGTGTCGGTGCTAAGTCCCAGAGAGTGGTAGTTAGCTCAATAAAGTGGTCTTTAACAGGTCCTAATATAAAATGATCGCGCAATAACAGCCACAACGAAGCTCAATTTCCACTCACAACGAATGCAGTCTGGTAGTCTTCATCGACAAAGCACTTTTAGAACTACCATGAAAAAATCCAAAAGAAGACCCCTCAAATGACTAAGTTGTTTTGACCCGACGAAGTAAGCTTTGCCAGTGGCATCTTTGACTTTACCTTAGGGCAACGTGCCAAGATTTCTCACTTCAATACCTCCGTATTCTTTCATTAAATAACTTGCTCTGACATCATAAAATCCTAAGTGAAAGGAATAGTCGAATCTAGCAATTTCATACCAATTCCCCAGATATCGATCTAAGACAAAATCGTCGATTGATTTTAATCGGTTTGGCAAACCACTGAACCCTAGAAGAATCCCAAAAAACGATATAAAAAAAATCAATTGATATGGGAACTTCACTTTTACTCATACTATGTTGTAATTAAGTGCTCTGAGGAGCACCTACCGCTCCGATACTCAGCGGCGAAACAGCATGTGATGAGCCCTCTTCAGACAGATCTATAGTTGTGGTCGGGAAGGCAACCTCGGCACCCTCAGAGATTATAATGTCTGAAATATTGAGTAATATCTCCTGTTTGACTTGGTGAAACTTAATCCAGTCAGTAGTCTTTGTAAAACTGTAGACAAAAAAGTCAATCGAGCTAGGTGAAAACTGATTAAAATTTACAATCAAGGTTTCGCTGGAATCAATATCTCCGTGACTTTTCAACATGGAGCGTACCTTTTCGACAATTGGATTCATTCTATCAATGTCGGAATAACGAATACCGATTGTTTCAAATATGCGTCTGTGACTCATCCTCGAGGGATTTTCCACTGAAATATTAGCGAAAACACAATTTGGAATATAGAGAGGTCTTTTATCAAAAGTACGAATTCTAGTCAGTCGCCAACCTATATCTTCTACAGTACCCTCAATCTCCTGGTCTGGAGAACGAACCCAATCACCGACAGAAAAGGGCCTGTCAAGGTATATCATCAAGCCGCCAAAAAAGTTTGCTAATAGATCCTTTGCAGCAAAGCCGACAGCTATCCCTCCTATGCCTCCAAAAGCTAGAAGTCCAGATATACTATAACCAAAGAGTTGCATTGCAATTAAAAATGAAGTGATCAACACTGCGGTTCTCAATAATCTAGCAACAGCACGAACTGTCGTTGTGTCCATTGGCTTGAGAGTAAATCTAGGGTCAATCAAGTTACTTTCAGCGCGTTTTATGAAGTTATTTAAAAATAAGGCTCCCAAAAATATCACTGCAAGACGGTTAATAGGTTCAATAATTAGCAACCAATCAGACTCTATCTTTCTCGCCGCGATACTGGCCGCAAAATTCACTCCCAGAATCCATATCAACCAGACAATTGGCTTACGGCAAGCTTCAATTAGCGCATCATCCCAAACGGTCGCAGTTTTTGAAGCCTTTAAAGAAAATCTATCCACTAATAGGTTGACAAAATATCCTGCTAAAAGAACTGCGAATACAACAATAAACAACTCTAGGACCCAAAGATAGTGCCTTCCAACCAGCGAATTGAGGCCTTCACTAAAATTATCCATTACAATCTCCAACGTGTCAGGCGTTCTGTATGTTAGTAAGAAAATTTAGATGCTGTTCAAAAAAAGACTAACCGAACAGATCCCTAAGCGTCTGAACAATTCTTAAGTATCGATTGGATTCCTTAAGATTAGACCAAGACGGAACCCTTCTTGCCATCATGGAATTACATTGTCGCTGTTCAATACCACCAAGTGACTCAAGATAATCAACAACCTCTGAGGCACCTTGCAGACAATTACATACCAAAATCATATCGCAACCCGCCATCAAGGCTAATCGAGCCTTATCTTGATAGGTTCCGGCAACATTTGCGGCCGCCATTGACAGGTCATCACTAAAGATTAATCCTTTGAAGCCGTAATTCCCTCGCAATACTTTATTTAACCAATAAGAAGAGAATCCAACAGACTTTGAATCTATCTTCGGAAACGTAATATGCGCCGGCATAACTGCATCAAACTTTGTAGCCAAGCTCTCATATGGTTTTAGATCCCGGGACTGAAGCTCCGCTAGCGTTCGTTGGTCTATCGGAACCTCATAATGACTATCCGCCTCTACACCACCGTGACCCGGAAAATGCTTTGCAGTAACAGCCATCCCTGCCTCATGCATTCCGTTGATATAAGCATCTGTTGCTAAAACGACAACATCAGGATCATCGGAAAAAGCCCTATCTCCAATGACCTTACTCAATCTTCTATCAACATCGACAACCGGCGCAAAGCTTATATCGATACCACATGCCAAAATCTCCGATGCCATTAACCATCCTATCTCATGACATAGAACCATTCCCTGCTTTTTCTCCTCATGAACTAAATCTCCTATCCTTTGCATAGCGGGCAATCTAGTAAAGCCCTGGTTAAATCGCTGTACCCTCCCACCCTCTTGGTCCACCGCGATAAGGAGGTTAGGCTTAATATCTCGAATCTGTCTTACTAAATCACAAATCTGTTTTTGATTAATAAAATTTCTCGCAAACAAAATCACCCCACCTACATTTGAGTTAGATAGTAGTTCGCGCTCCTCACATTGCAGATCGATGCCAGCAAGGTCAATCATCAGCTGGCTTTTTGATAGGGACATATCACCTCACTATTTCCTATTTCCTATTTCCTATTTCCTATTTCCTATTTCACATTAAGTTATATTTTTTGGCTTTATTTAACACTATTCATCGATAACAGAAACCCTTAGCACTTAAAATGAGCTTTAAGGTGATTTTTTTGCAAAACACCCTGAGCCGTCTTTTAGTCATATATAAAGCCAACATTTGACAGCGCCCTTAGCTAATCAAAAGATTAAGGCACACTTGTTAAAGTTAAAATATTAATTCCAACCATAGCCTTTGTTCAACTTCTCAAAATTTCACGCGACTTAGTTACCGTTAACAATACTGGAATTTGAGTTTTTGACCAAATAAAACTCTCAGTACCATTTTATATATAACAACACTATGAACGAGGTTGACAAGCCAAATTAACACTGTACATAATAACAGCAATCCAGTATCAACAAGGGCTAAGAAGAATGCGAAAGCTCACCGCTCGGCAGCAGCAAATATATGACTTAATACGCGAAAATCTGGAGGAGACAGGATTCCCGCCGACGCGAGCTGAAATAGCCCAAAGATTGGGTTTTAAATCAGCAAATGCAGCTGAGGATCACCTAAAAGCTCTCGCGAAGAAAGGAGCGATTAAGATGATACCTGGNGCATCTAGAGGGATTAGTGTTATTGAGAAAAGGATGGGAACGCCAATCATAGGCCGGGTTGCCGCTGGAGAGCCAATCCTAGCGGAACAACATATCGAAGATTACAAGGAAATAGCACCTAACACTTTCCATCCAAACGCAGATTATTTTTTGCGAGTTCAAGGGCACAGTATGAGTGAGATAGGCTTACTCAACGGTGACTTGCTCGCTGTGCATCAGCAACCCACAGCGGAAAATAAACAAATTGTAGTGGCAAGAGTGGATGGCGATGTAACAGTGAAGAGGCTAGAAAAAAGTAACCGCCCGCATACAATTACGTTGTTACCTGAAAATAAAATGTACAAGCCAATTTGCGTAGACCTTAGTGATCAGGACTTTGTAATCGAAGGTATTGCGGTTGGAATCGTTAGACTCGGCTTATAGCCGTGCTGTGCCATAAATGACCATAATTTATAAAATTAGTCACGTTATCTGCTTTAGTGTAAAACTTCGCTCTTACGCATTGCCATTGCTACCGGAATTGCCTGCTTTTCTTGAAGATCTATCACTTTCCTTAAACCAGCATCCACCATCGATTTAGCAACATCCACATGTCTTTCTCCAAGATATGCTAAAACATCTGGGGCAAATTTCATCGTCACAAGTGTTCTCTGATCCGTAGCATGCTTGAGTGCGATATCTCCATTCCCCTGCACAACTAACTCGAATTCTCTCAGTGCCATTAGAGGCTCTCCAATTACAGTAGTTCCAACATTAAATCAAAATTTACTCTACTATACATCGACAAAAGTGGTTCGTCACTCCGTCAAAAAAACCTCTTGTACGATACATGACAATTTACTTTGCACCAACTGCTCTCTCCTCCCACCTGCCTCCCGAATAGTAGGCACTCCAACCAACGGCCTTACCATTTTTTTCACTTCTAACATACTGCTCTTTTGTCTTGCGACTGTAACGAATCACAGTAGGGAAACCGTTTGGATCTACTGTTGGTGCAGTCAACAAAAACTGATATTTAGGGTCGATCACTGACTGATAAGGTTGGAGCTCAGCAACCGTTGGGGCCCTAGTCTCTCGATGTCGCGGGAACTGGCTTGCCGCCAAGAATAATCCAGACGCACCGTCTCGTAGGACATAATGATCCTCAACCTTTTCACACTTTAGTTCTGGCATCGAAATCGGATCAGTCTTCGGGGGCGCTATTTGCCCGCTTCGCAACAATTTTCGCGTATTTTTGCAAGGTTGGCCATTATCTAACATTCCCGTGCAACCGAAGTATTTACCAAAGCGTCCTGTCTTGAGTTGCATTTGACTTTGACACTTATCACANTCTATCACGGGTCCCTCATAACCTTTTATGACATATTGTCCTAGTTCGACTTGAAAACCCTCACAATCTGGGTTATTCCCGCAAACGTGGAGCTTCCGCCCTACATCAACAAGATAGCTATCCATTGAGGTATTACATATTGCACATCTCTTACGTCTCAATAAACTCTTAGATTCTGCTTCATCGTCCTCTTCAATATTTATCGCTTCATCGCCAGGTGTTAAATTCATAGTCGATTTGCATCGCTCTTTAGGTGGCAGTCCATAGCCAGAACATCCCAAAAACACTCCAGTACCAGCAGTTCTTATCGACATCGGTCGTCCACAACCGGCTTTGGCACAGATAATATCTGTAATTGAGGGCATATTGGGACGCATACTCTCTTTACCATCTTTTGCAATCTCGAGTTGTTTACAAAAGTCAGAATAAAAATTGTCCAACAACTGTTTCCAATTTAACAAGCCTGAGGCGACCTGATCTAATCTTTCTTCCATAGTAGCGGTAAAACCATAGTCCATTAAGTCAACGAAACTTTCAGACAATCTATCCGTAACAATATCTCCGATCTTTTCGGCAAACAAACGCCGATTCGCAACTCTCACATAACCTCTCTCTTGAATCGTTGAAATAATTGACGCATATGTCGAAGGTCTTCCCACAGCTCGTTTTTCTAATTCCTTCACTAAAGCGGCCTCCGAATAGCGCGGTGGAGGTTTTGTAAAGTGCTGCTTCGGATTAAGTCCTAGAAGGTCAACCCTGTCACCAACTTTCAGGTCAGGCAATTCAACGTCTTTTTCACCCTTCCGATGATTTGGAATTACAGCCAAATATCCATCAAAGCGAGTTATCCTACCTCTAGCCACTAATCCAAAATCATCCGCAAAAAAGTGCAACGTGGTCGACAAAAATTCTGCTGGTGACATCTGACACGCAATAAACTGCTGCCAGATAATCTCATATAGCCTTCCCGCATCACTGTCAACTCCGACGAGTGAGGAGGGCATCACATTAACATTGGATGGTCTTATACATTCGTGAGCATCTTGAGAAGATGATTTGCTACCGTATACATTGGTTTTCTTTGAAAGATATCGCTTCGGATAATTCTTTTCTATAAACCGTCTGCATGCACCAATAGCATCTTGGCTAATGTGAGTGGAATCTGTTCGCATGTAAGTAATGTACCCTGCCTCATAAAGCCGCTGTGCGAGCGACATAGTCCTCTTCACTCCAAAACGAAGCCGAGTGCTCGCTGCTTGCTGCATCGTGGAAGTGATGAATGGTGGTCCCGGCTTAGAAGATGTTGGTTTGTCGTCTCGGTTTGTAACGCCAAAGTGTGCATTCTGTAAACGAGCGCAGGCTTCATCAGTTTGAGGTTTGTCCAGGGGACGGAACTCAATCCCACATTGTGTCTTAAGTTCTATTGTTAATTCCGAGACGTCTCCACAAAGCACGTCCGCACTAACAGTCCAGAATTCCTCAGGCTCAAACGCCCTAATCTCTCTCTCACGCTCAACGAGCATTTTAACGGCTACAGATTGCACTCTTCCCGCTGATAATCCTCGACCCACTTTTTCCCAAAGTAGCGGAGAGACCATGAAACCCACTATTCTATCCAAGAAACGTCTCGCCTGTTGGGCATCTACACGATCGATATTAAGCTTACCGGGGACTGCGAACGCTTGTTGAATTGCATTTTCAGTAATTTCGTTGAACACCACTCGCTTGAACCGGCTGGCGTCGCCACCAATCACCTGAGTCAAGTGCCAAGCAATGGCTTCCCCTTCTCGATCCATATCCGTAGCTAGATACACAACGTCTGCCTTTTTTGCAAGGCTTCTCAACTCCCCAACTACTTTTTCTTTACCGGGCAAAGTATCATATCGAGCGCTCCACCCATTATCTGGATTAATGCCCATGCTGTTATAAAGCTGTTGCCTAGCCTTCGTCTCTCTGTGTCGACGCTTCTCCTCTACAGTCATTTTTCGCGTTATAGCAGCGAGCCGAGCTCGCTCCTTAGCGTCTATACTGCTGCGTGTGGCCCCAGATGGAAGATCTCGAATGTGTCCAACACTGGACTTCACAATGAAGCCTTCTCCCAAATATTTGTTAATCGTTTTGGCCTTTGCTGGCGACTCCACGATTACTAAAGATTTTCGCATTTTTGCCTGCCTTGATGTCTACCCATACCACACCATCACTGGTTTAAAACAGCTATTATCTGCATCTGCGCTGTTTCGGTTTGGTCTGTATCTCGATTTTTCATTAACGCGACAGCTGCGATGTATACGCGTTTGTACCCCCTTTGGTCAAGTTTTAGATTACTTTTTCTCAAGCGTGTTCCGCATTAATTTAAGCATTTCATGCAAAGAATCAACAACATCAATTGTCTCTTTTTCTCCCCAAATAATACCAATACCAACTTCATCACACACAATGGCGACTAGAGAATCTGGAGCTTGGAGAATGACTGACTCTAGAACTTCAGTTAAACCAAGGTCTATTACCCCATTAAACCAATTCCACCCCTTAATAGAGGACTGTTGACCGCGATTACTATTACAATGGAGCACCCAGTTATTTCGAGATCGGTCAATTTCCCAATGAAGTTTGTAGCAAATAAATTCCAAACTACTCTCATGCTCCAAAGCATCTGGTCGACGATTGAGCTCAACATGTAGCCCAAGGGCTCGAGCTCTTCCCCGCAATTTCACGATGTGATTCTGTCGACTTGAACTTCGTAATGTAAAAAGAGGAGTTAATGCCGCCGTCACGATCAATAAAACTAGTATCCAATCCGCCATATTTCACCAATGTTTCGTTACGTAACATACACTTGAGAAAAGCAAAACTCGAATTATTATTTTGATTTTTTTTTAATCCCAGGCAATTGAGCAGTCTAATTGTAGAAGAAATCAACAACACGACGTCTGCAAGCTTGCAAAGAATGCGCTTCAAGAACTGGTTTTGATACTTGTTCGCCAACAAAGCATGTTTTAAGCTTTGGAAGCAAGCGGTCAACATAATCAATTCCTCTTTTCTAGATTAAGGATGCAAATTGTCTCACATCTTCATTATACCAACACCGAGAGTCACAATAGTTAAGGTCATTTTATTTTTCATACTCATATCCATTGAGTTGAACTCACTGGCAATTGCAAATATTTACAACCAGTCTCAAACTCGAAAAGAAACGAATTATGATGACAGTCAGCTTTCAAGAGACAGAGCAATTTATATAGAAGCACAAAAGTTAGCGGAACGCGGTGACTGGCGAAAATTACGAATAATTAAGCGGGATCTAAAGGACTATCCTCTATATCCGTACCTGACCTACAAAGAACTTCTAGCAAAAATGAGCATACCAAACCGAGAAAGGGTCTCTTATTTTCTAAAAACCCACAAACACTCCGTCTTGGCATACCGACTGCGTTCAAAATGGTTAGACTATTTGGCTCGGAGGTCTCAGTGGACTAACTATCTCAAGTACTATGCTCCCGAGGAAGCGAGTATTTCTCGCCAATGTCAATATTTTGAAGCACTATATCATCGGCACAGTCAAGAGGAAGCTCTCAAAGGTGGTATCACACTCTGGACCGTCGGGCACTCTCAACCTCGCCAATGCGATCCGCTGTTTCGCATTCTCATTAAACACGAAGTAATCACTTCCGCGCATGCTTGGAGACGTGTTAATTACTCGCTTCTAAATAATAATTACTCCCTAGCAAATTATGCAAAACAATTTATTACAGATGCAAAAATAAAGGATCTTGCTGAATCTTTTTTAAAAATCAAACGCGACCCAAACCACATACATGACGCTTTCAAAGTGCTAACTTCCGACAAAAAGTTAGCCGCATTAATCGCACAGTCCCTTGGTCATCTCGCTAACCATAGTCCTATGAGAGCGCATGATCTTTGGTTTAACTGGGATCATCGCAGTGCAGTCGCTAAAAGCGATTCTCATAAGTTCATCTCAAAACTTGTGAAATCGTTTATTAAAAACGATGCAATCAAAGACGCAGATAGAGTTCTTGGTAAATATACCGAACTGATCAACACTGACTTTGAAGGAGATCTTATCGAATGGAGGATTCGCTACGCTTTAGGAGAGCAAAACTGGCCTGATGTGGAAAAATGGATCAGTCATTTACCATTTCGACTTCAGGAAAAAAGTGTCTGGCGATATTGGCAAATTCAAAGTCTAGAAAATAATAATAATATTGATACAAAGGACGCACTAAAACTAAAAATACAACTCGCACGGGAACGTGATTTTTATGGCTTTATAACCAGCGACACGTTGCGTCAAGAATATAACTTAAATCATAATCCAGCACCTACAGATAAAACAATTTTGGATCAAGTTAGGTCAATTGACGCTCTAAAACGAGCTCGAGAATTACATTTCCATGGCAGTAAAGTAGAAGCAAATCGTGAGTGGAATTCTGGGACAGGCGACTTCGATAGAGAGCAATGGATAGCTGTTGCCCAACTTGCTCATCAGTGGGAGTGGCATAGCCGCGCGATCACGGCTTTGGCATCTGCTAAATACTGGGATGATTTAGACATCCGGTTTCCTTTGGCATTTGAGCCTTCAATTCACTCGGTCGCAAAGAATTCCAACGTTCAACCACATTTGCTATTTGCCATAGCCCGACAAGAGAGCGCTTTTGAACTCGGTGCGAGATCAAAAGCTGGTGCGATGGGTCTGCTACAAATCATGCCAAGGACAGCAAAATCAACGGCTAAGTCACTCAATATTCCTTACAGAAACAGCCGACAACTCCTAGATAAAGAGAAAAATTTACTTATCGGATCTGGTTATTTCAAAAGTCTATTAGAACATTTTGATAAAAATAGAATATTAGCACTCGCCTCTTATAATGCAGGGCCTGAACGTGTCAGTGCTTGGCTTTTAAGAAGCAGTGGCAAACTAACTTATGACTTATGGATTGAACTTATCCCTTTCCACGAAACGAGAGGCTACGTGAAAAGCGTGTTGATGTACTCAGCCATTTATTCCAACAAACTAGGGTCTAAAAGACGGATGCTAGAGCCATATGAAATTGAATTTTTACTCTGACTTCAAAGAGAATTTTTATGTTAATCGACATCGGTGTTAATCTATCAAGTCATCGGTTTGAGGATGACAGGAGTGCAGTGCTTCAAAATGCCCTTGACGCTGGTGTTGAAAAATTAATTCTCACAGGAACGTCACTGTTCGAGTCAAAAGTAACTATCGATATTTGCAATTTTTTTTCTGATGATTTCCCGAATATGCTTCACGCGACTGTCGGTATCCACCCACACAATGCTGAGCAGTTCAATATAACTACATCTGAAAAATTATCTGACCTCGCAGGTGACGAGGCAGTCGTTGCTATTGGCGAAACAGGATTAGATTTTTATAGAAACCTGGCGACCCCAAAAGCGCAGCAAGTGTCCTTTGAGGGGCATATAGAACTTGCCAAGAACACAGGTTTACCACTATTTTTGCATGAGAGAGACGCTGCGAAACGGCAAATCGAAATCTTGAGAGATTATCGAGATCATTTTTCAAAGGCGGTAATTCACTGCTTCACTGGAGACCGAGCAACTCTTCACAACTACCTCGACATGGATCTTTATATTGGTATAACCGGATGGATATGTGACTCACGTCGAGGTTCTGATTTGCAGGCTCTTGTGGCCGACATACCCTTAAATCGCCTCATGATTGAAACCGACGCGCCATACCTTCTTCCTCAAAATATGATATTTAAACCGAAAAATAAACGGAACGAACCGTCATTTCTTCCTTGGGTTGCAAAACAAATTGCAACCCAAAGACATGAATCAGTTTGCGAAATCATCAATATAACCAGCAAAAATGCAAAAGTCTTCTTCGGAATATAATGAGCGAGATCGAGCTCAACTTATCAATCGCATCGTATGAGAGCACTTTTCGGCAAATCCGTTACCACCCTCAAGTCTTTGATAACGAGTGAAAATGCTTTTTTGGTCCTTAAAATAAAAGGACTCCTTACTTGGCTTAGATCTGCCCCAGCCTTTGCAAAACATCTCAGTGGTGTCGCAGCTCGCACCCATTGGTCTTCTGGGACAGTCTTAAAAAATGGAGCCATCTCAAGTTCAGAATTACATGAAACTCCACAATCTATTTCCTGAGTAACAGCTCCCTCAGGATGCTTAATGACCTTGAAGGTCATAGATAAGGCCGCATCCTGATCTAGGAAGTCTCTCCAATCAAGAACTGAGGATGATCTCCAGAAAAATTCACTTCCAATGTCACTTTCACCATTCCAAGTTACCAACCTTGAATCCTCCTGAACGTCTCCGTCAAGCGTCATGACTGACAAAGACTGAGACAGCGAAGCTGTGCTTGCGCCTGAAACAGAGACGATATCATCTAATGAGTCCGCCACATAAGCTGTGAATGGTTTTCGCGTTGTCCCGCTAAAAATCACTAACGGCTTTAACTCTTTCGGTGCACAGGCGAGTTCCGTTAAATCAGCTTTTAAATACTCTTTATCGCTATAACTCTTTCCATATCCCCTCTTAAATATCATCAATTCCGCTGGTAGATCGGTATCTCTCTCTGGTGTCTCAGCATCCGGCCAACTGAAAGGTAAAGTTCCTGTAAAATCAAATCGTGGGCGACCAGACTTGTCTGCAACCAAAACATCAGCGATACCATCACCCTCGCTCCCAGGCAACCATGCAACAACAAAAGCGTCAGACTGATTAATCTGAGCATTCACCACTAATGGTCTTCCGGTTAACATCACTGATACAACGGGAACACCCCTCTCCCTCAGCCGCGATAAAAGCCTAAGGTTATCAGTGTGCGAATCGCAAAATAATAAGTCCTCACGATCACCCACACCCTCAGCATAAGGATCTTCTCCAAACACCAAAACAGCAACATCTGGATTAAAACCATCACGCCAGCTATCATTTGTTGCTAATTCAGCGGAACCGTCTATATCCTCCACCGCTTTTTTAAGACCCTCGAATATAGATGTGGCGCCCGGAAAATCTGTTGGAATATTCTTGTTCCCTTGCCAGCTTAGTGTCCAACCGCCGGATTGTTTCGCAACGCTGTGGGCTCCATCACCCCCTACCAATATCCTCAGTTTTCCTCGGAGGGGTAAGATTCCAGCATTGTTTTTCAGAAGCACTAATGATTCTCTGACAGCCCTCCGCGCGAGAGCCCGATGTTCTTGAGATCCCACGAGCGCCAGATCTCCAGCCAATACCCTCTGTGAGGGCAACCCCTTTGAAAACAAACCGGCTCTTATTTTTACACGCAGAATTCTCCTAACAGCATCATCAATTCTGGAAATGGGAATCTCCCCACCGCGAACTTGCCTTAATGTGTTCGCGATAAATTTTTTCCACTGCTTAGGCACCATGAACATGTCGATTCCCGCCAAGATTGCTTGCGGACAGCTTGTATTCTTGCAGCCATCTACTTGGCCATGACCATCCCAATCACCCACCACAAATCCATCAAAGTCCATATCTGTCTTTAGAACATCAGTGAGCAATTGCTTGCTACCGTGAATCTTTTTACCATTCCAGCTATTGAACGAGGCCATTATCGTCTGAGCATTTGCCTCAATCGCTTTTTTATATCCGAGACCATGTATCTTCAGTAACGCATCTAAGCCGAGACGTGTATCGCCCTGATCAACACCCCTAATGGTTCCGCCATCACCGATAAAATGTTTTGCGGTAGCGATAACTCTGCCGGGTTCGGACAGCTGTCCCAAACTTCCTTGCAAGCCTAATACCATTGCCGAGGCGTAACTGCCGACGAGCTCAGGATCATCGCTGTAGCTCTCGTAAGCCCGGCCCCAGCGACGATCTATCGAAACCGCAATAGTCGGGGCGAAAACCCAATCTAAACCGGTGACGGACACTTCACGCGCCGTTGCTTCTCCAATCTCACGAACTAATTCAACATTCCTCGCTGCCCCCAGTGCTACATTGTGCGGGAAGAGGGTTGCTCCCTTGACATTATTGTGGCCATGCACAGCATCAGTTCCCCATATTATTGGGATCCCAGCGCTACCATACCTCGTGTCTAAAGAAGCTTGAAAATAATTGTCTGCTGCAGTAAGCCAATCATAAATCGATGATTCCTTGCGCCCATTCGGCCAAGAACCACCTCCATTGAGCACAGAGCCGAGGAAATAACGAGACACATCGTCAGGAGTCACATGCGTGATATTGCCCTGGACCATCTGCCCAACTTTTTGCTCAAGAGTCATTGATGAGATTAGTTTTTCTAGACGTTGCTCCACCATTTCCGGATTGTAGTTCGCATGAACAGAATTTATGGAAAAGAAGAGAATAAGGGCAACAATCACTCGTCCTGAAATTTTTTTAAACCCGCTATAACGTGTTGACTTTATCATTTTTAATCTCTCTAAATTCTCCTTCCGCGAAGTATCTCAGTTTTTTGGAATGACTGAACTGCAATTGGGCGGTATCATAAATCCAGAGATAATATATTGCCAGTGCGAGAATCTACAAATCTCGAGTGATCTAGATGGCCTCCTCGGCTGATGCATAAAAAAATCAAAAATTAGCGGTGAGAAAATAGATTCGAAACGTACTGCCTATAGTTCCTGCTTACTCGGAGAGACTCCCCGTTCTCCAAAACGAGCGTGCTCCCGCCTTTTTGGTGTGCTCGTATTGTAACCACCCTAGTAATATTCACTACCGTTGAGCGATGGACCCTTACAAAAAGATTGCGATCAAGCTTTTCCATCAGTTGCTTCATTGTGCTTCTGAGGATATAAGTTCTGCCCAAAGCATGCACGCACATGTAATCCCCAGCCGCATCAATCCAGTCGATATCGGAAACGGCTACAACATTTACAACTCCGGCATCCTTAATAACAAGCTTGTCCCTCAAGATGAGTGTTCTAGCTTGATTTTTCTCACGATCTGTTGGTTCAAAGCGTTCTGGAACATCATCTTTTCTTTTACAGTCATCTTCATCGATAGCACTGTTTTCCAGATTATTTTTGAGCCATCGGGAACGCGCTCTTTCGACTGCGAGAGTAATTCGATTAGGATCCAACGGCTTTAAAACATAATCAACCGCATCTACATCGAAAGCGTTTACTGCATAGCGATCAAACGCTGTCACAAAAATAATCATAGGGATAGATTTCTTACTGAGAGCCTTAATCACGTCAAACCCAGTCATTTTTGGCATTTCAATATCAAGAAATATCAAATCAGGTCGAGTTTCAGCAATTTTCTGGACGGCTTCTCTACCATTGTTACATTGGCAAATTACTTCTATATCGTTGATTTGATTTAATATATTTATTAAGAGCTCCACGGCCAGTGGTTCGTCGTCTACGATTATTGTCGACATCATTCCTATTAACACCGCTCCAAAGTATCGGACGTAATACTCGCCACGGCTTGGGGTGCATTAACATCAGAGGTTAGAGGAATCCTCAGGATAATGGAAAGACCGCCAGAATCACTAGACGTAACTTTGAAAACGTAATCTCTCCCATAAAAGTTTTCTAATCTATCAATGGTATTGCGCAAACCAACTCCAAGACGAGACTCTGAATTTTCTGAAAACAGACGGCCGGCCTCTAACTCAGCCCCGCCATTGCCACTGTCGCTCACCTGGATAGCACAATATGATTCTTCCAGACGAGTTACGATAGAAACCTTACCACCTTTTTCCTGCGGAGCGATTGCATACTTTACAGAATTTTCAATTAAGGGTTGCAGAATCAAGCTTGGCACATAGACTGATCTAGATGCTGGATCAACATCCATCTCGATGCGAAGTCGTTCACCAAACCGAGTTTTCTCTATGTTTAAGTAGAGGTCTACAGCCCGAATTTCATCCTCTAAGGCCACCAATTGCTCCGGATCATTATCTAAAGAATATCGAAGAAAGTTGCTCAATTGCACAATCATAGAATTCGCACGGTTTGCATCATTCATCGTGATAAGTGCTGATACGGCATTAAGCGTGTTGAACAAAAAATGAGGATTGAGTTGATATCGCAACATTTTTAGCTGAGCATTTCTCGCCACCAGCTCAGCTCTCGACCTATGGAGCTGAATCTCTCTATTTTTCGCTACCAACTCTCCAAGCTCTTCACGCTCTGCAAGCCATAGTTGATAGTACTTAATTCCATGGTAGAGGGACGTCCATCCAATAAAAATGATAATAGATCCCCAAATCCAGCCACCAAAATCCAGCCAAACTTCCCGCTCCTCCGTCATCGCCATAAAACTTATGATCCGCGAGACGGTCCATAAAGCAGATGCCAAAATGATACCTAAAGATATCCCAAAAAGTCGCTTCACAGCTTTTTCATCCCACAGTCCCTTGAACAATCCCCTCAAAGGCCAAGACACCAGCACACCCAGCATAGATTGCACCAAGGTATGAAGAGTGTAATTCATTTGGAGCTGGTCTTGTTTGTACCATAATGTCAAACTTAAAAAACTGATCACAGTCAGGGTGGTCCACCCTAAGATTTGTAGTAACAAGAATTGATAGTCAGCCCGCCTTTTGAGTAATGGCCAACCAAAGCGACTTTTAAAGGCCTCGGCAGAGATAACATCAAGCATAATATTCGTCCTAGACAATATTTCATTTGTTCGAAAAGACGCTATAATTTATCAGTCCACAACAACTATGACCAGTAAGATAGCAACAGTAATCAGGTTCACATTTGCCAATACGTTATCGATACGAAATAGCTTAGATTTAGAAAATAGAGTATGGACTCTCGTCAATCACGTGAATATATAAATATTTATCTGCTTCAATCCTTGGACCCAAGGATCCAACGCATACAACGAGCGCAAAAAAAGTATCGGACATTTAAATGAAGTTCGGCCATCGAGCTTAGTGCTGATGAACTAAATGAACGATAATCCCCTAGACCCGGTCACAGAAGTGATTCAGATTGAATGTGGCTGGAGAGCGCCCGTAGTTTTGTTAGCAAAGTATTTAAAAACATGTGTGACTGCATATGATATAGATGTTGCTGTGAGGCAGATCATAGATTTTTATTGTGGGATTAACAAATGCATGATTATTTTTCAAAACACACATTTCATATTTATCAACGAGAAACCACTTTATCTATATTAAATGCTGATCGTAGCAGACATCTGTTTTGGGACCAATAAGTAGATGCACTATTCACCTTTATCGATGGCGCCTTATGTGATGGCTACAAGGACCCACTGATCTCAGACTTCGAACACACCATTTTGGAATCTGGCCGAGCTCCCACTGTTGAGCCATCATGCTGAGGTGATTTCACGGAATATCTTTAAACCCAGAACCACAAAAAAGTATGCCCTGAGGTCGAGCGGTAATCTGAATGACACGCTGTTGTTGCAGGTCAATTTTTTGCTTAAGCCTTTTTAAGAGTCCTACTGCTCCTGAAATACCCGGATATAATCGACTAACATTTGTTGCGGAAAGCGAGTTGTCTGGTCCGGAGATCCAGGCCAATTTCCGCCGACTGCCACATTTATTATAAAAAAGAACTCATTTCTAAACGGAGCCAAATCCGCACTATCATCAATCGGCATCTCATTATACTGAAAACCATCAATTTCCCACTTAATCGATTCTCGAGTCCAAATCAAACTAAAGACATGGAAAGACGTAGCCAAAGACTCTCCACCGGGCAAAAGATAATCATTACTTGGCCCACCATTATATGGCGCATTACTGGTTGGTGAATAAGCAGCCGCGGCTCCGCCTCTATTCCAATGCGCAGTCCCAACAACAGTCCTCTCCCTTCCATCACCTCCGACCATCTCCATGATGTCTATCTCACCGCTATAGGGCCATCCTAAGGTTGAAAAACTGTTGCCTAACATCCAAATAGCCGGCCACATTCCTTGTCCATAAGGCATTACAGCACGTATATCAATACGAGCGTATCGGAAGCTTTTCTTTCCATTCGTAACTATTCGGGAAGACGTGTACTGGCGGTCGTCATAATCTTCTCTTCTCGCCTCTATTACCAACAACCCATCGATCACTTTAGCATTATCGCGACGATAATACTGTAACTCGTTATTGCCCCACCCGTCGCCTCGAGTTCCAATCTCAAAGCTCCAGTCACTCTCGTTTAAGTCTGTACCCGAAAATTCGTCAGACCAAACTAAGTCATAACCTGAATATGAATTCGGGCTAAAAGCACCAGTGTAATTTGGATTTTCCCAGACAGCAGGTTCTCCTATTGAGCCGCCCACTTCGCTGGTGGAATTAGGGGAAGCTTCCCAAAAAACATTATCAAGTTGAAAAACAGTGTTGCGGGTTCCTTTTGCCCAAATTACAACCCCGGTATCTACTTGGGAGAGGTCTAAGCGGCCAGGAGTAGCTAAATTATCAATGGGTATCTGAACGGTTTCCCATCCATTTTCTCCAACCAATCCAACATCCTGTTCTTCCGACTCGCATGGCCATACGCACTCAATTTTCATCGTAATACTGCTATCTCCAGAGACAGCTCGCACATCAAACTTAATCACGCCACCCGCGAACTCTGATAAGTCTTTTGGATTATCTGTTTCGATTAAAAAAAGTGCCATATCTCCCGAAGATCCATGACGAATTTCAATCACTTCACCACGCTCGGAATCTGGAACTAACTCCCAACTTATATTTGGACATCCCGCACCGCCGTCATCTATGCAACGTTGCCAATCATTACCCGAATCTACAGCGCGAAAAGTGTTATCCCACTCTCCTCCGATCGTTCCATTCTGAAACACGCTCAGAATTTTAGGACTTGGTGCCGGTTCGGGCTCTGGGATAGGCACTGGCTCAGGAGAGGCTTGCTCCGGCTGGGGCGCAACAATGGGCGAAGTTACCTTTTCAGCGGGGGATGTATCGCTACCGCCTCCGCATGAAGCAAGACAAAACACTACAAAGAGGAAGTATATTTTAATAGATAACAGACCAACATGGAGGCCTGCTTTAGTTTCAAATATATCTGAATTTACTTTCAACATTTCTTGGGTGTTCCTCATCATCTGAAACGCCTGAGCGGGTTCTCGCTTGCAGTCATCAAAACTCTTTTAAACCTTTGGACCACATGATACAAGAGATCCACAAACCTTGATCACGATCAAACAATTGCCAAACAGCTTTTTTACTTTTCGAACACTGTCCACCCCACTTGAAAAAAGTTTGAACTATTAACCCTGCGAGTTGCGACATCTTTTTAGCAAAGAGGATATTTTCTCTCATCAGTTTATGATGTCGACACCTTTCTCATCGACCTTAACATTTTGTGCCTCCTTGGACTCAAAAAAATAACCTTTTATCGCATATCTTCCCTATCGATTCGATCAATAATGATATGTTATCATGGTGGCTTGTGGTATTCAGAATTATAAAGAAAACATGACAGCGGGGCTCGCTAAGACAGAAATAGTAGGGGGAAAAATGTCATTTAGAAAAACAACTCTATCCAGCAGTATCGCACTAGTTGTAGCGGGCATGTCATCCACCAGTTTATCGCAAGACGAGCTAGAGGAAATAGTAGTTGAGGGTATACGCGGGAGCTTAAAGCGCTCCATGGACATAAAACGTGACTCGATGGGTGTTGTGGACGCAATTACTGCAGAGGACATTGGTAAATTTCCTGATACTAACCTCGCAGAAGCCCTTCAAAGGATTACCGGCGTGTCAATCGCTCGAGAACGCGGTGAAGGAAGTTCAATTACGGTTAGGGGGTTTGGCCCGGAATATAACCTCGTTACGTTCAATGGTAGACAGCTACCCACCCATAATAGAGACAGCCGCTCTTTTGACTTCGGAAACATTGCGGCAGAGGGTATTTCAGGCGTTCAGGTTTATAAAACAGGTCGTGCGGACGTCCCAACTGGAGGGATCGGATCACTGGTAAATATTTCCACGACCCGTCCACTTGATGCTCCGGGGGAAACAGCGACCTTTACTATTAAGGCCAAAAATGATCCATCCGCAGGGCGCGGGAATGCAATAACACCTGAGGCGTCTGGCATCTTTACCAAGACCTTTGCTGAGGATACAGTCGGTATTGCATTAACAACCAGTTATTCAGAGAGGGAGAACGGAGTCAACAGTTACAATACCTCTGGATGGTTCACTAACCGAGCTTCCGTTACTACAGGGTCAAATGCACCAGATAACGTGCAGCAAATTAATCGTCCAAGCACTGATTCGGATATCTGGATGTCGACTCCTCGCGCTGCGAACTATACGCTCAGAGAGTACGCAAGTACAAGGCTAAATGGGCAATTAACACTTCAGTGGGCTCCTATCGAAACAGTAGACGCAACTCTCGATTATACGTATTCAGAATTTGAGTTATCTCAGGTGTATAATAGCTTTGGTGGTTGGTTCAATCATAATGCTAATACTGTTAACAGCACGTGGGAGACCTTTGGTTCCCACGCCTCACCAATGATTTATGCAGAGGTCAGCCCTCCATCAGACAACGCTATGGCATTAGGGTCAGATGGTAACAAAAACGAAAATAACTCTGTAGGACTGAATGTTGCCTGGCAAGCGCGTGATAACCTGAGATTTGTACTAGATTATCATGACTCTTCTGCTGAAAAAGGTGCGCTGGATCCATTAGTTGGTACGAGCACAAACCTCAATATATCAAGTTATAACCGCGTGTTAACACAAGTCGATTATCGCTCTGAACTTCCAGTGATAACGATTGGCATGGATAGTGGGCGTGATCCTGATGGAGACGGTCCGTTAACGGCACCCGCAAGACCACTCTACGCCAGCGACATGAAGGTATCTGGTAGTGTGATTGGTAACGAAATCGCGAGGATGGATATCGAGCAAACCCGATTCAAAGGTACCTTTGAACTTTCAGACGTAACATCAATAGACTTCGGCATAGAATCAACGGCAGTTGAGAACCAAGGTAATTTATCAAATGTCCAGCTTGATACATGGGGTGGTGTTGGCGACCTTGGCCAGCTTGACGATATATTGGTCAGAGCTTCAATGTCGGATCAGTTTGACCAGATTGATGGAAGTGACAATACGGCAAGAACTACCGATTTTTTTGTAGCTGATGCCGATGACATAAAAGCTGTCGCACGCCAAATCTATGTTAATGAGGGTTTAAATTACGGTGAAAACATTGGGGATTGCGGCGATGGATACTGCCCGAGCACTGACTGGGATATCGATCGGTTCACAGAGGAAACCACGGAGTCGGCTTACATCCAAGTCAACCACAGTACTGAATTAATGATACCTCAGTACGGTACGTTCCCACTCAATATCCAAGCTGGCATTCGCCATGAACAGACAGATGTGCTCTCTACAGCCCTAGCTCCGATAGTTACTGAGGTGTATACAGTAGGTGCGAACGAGGTTTATTACAAGGAAGGTGAACAGCAGAGATATCCATTTACTGGCGCCTATGATAAGACATTACCCAGCCTTGACATGGACATAACGATTCAAGGCGATTTTGTGATGCGTTTGTCAGCGAGTAAGACCATCACTCGTCCAGGTTGGGGTAGCATAAGGGGGGGGATAGTAAAGAGTGGCGTCAACTACCCCATAGACACACCGATTGGAGCCCGCGCAGTCGGCGGAAATCCGGGCCTTCAACCAATGCTGTCCACAAATCTGGATCTATCTACGGAGTGGTACTATGACGATGCAAGCTATGTATCTTTAACTTACTTTCAGAAAGATGTGGAAGACTTTATTGGAACTAGCTTCCGGTATGAAGAGCTTTTCGGTGGTGTGCCTGATCTCGAACAGAGTGATGTCTACAAGGCGGTAGAGGCTGAGTTAAACGCGGAGGGGACGAATACCGGTCCTGTTTCGATAACTTCCCGAATTCTTGAGGATTATAACATTGAAGGTACGGTTGCTTACCAGAATGCTGGCGCTGCAGTATATACTGAAAATGGTGAAACCAGGCTCCGAGGTGTCGCGGGACAGGGAGCGCCAATTAGTTGGCAAATTCAATCAGATAGTAACCAAGAGGATGCCAAGGTAGATGGTATAGAATTGAATATACAACACAACTTTGGTGATACCGGCTTCGGGATGATTGTAAATGCTACACTTGTCAACGCTAACGTTGCTTATGATAACAATGTGGATGTCAATGAAGTATCTCAATTTGTGTTAAACGGACTCAGTGACTCTGCAAATCTTGTTGCATTTTATGACAAAGATAAGTTAGAGGCTCGAATAGCTTACAATTGGCGAGATGGTTTCTTAAATGGAATCGGACAGGAGCAGGGGACAAATCAAAACCCCACCAACGTAAGAAGTTATGGTCAAATCGATTTGAGCGCCAACTATAAGTATTCGGATAACATCACGATATTCTTTGCGGGGATCAACGTTGGAGAATCAACCTATCGAGTCTACGGGAGGGAGATCCATCAGGTACTTCAGATGGGTCAAACTGGTGCAAGGTATGATTTCGGTATGACTTATAAATTTTAGTGTAAATTGATTGAATAAAAAAGACCGCCACTACTCTGGCGGTCTTTTGCGTTGAGGCTTAATCGATGGACAGAGTATTTGGCAAACATCTAACCTTAAAACTAAAACGTAAAAAAAATAAAATACTTATTCCTTATGCAAATGCAGACAGAAATTAGAAAGATCATTATTCTTGGTGGTGGAACGGCGGGCTGGCTCACTGCTTCAATAATAGCGTCAGAACATATGCTTGACCAAGAAAGTATGGTAGTCAACGTTACACTCATAGAATCTCCCAATGTCAGTACTATTGGTGTAGGCGAAGGGACCTGGCCCTCGATGCGAACTACACTCAAGCGGATAGGAGTTAAAGAAACCGACTTCTTCAGAAAATGTAGCGCTAGTTTCAAGCAGGGTACACAATTTTTTAGCTGGACCAATAAGCACGAGCAGAGCTACGCGCACCCTTTCACGCTCCCTAACAATTTCGCTAAAACAAATCTTGTTAGACCGTGGCAAGACCTTAAAACAGATATACCATTTGCGGAGGCCGTCTGCCCCCAACTCCCTATTTTTGCACGACACCTCGCTCCAAAACAGATCTCCACTCCTGAGTATGCTGGTCATCTTAACTACGGTTATCACTTAGACGCAGGTAAATTTGCCGACTTGCTTCGGCATCATGCTACAGAGGCACTGGGAGTTGTCCATATAAGTGAACATGTGATTTCGGTGAACAACAAAGAAAACGGTGATATCAAGTCGTTAACTACTTCAACGAATGAGATCACCGGCGACCTCTTCATAGATTGTAGTGGAATGCAATCTATGCTCCTTGGAAACCACTTCGGGATACCCCTCTTAGACAAACATCAGTACCTCTTCAATGATTCCGCTCTGGCCGCACAGGTGTCCTACGAGGATGAGAACCATCCGATAGAATCATGCACACGCTCAACCGCGCAAAAAGCTGGGTGGATCTGGGACATAGGTCTGCAAACCAGGCGTGGTGCGGGCTATGTTTACTCAAGCTCTCATACGTCCGACGAAAAGGCATATGATGAGCTTCTTGAGTACATAGGTGAGACTTCGACGAATATCAACCTCGATTCGATATCACCAAAAAAGATCACCTTTCAGCCAGGACACCGCACGGTTTTTTGGCATCGAAATTGTGTGGCCATAGGTATGTCAGCTGGTTTTATTGAACCTCTAGAAGCATCGGCTTTAGTTTTGGTAGAACTTTCGGCATCTGTAATTGCGGATCAGCTCCCAAATGATCGTAATCATATGGATATCGTAGCAAAGCGTTTTAATAAAAATTTTAGACGTAGGTGGGATTCTATCATCGACTTCCTCAAGCTGCATTATGTTTTGACCGATCGTGAGGATAGTATTTATTGGAGGGAAAATAAGGATGCTAGTACCATTCCGGAAAGCCTCGCTGACTCCCTAGCACATTGGAAATTTCACCCACCCTGGCACGAAGACAATATATATGCGAATGAAATGTTTCCCGCTGCAAGCTATCAGTACGTCCTCTATGGTATGGGATTCAATACTCAATCCTTACGTTCAACAAAAACCGCAAAGCAACGTTGGAGCGGCGTTGCCAGTCAGTGCTTTGAAAACAATAATCAACAAAGCAGAAAGCTCTGCTCAATCCTGCCGACAAATCGAGAGCTAATTAATAAAATTTACTCACAAGGAATGCATACCATTTAGGATATGCTCGGTTCATATGCAACAACGACAGATTTAGGAACAGAAGTTGCCAGACTATAGACTATTGACCAGCACTGAGCATCTAGACCATTGTGTAATCGCAGAAAAGAGCTATGCAATGGGTGACGGAATGATGCATGTTATGGTTTTTCCTCCAGAATTCAGGGCTGTTCAGCACCATTTCCCTATATTTTTTGCCAAAGACCCTGAGACCGGGTCGTTTTATCCAACAGCGCTCCTTGGGCTTGAACAAGATGAAAATTTATTCCTAGAATCTCACGGCTGGGGTGCCCACTACCTGCCGATGATGATGGAGCGATCTCCGTTTTTTATCAGCTTTCAATCCTCGATTGAGGGCGAAAAAAGGCCTGTTGTCTCGATTGACATGGATAGTGCTAGAGTCACTAAAAATAAAGGAATTCGTTTATTTCAGGATTCTGGAGAGCCCAGTAAGTACCTGCAAGATGTTGTTAAGAAACTAGAAGCCATACATAAAGGTCATCAGCATAACAAAGATTTCGCTAGTGCACTTCTCGAACTCGAGCTTTTGGAATCCTGTAATGTAGAAGTGGGCCTAGAAGACGGTTCACAGAGGAAATTAACCGGATTCTATGCACTGAATGAAGATAAGCTCCATAAACTGGATGGGGAATCACTATCCTCCCTGCATAGTAATAATTTTTTACACTCTATTTACATGTGTTTAGCGTCCTATTCAAGAATCAGCACATTGGTTGAAAAGAAAAATTTTTTAATAAGAGCAAAAAACAAACAGTTTGTCTCAGAAAAAGAGGTCGCTAATTGAGGTTCACGTCGATGCTTAATGTAAATGAAAAAGTCGAGGAATTTGCTGGAGCAACTGCCGATCATATACCTGAGGACTTGATGCTATCGAAAAAACCTTTAGTTTTAAGAGGTCTCGTTTCTCAATGGCCATTTGTGAGGGAAAACCATCAAGGAGCGCGCGCTGGCGCTAATTATCTGCAAAAGTTCGATGTTAATCGATCGGTAACTGCATGCGTAGGTTCTCCAGAGACATCAGGTCGAATTTTTTATAATAGTGCAATGGACGGGTTTAATTTTAGCTCAATCAGAATGTCACTTAGTGATGCACTAAAAAGAATTATCAGTAATCAGTCGCTCCACAAACCCCAGATGCTTTATGTTTCATCAACAAATGTTGACCATTGGTTGCCCGGTTTTCGAAAAGAGAACAATTTACACCTTATGAAAAAAAAACCGCTCGTTAGCATATGGCTTGGAAACCAAAGTCGAATAGCCGCCCACTTTGACTTCGCAAGTAACATCGCTTGTTCCGTTGCGGGCAAGAGGAAATTTATACTGTTTCCGCCAGAACAAATTAAAAATCTATATATTGGCCCACTAGATTTTACTCCTGCTGGGCAACCCGTAAGCATGGTTGACTTTGCAAATCCAGACTATATTACCTTCCCTAAGTTTAAAAATGCTCTGGAAACTGCCCAATATGTGCAATTAGAACCAGGTGATGCCATATTTATCCCGAGCATGTGGTGGCACCATGTTGAAGCATTGGACACTATGAATATTCTTATAAATTATTGGTGGAGAAATTCACCAGAATACCTCGGCTCGCCGTTGGGTGCTCTTCAGCATGCAATCCTTGCATTGAGAGAACTGCCGGAGGATCAGCGACAAGTATGGCGCGATTTATTTGACCACTATGTTTTTGAGGCGGCCGATGGAAAATTTGATCACATTCCTCAGCAAGCTCGAGGAATCTTGAATCCAATTGATTTTAAAAGCGCTGAACGGATAAAACTAAACCTCTCGAGGAATTTAGCCTGAAGACAAACGTTAAAATGAGGTGTGCGTGAAAAACAAGCCCGTTAAAAAAGTTGTCGTTGTAGGAGGAGGCACTGCCGGCTGGCTTGCAGCCGCTTCAATAGCAAAGTTATTAGGTGATAACCTTCAGATAACCCTAATCGAATCAGATGAGATAGGCACCATTGGAGTCGGCGAAGCAACAATTCCCACCATGCTGGTTCTCCATCATCTATTAAAGATAAATGAACAAGAATTTATGTCCGCTGTTCACGGATCCTTTAAGCTAGGCATTTCATTTGAGAACTGGGGAGCGCTCGGCGATAAATATATTCACTCTTTTGGTGTAACGGGGAAAGGATGTTGGGCTGCCGGCTTCCATCACTTCTGGCTAAAGGCAAGAAAGCTTGGATTGAGTGGTGACTACGGAAATTACTGCACCGAACTTATGGCCGCCAAGTCCGATCGCTTTGCAGTATCGGTGAATAACGAGAAACTCAACTACGCCTATCACTTTGATGCTGGGCTATATGCTAACTTTATGCGGAAAATAGCAGAGGAAAGTAATGTAAGGAGACTCGAAGGAAAGATTATTAATGTTGTTACTGACGAGGTTTCCGGATTTATATCCGCTGTCAGGCTTGACTCAGGTCAAAGAATTGAGGGTGATCTTTTCGTTGACTGCAGCGGCTTCGCCAGTCTCATTATCGATAAAACACTCAACACGGAATACGATGACTGGTCGAATTGGTTGCCATGCGATCGGGCGATTGCAATACAAACGTCCGCTACTTCAGAACCTGTGCCCTACACGCGCTCAATTGCAAAAGATGCCGGATGGCAGTGGAGAATACCGTTGCAGTCTCGGGTCGGTAATGGCTTGGTATATTGTAGCAGTTATATCACTGACGCAGATGCAGAATCTGTTCTCCTTTCAAGTGTAGATGGTAACGCCCTTACCAAACCCCGCTTAATCAAGTTCCGTACTGGTCAAAGAAAACTCCACTGGAATAAGAACTGCATCGCACTGGGATTAGCCGCTGGCTTTGTTGAACCCTTGGAGTCCACCAGCATTCATATGGTACAAAAAGGAATAATAAGGCTACTACAGATGTTTCCGTTTGACGGAATAAAAGTAGCTGATAAAGATGAATTCAATCATCAAATGCGGGAGGAGTTCCTTTTTATCCGTGACTTTATTGTGCTTCATTACCACTTGACTAAGAGAACCGATACTAACTTCTGGAATCACTGTAGGTCGATGGCGATTCCAGAAACCCTCCGTCATAGGCTTGAGTTATTTCGAGAATCCGGGCGAATATTTGAAAAAGATCGCGACCTTTTTGCAGAGAATTCATGGGCACAGGTTATGCTAGGACAAGGATTGATGCCAGCGCACTACCACCCGATCGTCAATATGATGGCTGATGCAGAGCTAACCTTTTTCTTGAATAATATTGAAAGCCAAGCAATAAATCGAGTTACGCAACTTCCGAAGCATCAGCACTTTATAGACAAATATTGCAAAGCCATCGCCTGAATTCCCTTTTCAGTCATATGACGCTGTTTTTTTGCATACCGTTCTCAGCATTAATCAGCCGATTGGAAAGCATTCGCTGTAAGCGCGTCGTTTGATCAAAGCTCATGGTGGATACAAGGTCCTGGAGGTTGGCCGGCAGGTGACCGTCAAGATCAAAATCAGATCCAAACACATAATAATCAAAGAACGTCTTCCAGGCTTGTCGAATTTCAACATCAAGGTTCTTAATACTCATCATGCTATGTAACAAGCTCTCATAAGGTGATACTCGATTACCGGACATGCCTCCCCACCAATAATTGACAAGCATATTAAAAGGATCGAGAGACCTTACTCCATGCCACCACAGCGAGGGAATATAAATTGCGTCTCCTGGCTCTAACACGGCTTCTTGAGAATGTTGAAGAGCGTCACGAAAGCGTGGAAATCTTGTAAAATCTGGATCTGCTAAATCTACCATACTCACGGGTACTCCAGCAGGCGTAAATAAAGCCGGACCAGGATAAAGATTATTTATCTGACTAGGCGGGAATAAGCTGAAGCGCCGACGTCCTCCAACCACACATGCAAGATTATTATGTATATCAAAATGAGGGGCAACGATTCCTTGATTTCCCACCCAGAGTGTTGGTGCAACATCAGCAAGAAGAAATTGGGGATTATTCTCCTCAAAGTCGGGGCAGACATCTCTGACTGAAATGGCCTGAATCGATAGAGAAGGTCGTTCTGATAATTCATTTAGCTCGAGCAAACGCTTAATGGCGGCCGGTAATGTAGCACTAGCTCTTTTGAAATTAAGGCCTTGTAAATCCTCTGTATAAAAAAAGCGCCCACCCTCAGACCCACTCGCAACAAGTACTGTCACAGGGTGATCATTACACATCCGTATTACATATTCGGACAGGGCCTCTGACGATCGGCTCCTCCTACCAACAGAGGGCCAGTCTTTTGTGAGTCCTTTCAGGACAACAGGTTGACCCTCTTTAACAATATAATTATGAAATTGCTCGACAGTTACATCAGTCCGACTTTGTATTTCTTGCATAATTTTAATTTAGTATTGATTGGCTGCTTTTGTATATTTCTAAAACCAACTTGGGCCAAGCAATATGGCCCTTACTGGTAGAAAGATATCATGGTCCTACGCATATTACCCATATCCTAGACTCTGGAACAATCGGATTATCAACATCGGGCTTTTTGAATCGATCCGTTATTTCTTTCATATCGTTCTCTTTAAAAAAAACCCGAGGAAGATTCTCTCTTCCCCGGGATATATTAATTACACGCACCAACAAAAGTTATGGCTGTGCTCCTGGAACCAACCTCATTCTAGTGGTGCTACACACAATGGATAATAATTCGCCCAGTTCTGTGACGCATCTACATCATCAATATCGTTTACCACAGTTTCTGTTTGGGTGGCACTTGCATAGTTAATCGTCGCAAGTCTTACATAATCCATTGGTGCTCCGTCAACAAGCACACCTGCAGTAACTTGGTCATTACTAGTACCATACACCTTTTTATTTCCCTCAAAGCCTGAAAATCCGGCTGCCTCAGCGTCCCCAACAGTAGAACCTTCCGTCCAAGCAGGCCATAACTCTTTGGCATATTCCCTAGCACCAGTTGCAGTCCAATAATGATCATAGTGGTGTCTCGGCCATCCAAACGTCGCATCCCACGTACCCGCAGCAAGATGTGGAACCAGATTAGTCTTTACTTCAGCTGCAGTAGCAAGACGCCCATTCATCGACGTACAGTACGAGTGCGCATCCCCTGTTGCCGTCCAACCTGTGTTGTGAGTGTAAGACTGTCCAGTAGGATCATCCGCAAACCTAGCAGGAAGTGATACCGCTAAGTTGCGTCTCATCTTGCGGAAAGACAAGGTACCAATAGTTTCAGTATCTGCACCGCCAGCGGTACCGTATGTGGCTGGCACAGCTTCACCAGAAATTGGTGGTCTAACCCACCTAAGACCACCAGAATCAACGTACCCCTTCACCGTAACCCCTTCTTTCACACGGTTCGGCAAAGCTGCATCATAAACCACATCAGACAGCACAGTAATAGCACTCGTCGGCTCAGTACTTACTGTTCCATGGAAGTAGATATTGTCAAGATATACGGTAGGTGATCCACCATCAGAATCTGCATCAGTCTTGAATTGAAAGAC